>JBBSQZ010000025.1:0-19009 GCA_038243565.1 Rhodothermales bacterium | reverse complement strand
GGAAAGTTGTCCTCGGCGTACACGTCCTCGTACATCGACTCGACCGACGGCTCGGGGCTGGCGTCGGCGAAGGCGACGGAGGCGTTGACCTCGGCCTTGACCTCGTCGTCGATGGCGTCGAGCGCCTCGAGCGTGGCCAGGTCGCGGTCCAGGAGGTACTGCTTCACGCGGACGATCGGGTCCTCGTCCTTCTTCGCCTCGAGCTCCTCCTTGGTGCGGTACTTCTGCGGGTCCGACATCGAGTGGCCGCGGTAGCGGTACGTCTGGACCTCGACGAAGAACGGCTTGCCCTCGGCGCCGTTCTCGGCGCGCGCCTCGTCGGCGATGGTCTTGAAGGCGCCGTAGACCTCGAAGAGGTCCATGCCGTCGATCACGACCGACGTCATGCCGTAGGGGTAGCCGGACTTCGAGAGGTCCGCGTCGCCGCGGCTGCGCTCGACCGACGTGCCCATCGCGTAGGCGTTGTTCTCGACGACGATCAGGACCGGAATCTTGTAGAGCGCCGCGAGGTTGGCCGCCTCGTGGAACGCGCCCTGGTTGAGCGCCCCATCGCCGAAGAAGGCCATCGCGACGCCGCCCGTGCCCTTGTACTTGCACGCGAAGCCCATCCCGACGCCGACCGGGATCTGGCCGCCGACGATGCCGTGGCCGCCGTAGAAGTGGTGCGCGACGTCGAAGAAGTGCATCGAGCCGCCCTTGCCGCGAGACGAGCCGCCCTCGCGGCCGAAGAGCTCGGCCATGCCGGCGTCCGGGCTCATGCCGCGCGCGAGCGCGAGGCCGTGGTCGCGGTAGGCCGTGATGATCGGGTCGTCCGGGCGGGTGCCCCACACGGCGCCCGTCGAGACGGCCTCCTGCCCGATGTAGAGGTGCAGGAAGCCCGCGATCTTCTGGCGGCCGTACATCTGCGCGGCGCGCTCCTCGAAGCGGCGCTGCAACAGCATGTTGCGGTACATGTCGAGGACGGTCTCAACGCTCAGCCCGAGCGACTCGTGCGTGTGGCCGCTGTCGCGGTAGACGCGCACGTCGGGCATGTGCGGGTTCGGGGCGACGGGGCGCGCCTCGCCGGTCGGCTCGGGCGTGTTGGACGCCGGCGCGGGCGTCGCGTCTGGGTCCCTCGCGACCGCCTCGCCCGTCGTGGCGCCATCGCCGGACGTGACGGCGTCGGGCGGCGTGCCGGGCTCGCCGGGCGCGTGCGCGTCGGGCTTCCGGGACGAGGTCTTGGGAGCGGCCTTCTTCGAGGCGGCTGTCTTGGACGGTTTGGTCGGCGTGGCCACGGTCGGGGGTCGGCTGGGGGCGGGCACAAAATAGTCCCCCGGCACGCCGTCGCGGCGCGCTCCCGTGCCCTCGGGGAAGGGAGCAGCACCCGCTCGGCCGGGGTGCGCAAAAAGCAGCCGCGCGCGTAGTTTGCTGCGCCCACCACATGCTCGTGACGACGACCGCCCGCGACGCCTTCCTCGACGCCCCCGACCCGTACGCCGGGCTCGGCGCCGTCGTCGTGATCCCGACCTTCAACGAGGCCGCGACCATCGCGTCGATCCTGCGGCGCGTCCTCGGCCTGCCCGGCGACTTCGCCATCGTCGTCGTGGACGACGGCTCTCCGGACGGCACCGCGGGCATCGTGCAGGCCATCCGGCGCGACTTTCCCCGGCGCATCGGGCTCGTCGAGCGGCAGAGCAAGCTCGGCCTCGGCACGGCCTACCTCGCCGGCTTCCGCGTCGCCCTCGACGCCGGCTTCCGGTACGTCTGCGAGATGGACGCCGACTTCTCGCACAACCCGGACGACCTCGTGCGCCTCGTCGAGGCGTGCCAGCCGCCGGCCGAGGGCGGCCGCGGCGCGGACGTCGCCATCGGCAGCCGCTACGTGGACGGCCTGCGCGTGCTGAACTGGCCGCTCGCGCGCCTCGTGCTGTCGTTCGGCGCCGGCATGTACACGCGCGCCATCACGCGCCTTCCCGTGCAGGACGTCACGGCGGGCTTCAAGTGCTTCCGCCGCGAGGCCCTGTCATCCATCGACTTCGCGAAGGTCCGCTCGAACGGCTACTCGTTCCAGATCGAGATGAACTACCGCGCGTGGAAGAACGGCTGCCGCCTCATCGAGGTGCCGATCGTGTTCACGGAGCGCACCGAGGGGCAGTCCAAGATGAGCAAGGGCATCGTGCGCGAGGCGGCGCTGAAGGTCTGGCAGTTCCGTCTGCTGCACCTCACCGGCCGTCTGTAGGGGCCGTGGGCTGTGGGCCGTGGGCCGAAAGTTGCCACTGCCCTCTCTACGTTGTCATCCCGGGCCTCGACCCGGGATCTGCCTTTTGCATTTTCCTCAAGAAACGCAGAAGAGAAAGGCAGATCCCGGATCAAGTCCGGGATGACATATTTTGTTAATCGTGGCACACGTGACGGGCGGCGCAGGTGCGGAACTTATCGAGGCGCTCATCCCAACCCTTCCGCCTTCCCTTATCCGCCTCGAGACGCGCGGGACGGGCGGCGGCCGGTGCGGCGCATCATCTCGTCGTGCGCGGGCTGCGAGAGCCAGACGGCGCCGTCGGTGTAGACCGGGCGGCGGTAGTAAGTGCCGGCGCGGTGCAGCGGCGTCTCGAAGGCGACGCAGCGCGCCTCGGCGGGAACGTCCGCCACGCCGGCGCGCCAGCGGACGCGCCGCCAGTCGCGTTCGGCGAGGGCGGCCCAGAAGGCGTCGTCGTGCTCGGGGCGGGCGCTAGGCACGGGCGCGGCGCTGGACGGGCCGTCCGTCGGCGTCGTCGAGGTCCGCCTCGGGGTCGAACGCGGCCGAGAGGGCCGGGCCGGCGAGGCGCTCCTCGAGGCGCTCACCGGCGAGGCGCTCGCGGACCGCGTAGACCGGCTCGTCGCCGAGACGCTCCTCGAGGTCCGTGATGCGTGCCTTGAGCGGCGCCGTCACCATTTCCACGGCATCCTCGACCATCCGGCGAAGCTCTGACGCCCGCATCTCGCCGCCGCGCTCGCCGATGCTGACCTTCGCCTTCTTGATCTGGGCGATGCCGATAAACACGGCCAGCGGGCACAGGACGAACAGGATGAAGCCGAACAGGACGTCTCCAAATTCCATCGGAGTGTGGGCGGGTGAGACGTTGGCTACGCGCTCGCGGCGCGGTGGTTGCGCGGGGACCCGACGCGCGGCACAGCGTTCAGGCCCTTCATCTCTGAACACCTGCATGCGCCTCGTCCTGATCGCCGCCGCGGCGCTCGCCCTCTCCGCCTGCGGCGAGTCCGCCCGGCTCCCCGTCTCGGCCGGCACCGGCACCGCGCCCGAGCTTCCCGCGCCCAACACGACGCTGATTCCGACCGTCAACTTTGCCACGGCGACGGGCTGGCGGCCGGGCGAGCATCCGACGCCTGCGGCGGGGCTCGCCGTCACGGCCTACGCATCGGGCCTCGACCACCCGCGCTGGCTCTATGTGCTGCCCAACGGCGACGTGCTCGTCGCGGAGACGAACGCGCCGCCGAAGCCCGACGACAACCGCGGCATCACGGGCTTCTTCACGCGCCTGTTCATGAAGCGCGCCGGGTCCATCACGCCGAGCGCCAACCGGATCTCGCTCTTGCGCGACGCCGATGGCGACGGCGACGCCGAGGTGCGGACGGTCTTCCTGAGCGGCCTCAGCTCGCCGTTCGGCATGGCCCTCGTCGGCGGCCGGATCTACGTCGCCAACACGGACGCCGTCGTCTCCTTTCCGTACACGCCGGGCGAGACGGCGATCTCGGCAGCCCCGACGACGCTGGCCCGCCTGCCGGCCGGGACGATCAACCACCACTGGACCAAGAGCCTCGTCGCCAGCGCCGACGGCCGGCACCTCTACGTCGGCGTCGGCTCGAACAGCAACGCGGCGGACAACGGGATCGCGGCCGAGGCGGGCCGCGCCTCGGTCTGGGAAATCGACACGGCGACGGGCGCGCACCGGGAGTTTGCGACCGGCCTCCGAAACCCCGTCGGCATGGCCTTCGAGCCGACGACGGGCGCGCTCTGGGCCGCCGTCAACGAGCGCGACGCGCTGGGCTCGGACCTCGTGCCGGACTACATGACGGCCGTCCACCGCGGCGCCTTCTACGGCTGGCCGTACAGCTACTTCGGCGACCACGTCGACACGCGCGTGCAGCCGCAGCGGCCGGACCTCGTGGCGACGGCCGTCGTGCCGGACTACGCGCTCGGGCCGCACACGGCGTCGCTCGGGCTGGCGTGGTCCGGCGCCAACCGACTCGGCGCCGCGTTCCGCAGCGGCATGTTCGTCGGGCAGCACGGGTCGTGGAATCGGCGCCCGCGCTCGGGCTACAAGGTCGTGTTCGTCCCGTTCGCCGACGGCAGGCCGGACGGCGCACCCGTCGACGTGCTGACCGGATTCCTCGTCGATGACGAGGCGCGCGGGCGGCCCGTCGGCGTGGCCGTGGACGGGCGCGGCGGGCTGCTCGTGGCGGACGACGTGGGCAACGTCGTCTGGCGTGTGGCGGCGGGTGGCTGATGTGGCGGCGGAACAATCCACGCCCTACCGGTCGAATACCGGGCCACACACGCACCAGTCCTCATGAGCCGCGCCTTCGCCCGCGACGACGGCCCCGACGAGCCGCCCGTCATCCCGCCCCGCGCCCCGCTGCCCGCCGGCGTCTCCAACTACGTCACGCCGCGCGGGCTGCGCCTGCTGCACGACGAGCGCGAGGCGCTCCTCGCGGAGAAAGCGGAAGCCGACGCGGACCACTCGGACGAGATGGAGCGCTCGCGCCGCCTCACCATCGTCTCGGCGAAGCTGACGATGCTCGCCGAGCGCCTCGCCCGCGTCCAACTCGTCGAGCCCCGCCCGTCCGACACGGTCCGCTTCGGGGCCACGGTGGCGTTCCGCGGAGACAGCGGCGAGCAGACGGTCACGATCGTCGGCGTGGACGAGGCGGACGCCGACGCCGGGCTGGTCGCGTTCACGTCGCCCGTCGCCCGCGCGCTGACGGGCAAGACGGTCGGCGAGGCGTCCGAGATGAATACGGCCGGCGGCACGGAGCGCCTCGAGGTGCTGATCGTCACGTACGGCGAGGCGTGAGGCAGAGGGCAGAGGGCGGAGGGCGGAGGGCGGAGGGCGGAGGGCGGAGGGCGGAGGGCGGAATCTCCTCGCATTTGTCCGCCTTCCGCCCTCTACCATCCGTATTTCCCGATGCCCGTTGCCCTCACGGAACCGCGGGCGGCGCGCCGGGTGCCTGCGCTCTCCCCTCCTCACCCTGCCTGATGTCCTCGCTCGCCTCCTGGGTCTCGGCCCACGTCCCCGACCAGTCCGGCCGCGTCGCCGTCATCACCGGCGCGAACAGCGGCATCGGCTTCGAGGCGGCGCGCGGGATCATGCTCGCCGGCGGCCACGTGGTGATGGCCTGCCGCAACGCGGACAAGGCGGCGGACGCCCTCGCGGCGCTCCAGCGCGCCGCGCCGGCCGGCACCGCCGAGGTGCGGCCGCTCGACCTCGCGGACCTCGCCTCGGTCCGCGCCTTCGCCGCCGGCTACGACCTCGGCCGCCTCGACGTGCTCATCTGCAACGCCGGCGTGATGGCGCTGCCGCGCCGCGAGACGGCCGACGGCTTCGAGATGCAGTTCGGCACCAACGTCCTCGGCCACTTCGCGCTCGTCGGCCTGCTGATGCCGCGCGTCCTCGGCACGCCGCACGCGCGCGTGGTATGGCTGTCGTCGCTCGCGCACCGCTTCGGCAAGATCGACTTCGACGACCTCAACGGGGAGCACGGCTATTCGCCGTGGAGCGCCTACGGCCAGAGCAAGCTCGCGGACCTGATGCTCGCTCTCGACCTGGACCGCCGCTTTCACGCCGCCCGCACGGACGCGATCTCGGTCGCGGCCCACCCCGGCTACTCCGCGACGAACCTCCAGGGCGGAGCAGCGGAGATGAAGGAGTCGAAGCTCGAGGCGCTCGCCTCTGAGGCGTTCACCCGCACCATCGGGATGGCGGCGTGGAAAGGCGCGCTCCCGACGCTCGCCGTGGCGACGGAGCGCGGCGTGCGCGGCGGCGACTACGTCGGGCCGTCGGGCTGGGGCGAGGTCTGGGGCCTGCCCGGCCCGGCGAAGAAGTCGGCGCGGGCGCGCGACGCGAAGGTGGCGGCGCGCCTCGTCGACGCCTGCGAGGCGCTGACGGGCGTCGCGTGGGATGTGGCGGGGAGCCGGTAATCGGCGGGCGGCGGGCGGCGGGCGGAAAAATGCCAGCGCCCTCTCTACAGTGTCATCCCGGCCTCCGAGCCGGGATCTTCTGGACGCTGGGGCGCACTCGAATGGTCACGCCTCGCCCCATCAAACCTCGAGGAGATCCCGGATCAAGTCCGGGATGACATATCGGGATGGATGCGACAGACGTCACCAGCGGCGCACGTTTGAAACTTCCCGAGGCGCTCGGTCCAAGCCTTCCGCCTTCCGCCTTCCCTCAGTTCCGCAGCTCGTCCTGCCAGTTCGGGAGCGAGGTCTCGCCGCGAACACTCGAGTGGACGAGCTCCATCTGGCCCGACGAGTAGCGGTCGACGAAGATGAACTCCGAGCGGCCATTGCCGGGGATGTTGTCGTACGTCCAGCGCTCGAAGCCCGCCGTGTTGGACGTCACCGACTGCCGGTCGACGTCCGTCGGCGGGCCATAGGTGAGGTAAACGCGGCCGCGGTCCGTGCGGAAGCCCGGCGACTGCCCGTAGCGGTAGCGGTCGTTGACACGCACGAGGCGGTCGTAGAACGTCCGCCGGGCATCCGTTCCGCTCTCCTGCGAGCGGTTGCGCCAGAAGCGGACGAGGGAGGCGCGGCGCTCGTCGTCCGTACGCAGTGCGTTGAGGTCCGAGCGCTCGCGGCTGTTAGCGATCACGCGCGCGTGCTGCACGTTGAGCTCGAGCTCCTCCTCGGGCATCGCCGCGTAGAGCAGCTCGTCGTCGGCGGCGATGGCGACGTTGACGGCCGGCTGCGGCACGTCGGGGTTGATGACGTAGACGCGCTTGGTCTGCTCGGCGAGCGCCTCGTTGGCCGCGTTCAGCAGGACCACGTGGAGCGTGTACTGGCTCGTCGGGAGCATGCTCACGTCGACCGCGCCGACGAGGACGTCGACGGGCTGGACGGGGCGCTCGGCCCGCGTCTGCGTGCCCTCGATGGGCGTCGGGCTGGAGGCCGGCGAGAGGAACGTGAGCACGGTGTAGGTCGGCGCGGTCGTCGGGACGCCGTAGGCCTCGGCGTAGTAGGTCACGCGCGGGAGGTCGCCGCCGTAGAAGCCGGCCGGGTGCGGCTGCACGATGCGGCCGCTCTTGACGAACGGGCTCGTCTCGTCCGTCGCCCGCGCGATGCGCCGCGCGAGCTCGACCGACGAGAGCACGGTGCCCGCCGAGG
Organism: Rhodothermales bacterium; assembly: GCA_038243565.1. Classification (GTDB taxonomy): domain Bacteria; phylum Bacteroidota; class Rhodothermia; order Rhodothermales; family Rubricoccaceae; genus DASVSE01. Next base: position 11,649 of record JBBSQZ010000025.1, on the reverse strand, counting down.
TGCCGTAGTCCGGGACCGACAGGTCCGTGCGCGCTTCGGAGCCCGCGCGGTCGGCAGTGGAGGCGACGGCGACGGCGACCTCGTACTCGCCCGGCACGAGCGACGTCCGGATCTGCTCGGTAAAGACCTGGCCCGCGCCGAGGCCCGCCGTGTCGGCGACCGAGAAGCGGTACTCGAGCGTCTGGTCGTAGGCGGCGGCGGCCGCAGCGCCGGCCGGGGCGTTTGCCGCAACGGGCCGGATCGTGACGTGCAGCGGCAGGCCGGTCTCGAACGAGCCGTCGGCCGCGCGCGTGTAGCGCAGCGACGCGGCGCCGACCGAGAGGTAGATCTCGGCGAGCGAGGCGGCGTCCGAGTAGCGGAACGTGCCCGTGTCCATCGTGATCTGAACCGGCCGCGGCGCCGCAGCGGACTGCGCGGCAGCGGGCGTGACGCCGGTGGCGGTGAGAAATGCGAGGAGCGCCGGAACGGAGAACGGTCGAAGCATTGGACGGCTGCGGAGCGGACCGCGAGTGATGTGGAGACGTGTTAACGGTCGGATCGAAGATAGCGTGCGTGCGCGCCGGGCCGGGATCCACTCTCCGGTGCCCCGGTATCTTGATGCCGCCCCGGGCCGGCGGACATGCGTCTGCCGCCCCGCTCCGGAAGCGCTTCCAAACCTGCCGCCCAACCGATGAACGCCCCCGCCGCCGTCCTCGACCACCTCGCCACGCTCGGTCTCGACCGCGCCCAGACGGTCTATTACAACCTGCCGCCGGCCCGCCTCGTCGAGGTCGCCGTGCGCCGCGGCGAGGGCCGGCTCACCGACGGCGGCACGCTCGCCACGCGGACCGACCCGTACACGGGCCGCTCGCCCAACGACCGCTTCGTCGTCAAGGAGGCGTCCTCCGAGGACCAGGTCGGCTGGGGCGCAACCAACAAGCCCATCTCCGAGGAGACGTTCGACGCCATCGGCAAGGCGATGGGCCGCTACTCCGTCGGCCGCGACCTCTTCGTGCGCGACTGCTACGCCGGCGCCGACCCCGCGCATCAGATCAAGGTCCGCGTCATCACCGAGCAGGCATGGCACTCGCTCTTCGCGAACAACATGTTCCTGCGGCCTGCGCCGGACGCCGACCTCGAGGGCTTCACGCCGGACATGACCGTCCTCGACCTCTGCGACTTCAAGGCGACCGGCGACGCCGCCACCGGCCTCAACTCGTCGATGTTCGTCCTGCTCAACCTCGGCCGCGGCCTCGTCCTCATCGGCGGCACGCGCTACGCCGGCGAGATCAAGAAGTCCGTCTTCTCGGCGCTCAACTACTTCCTGCCGGCCCAGGGCGTCTTCCCGATGCACTGCTCGGCCAACATGGATCCCGAGACGGGCGAGACGGCCATCTTCTTCGGCCTCTCGGGGACCGGCAAGACGACGCTCTCCGCCAACGCCTCGCGCGTGCTCATCGGCGACGACGAGCACGGCTGGACCGAGGACAGCGTCTTCAACTTCGAGGGCGGCTGCTACGCCAAGGCCATCAAGCTCAGCCCCGAGGGCGAGCCCGAGATCTTCGCCACGACGCGCTACTTCGGGACGGTCGCCGAGAACGTCGTCCTGAACGCCGACCGCACGATCGACTTCGACAACGCCGGCGTGACGGAGAACACGCGCCTCTCGTACCCCATCGACGCCATCCCGAACGCGTCCGAGACGTGCATCGGCGGCGTCCCGAACACGGTCGTCTTCCTCACGGCGGACGCCTACGGCATCCTGCCGCCGATCGCGAAGCTCACGCGCGAGCAGGCGATGTACCACTTCCTCTCGGGCTACACGGCCAAGGTCGCCGGGACCGAGCGCGGCGTGACCGAGCCCAAGGCGACCTTCTCGGCGTGCTTCGGCGAGCCGTTCATGGTTCGCCCTCCGGCCGAGTACGCGCGCCTGCTCGGCGAGCGCCTCGACGCCTCCGGCGCCGACGTCTACCTCGTCAACACGGGCTGGACGGGCGGGCCCTACGGCACGGGCACGCGCATGGACCTCGGCCACACGCGCACGATGGTCAACGCCGCGCTCGCGGGCGCGCTGAAGGACGTCGAGACGCGGACCGACCCGACCTTCGGCGTCGAAGTCCCGACGCACATCGCCGGCGTGCCGGACGAGGTCCTGGACCCGCGCGGCACCTGGAGCGACCCGGCGGCCTACGACGCCAAGGCAGCGGAGCTCGCCGGCATGTTCGCGGCCAACTTCGAGCGCTACGCGGACACCGTGCCCGACGCGGTCCGCCAGGCCGGCCCGACGGCGAACGTCGAGGCGTGAGCCGAAGGGGCAAGGGCCATGAGGCATAGGCGAAAGGCGCGTCTCCCCGTAGCCCATGCGTCATCCCGCATCCCCCTCCGTCCTGCTCCGAGGCGCCGCGGCCCACGCGGCCGAGGCGCCTTTCTCGGTCACCGCCGCGCTGAACCCGCGCCGCGGCGATCTCGTTCAGGGCGCTCCTCCCCTCCCCTGCGATGCCCGATCCCGTCCTGCTGCTCCACGGCCTCGGCCGCCAGGCCACGTCGATGCGGCCGATGGCGCGCGCTCTGGAACGGGCCGGCTACGCGCCGACCATCGTCGGCTACCCGTCGCGCCACCACTCGGTCGCCGACCTCGTGGCGGAGCAGGTCGCCCCGGCCGTGGACCGGCTCCTCGATGCGGGCGCCGTGCGCGTCCACTTCGTGACCCACTCGCTCGGCGGCGTCCTGGTGCGCGTCTTCGCCGGCGGGCGCCTCGACGCGGGGCATGCGTTGCCCGGCGGGTCGCGCGCCGTCTTCCTGGCGCCGCCGCACGGCGGCAGCGAGGCGGCCGATACGTTCCACGGCGTCCGCCCGGTCCGCGCCTACCTCGGCCCCGTCCTGTCCGAGATGACGACCGGCGACCTCAGTGTGCTCCGGGCGCTCGGGCCGATCCGCGGCGTCGAGGCGGGCGTCATCGCGGGCACGCGCCGCATCCTGCCCTTCGGCCGCCTCTTCGACGGGCCGAACGACGGGACCGTCTCGGTCGCGAGCGCCTTCTCGGCCGGCGGCGCCGCGGACACGGCGCTCGTGCCGCGCTCGCACGCGCTCATCATGCGCGCGCCGGACACGATCGCGCTCACGCTGCACTTCCTCGAGACGGGGCGCTTTCGCGCCGTGTAGCGCACTGCGGTACCTTCGAAGCGCTCCCCCACCGAGACCGCCATGACCGACCTCCATGCCTCCCTCGTCGGGTGGGGCCTGTACGTGCCCGAGCGCGTCGTGACCAACGACGAGTTGTCTCGGCTCGTCGACACGTCCGACGAGTGGATCGTCTCGCGCTCGGGCATCCGCGAGCGGCACTTCGCCGACGCCTCGCAGGCGACGTCGGACCTGTGCGTCGAGGCGGCGAAGCGGGCGATCGTGCGGGCGGGCATCCGGCCCGAGGACATCGACCTCGTCCTCGTGGCGACGTCGAGCCCGGACTACCTCACGCCGCCCGTCTCGAGCCAGGTGCAGGACCGCGTCGGCGCGCGGCGCGCGGGCGCGATGACGCTCATGGTCGGCTGCACGGGCTTCGTCTACGGCCTCGTCACCGCCGAGCAGTTCATCCGGACCGGCGCCTACCGCACGATCCTGCTCATCGGCGCCGAGACGATCTCGAAGAACCTCGACATGACCGACCGCAACACGTGCGTCCTCTTCGGCGACGGCGCCGGCGCGGTCGTGCTCCAGGCGTCCAGCGAGGCGTGCGGCGTGGCCGGCTTCGAGCTGGGCTCGGACGGGTCCGCCTTCGAGGCGATCATCGCGCCCTGCCCCGGCACGCGCATCCCCGTCTCGCAGAAGGCCATCGACGAGCGCCTCCACTACATCCGGATGGACGGCCGGGCCGTGTTCAAGTTTGCGACGCGGACGATGGTCGAGTCGGTCACGCGCGTGCTCGGCGCCTCGGGCTGGAGCACGGACGACGTCGACCTGCTGATCCCGCACCAAGCCAACGCGCGCATCATCGAGTACGCCGCCGAGCAGCTCGGCATGCCCGAGGAGAAGGTCGTGGTCAACGTCTCGCGCTTCGGCAACACGTCGGCCGCGTCCATCCCGATCGCGCTCAGCGAGGCGCTCGACGCAGGCCGCGCGAAGGCGGGCGACCGCCTGATGCTCGTCGGCTTCGGCGCCGGCCTCACGTGGGCCGCCTGCGCCTTCGGCCTCGGCTCGCTGAAGACGGAGACGCTTTCGGGCGCACCGGGCGCGCACGCGGGCGGAGATGGCAGCGTGGTTGAGGGGCTGATTGCGTGAGGGCATGGGCCATGAGGCATGAGCAAACGGCTTTTCCCATGCCCCTTGCCTCATCCCCCATGCCCTTCCCGCATCGACAGCCCGCGCAGCAGGTGCCAGACCGTCAGCGCGGCGAGTGCAGCGGCCTGTCCCGTGGCGTCGTGCGGCGGCGAGAGCTCCACGACGTCCGCTGACGTGATGTGCGGGCTCGCGCCGCACGCCTCGGCGGCGCGGAGCCAGACGGGAACGGGAATGCCGCCGACGTTCGGGGCGCTCACCCCCGACATGCCGTCGACGGCGTCGAGGTCGAACGAGGCGAGGGTCGTGCCGGCGAGGTCGGCGACGAGCGTCTCGGGGTCCGTCAGGTCCTCGATCCAGACGAGGCGGCCGTGTTTCTGGACGAACGCGGCGTGGGCGGCCGAGACGCGCCACGGCTGGAGCCCGGCGACGGTGTAGCCGCGCGCGAGCCCGGACGGGTGCTCGAGCGCCTGCCGGAACGGCGACCCGCTGTGTCCGATCCCTTCACCATTAGGCCCGATGATGAGCGGCCGCACGTCGGCGTGCGCGTCCCAGTTGAGCAGATGCACCGGCCGTTCCGCCTCGAGGTAGCCGAGGGCGTGGCCGTAGAGCGTCTCGTGGCCGCCGCCGAGGACGACCGGGAAGACGCCGCGGTCGAGAAGCCCGGCGATGGTCTCGCCTAATGCTGCCTGGTCCCGCTCCACATCGCCCGAGACGGGCACGTCGCCCACGTCGGCGGTGCGGGCGAGGAGCGCCTCGAACGGGGCCGGATCGCGAGCGTCCGGCGTCATCTTGTAGAGCGCGGTTCGGAGCGCCAGCGGCCCCTCCGCGGCGCCCGGCCGGCCGCCGTTGCGCGCGACGCCGACGTCCGACGGGAAGCCGACGAGCGCGACGCGCGCGCCGTCCGTCACCGCGGACTGGCGAGCGAGCCAGTGGCCGAGGCGCGGGTCGTCCGGTGCCGCCTCGGGCGCCGCGGCACCGTGCGGGAGGAGCGGAATCATGGGCGAGGGCGGGCGTCGGGCGGTCAGGATACCGCGCCCACGCCTGCCGTCACGGCGGTACCGCAGGAAAGCGTGCCTCGACACGGGCGCCGCCGGCTGCGGACGCCGAGAGGACGAGGCGCCCCCCATGCGTCTCGGCAATGCGCCGTGCGAGGGCGAGCCCGAGGCCGCTGCCCGGCAGGTGCTGCACGGCGTCGGCCCGCCAGAAGCGGTCCGTGGCACGGTCGGCGTCCGCGATGCCCGGCCCCGAGTCGTCGACGGCGAGGCGCACCTCGGCGCCGTAGGCGGTGACCGAGACGGCGACGCTGCCGGCGTCGGTGTACTTCACGGCGTTGTCGAGGAGGTTGCGCGCGACGTCCCGCAGCAGGTCCGCGTGGCCGCAGACGGGCGCGGGCTGCGTGTGGACCGTCAGCCGGAGGCCCTTCGCCTCGGCGTGGGCGCGGACGGCCTCGGCCTCATCGCGCGCGATCTCGGCGAGGTCGACCGTCTCCGTCGGCAGGCCCGTGCCGGCATCGAGGCGCGCGAGCGCGAGCAGGCCGCGGACGGCCTGCGCCATCCCAACTGCCTCACCGAGCAGCAGGCGCAGCGTCGCCCGGTACGCCTCGGGCGTGCGCTCGCGGCGCAGCGCGACCTCGACGTGGCCGCGCAGCACCGTCAGGGGCGTCTGGAGTTCGTGGGCGGCGTTGGCCGTGAAGCGCTGCATCTCGGCGAACGAGCCGTCGAGGCGCGCCAGGGCGCCGTTGAGCGCTGCGGCGAGCGCCGCCGTCTCGCGGTCGGCGTCCGGCGGGACGGGCACGCGCTCGCCGAGCGTCGCCGCGGAGAGCCCGGCGGCGTGGGCCGTGATGGACTCGAGCGGCCGAACGACGCGCCCGCCGACGGCCCACACGAGGCCCATCAGCGCAGCGAAGAGCAGGCCGAGGCCGAGCACGAGGCCGAGCGCGAGGCGCCCGAGTTGCGTCCCGACCCCCGGGTCGAAGCGCGCGATCTGGACGTCGCCGACGCGCGCGCCGGCGGCGTCGCGGAGGGGCTCGGTGATGCGGTAGAGGTGGCGGCCGCCGGTGTCGAGGCGCGCGACCGGCACGAGCGGCCCGTCGCCGTCCGTCCGCGCGAGGCGCGCAGTCGGAAAGTCCGGGAGCGTCGCGATGTTGCCCGACGCCTGCAGGAGGCGGCCGCGGACGTCGAAGACCTGCAGGAAGTAGGGGTCGATGCGCAGGCTCGCGAAGCGGTGGTGCGGCTCGTCCCACGAGTACCGGCCCGGCACGACGGCGCCATCGGTCGCGACGACGGCGCGCTGGACGGCGGCGGCCTCGGCGCGGAGGCCGCCGCGCACCTCGGCCGTCGCCAGCGCCGACGCGCCGAGCCAGACGCCCGCGCCGACAGCCGCCAGCGCCAGCGCGACGCCGAGCGCCGCCGCGAGGCGCCGCCGAAACCGAGGCCGCGTCGTCATGGCGCGTCCCCGGTCTCCGTGTCCCCGGTCTCCGTGTCCCCGGTCTCCGTGTCCCCGGTCTCCGTGTCCCCGGTCTCCACGCTCTCGGTCCCCGTGCTCTCGGTTTCCGCGCTCCCGGTTTCCGCGCTCCCGGTTTCCGTGCTCCCGATGTACCGGTAGCCGACGCCGCGGACGGCCTCGACGGTGCCGGGCAGTCCCGCCTCGGCCAGCTTCCGCCGCACGTAGCCGACGTAGACGTCGATCAGGTTGGTGCCGCGGTCGAAGTCGTGGCCCCAGACGCCGCGGTGGATCGCGTCGCGCGAGAGCGCCTGCCCACGGCGCGCGAGCAGGTAGGCGAGCAGGTCGAACTCGGTCGGCGTGAGGTCCAGCGCCGCGCCTGCGACAGCCGCCGCTCGCATCGTCAGGTCGAGGCGCAGCGGGCCGTCGACGTAGGCGAGCTCCGGTGGGGCGAGGCGCGCGCGGCGCAGCAGCGCCTCGAGGCGCGCGATCAGCTCGTCGAAGGCGAACGGCTTGGCGAGGTAGTCGTCGGCCCCGGCGCGAAGACCCGCCACGCGGTCCGACACGGCGTCGAGCGGGGTCAGCATCAGGACCGGCAGCGTCGGGTCGAGGCGGCGGATCTCGCGGCACACGTCCACGCCCGAGGCGTCGGGCAGGCGGACGTCCAGAATCACGGCGTCGAACGGCTCGGCCCCGGCGCGGCGCGTGCCCTCGGCGCCTGTCTCGGCCCACGAGACGTCATAGCCCTCCTCCTCCAGCCCCTGGCGGATGAAGGAGGCGATCGGGTGTTCGTCTTCGATGAGGAGCAGGCGTGGCATCGCTGCGATGGTACGCCCACGCGCACCGCGGCGGGTCCGGGGCCAGCACGTTAGCGCGCCGGCTCTCACCGACCTCTCATCGTCGCCGCTAAACCCACAAGCCCTATTCCAGTACGCCGGGGCGTTCCACACCGGTCCCACTACCGCTTCGGCACCTCCCCCATGAACGGCGCCCAGCTCCATCTCCTCGTCAATCATCTGCCTGTGCTCGGCGTTCCGTTCGGGCTGCTGCTCGGCGCGTACGGCCTCGCTCGGCGCGAGGAGGCCGTGACGAAGGCTGCACTCGGCGTGCTCGTGTTGGCGGCCCTCTTCGCCTACGTGTCCATGTGGAGCGGCGATGGGGCCGAGCACATCCTCAAACGCCTCGTCGCGGGCATCGACCGCCACTCGATCCACGAGCACGAGGAATGGGCAGAGCGGGCGGCCTACGCCGCCTACGCCGCCGGCCTGCTGGCGCTCGTCACGCTGGGCCTCTCGTGGGGCAAGGTGCTGCGGCGCGGGCTCGCCGTCGCGACGGTCGCGCTGGCGCTCGTCCCGGCCGGCCTGCTCGTGTGGAGCGGGCACCTCGGCGGCGAGATCCGTCACACCGAACTCTCCGGACAGGCTGCGCCCGACGCCTCGCCCGTCGCCCCGCTCCCCGACCTTCAGGAGACCGACTGATCCTGCCCGATCGCTCCGACACCCCATTCGCCCCCCCTCTTGCCACAGATCCTCGCCACCGCCGCCGGCCTCCCGGACTTCCACTACCCGCAGGCCGAGCTCACGGGTCAGCTCCAGGAGCTCTGGGCGAGCCGCGGCGTGAACCTCGACCGCGTCGCCACCCTGCACGCCAACACGACCATCGAGACGCGCTACACCGCCGAGCCGCGCGAGCGCTACCTCGAGATCGCCGGCTGGCAGGGCCTCAACACGGCCTACCTGCGCCGCGCCGTGGACCTCGGCGAGCGGGCGATCCTGGGGCTGATGGAGCAGGTCGGGATGGAGTTGACGGAGGTCGCGCACCTCGCCGTCTTCTCGACGACCGGCATCGCCGTCCCGAGCCTCGACGCGCGCCTGATGAACCGCCTGCCGTTCGCGGCGACGCTCAAGCGGCTGCCGGTCTACGGGCTGGGCTGCGCCGCGGGCGCCGCCGGCGTCGCCCGCGTGGCGGACTACCTCGTGGGCCACCCGGCCGAGGCGGCCATCGCGCTCACGGTCGAGCTGTGCTCGCTGACGATCGAGCCCGGCGACACGTCGGTCGCCAACCTCATCGCCTGCGGCCTCTTCGGCGACGCCGCGGCGGCGGTCCTGATGGTCGGCGCCGACCACCCGCTCGCCGGGCGCAACGCCAGCGCCGGGCGTCCGCTCGCCCTCGGGCCTGTCGGCGGCGACGGTGCCGCGCCTCTTCCGCCGGCCGAGGCACCGGCGCTCCGCGTCGTCGACTCGCGCTCGGTCTTCTTTCCCGGCACGGAGCGTCACATGGGCTGGGACGTGACGGACGCCGGCATGAAGATCGTCCTCTCCGGCGACGTCCCGAAGACGGCCCGCGAGGCGCTGCGCCCGCACGTCGAGGCGTTCCTCGCCGGGCACGGCCTCACCATCCCGGACGTCGGCCGCTGGCTGTGCCACCCCGGCGGCCCGCGCGTCGTGGACGCCATCGAGGAGGGCCTCGGGCTCGAGACCGGACGCCTCGACGACACGCGGAGCCTGCTCCGCCGCGTCGGCAACGTCTCGTCCTCGTCCGTGCTGCTTTTGCTCGACGAGGCGCAGCGGATCGCCGCGGAGCCGGCCGGGACGTGGGGCGTGATGCTCGCGATGGGCCCCGGCTTCGGCGCTGAGCTCGTCCTGCTCCGGTGGGAATGAGGCGCCCGGGCGGTTCGCTGGCGTCGCGCGTCGCGTTCACCGAGCTCGTCGCGTTCGTCGGCGGGCTTCGGATCGCCGAGCTGCGGCTGTCGGCGCGCCACGAGGCGGCGCTCGTTGCGCGCGGGGGCGTCGTCCATGCCTCGCAGATGCCGGCCATGCGGGCGATGCACGGCGCGTGGTTCGCGTCGATGCTCGCCGAGGTTTGGGCGCTGCCGACGCGCCCCGGGTCACGCCTCGCGGCGCTTGGGATTGCCGGGCTCGGCGCCGGGATGGCGCTCCGCGCCGGGTCGCAACGCGCGCTGGACGACCGGTGGACGGCCAGCATCGTCACCATCCCGGGCGAGGCGCGCGTGCAGACCGGTGTCTTCCGCCTCATGCGCCATCCGAACTACCTGGGCGTCGCGGCCGAAATCGCGGCTGTTCCGCTTGTCCACGGCGCTTGGCGCACGGCCGTCGTCTTCTCGGTCCTCGATGCCGCGCTGCTCGCCGTGCGGATCCGCGCCGAGGAGCGCGCGCTCAGACAGGACATTCGGGTGCCCGGCACGCAGGCGCACGAGGCGCCGGGGGGCAACCGTTGACGGCGACCGGTCGTCCACCGCGGCGCCGGCCTCCACTGCGTGGGCCGGCGTCACGCGTTTCCCCGGCCTACGCCCGATGCCTACTCCGCTCCGCCTGCTCTGCTTCGACCTCGACGGAACGCTCGTCGAGACGGAGCGCCTCAAAGGACAATCGTATGCCCTCGCCGCACACGACCTCGCCGGCTGCGACATGAACGACGTCGAAGGAGCATACGAGGACGTCGTCGGGCAGAGCCGAGAGGCCGTCGCCCGCGCGATCGTCGCGCGCTTCCATCTCGAGGATGCGGCGCGGGGCGCGGCCCGAGACGGCGAGGCGCCGTGGCAGACGCTCGTCCGCATCCGCCTTGGCCACTACGACGCGCTTCTCTCCGATGCGGAAGCCGTCCGCGACGCGGCGCGGCCCGAGGCCGACGCGCTCGTGCGCCACGCCCATGCCGTCGCCTGCCGCGTCGCCCTCGTGACGACGAGCACGCGGGACGCGACCGACCACGTCCTCGCCACGCTGGGCCTCGCCGGCGACTTCGACCGCATCGTGACGGCGGACGATGTGGCGCGCACGAAGCCCGACCCCGAGGGCTACCGGATCGCACTCGGCGCGACCGCCCAGGCCGAGGCGCTGACGGTCGAGGACTCGGCGACGGGCGTCGCGGCGGCCATCGCCGCCGGCATCCGCGTCGCCGTCGTGCCGACGCCGATCACGCGCGACGGCCTCGCCGAGGCGGGCTTCCTCACGGACGGCGCCGGCGGCGGGCTCGTCCGCGTCGTCGCCCGCGGCGACCTGGTGGAGGCCGTCCGCGCCGCGCTCGCCGGAACGTGGTGACGGGCGCGCTCAGCCCGCCCTGCTCGACCGCAGGCGGCGCGCCGCGCGCAGGCGCGCCCGCCGGAGCGTCGGTTCGGGCTGCGTCGCGGCGTCGAGGCGCGGGCCGTGGGCGCGCAGCAGGTCGCTTCGGGTGAGCACGCCGGCGACCGTCGTCGGGGCGTCGCGGCGCACGACGACGAGGCGGCCGACGCGCTCGCGGACCATGTGGTCCGCCGCCTCGCGCAGCGAGCTCGTCTCGTAGACGACGGCCGGCGGGCGCGACACGAGGTCGCCGACGCGCGACGCCGGGTCCGCGGCCGGGTTCAGCAGGTCGCGGTGCGTGACGACGCCGACGAGCGCGCCCTGCGCGTCCACGACCGGGAAGCCGTGGTGCGTCGTGCCGCCCCCCGCGATCCACGCCTGCACGTCGGCCAGCGGCTCGTCCGCAGCGAGCGTGACGACGTCGCGCGAGGCGGCGTCGCGGACGGCGACCTGCGTCAGGAAGTCCACGCCGTAGTCCGTCCGGACGTCGGTGCCGCGGCGGGCGAGCTTCTCCGTCATGATCGAGTTGCGCATCAGCAGCTGCGAGACGAGGTAGGCCGCGGCCGAGCCCGAGAGCAGCGGCAGCAGGCCCATCGGCTGCTGCGTCGCCTCGAAGGCGAACACGACCGACGCGAGGAACGCGTGCGACGCGCCGGCGAAGATGGCGGCCATGCCCACGAGGCCGGCGACGCCCGCGCTGACGCCCGCGGCCGGCAGCACGCCCGCGGCGAGCCCGCCGAGCAGCGCCCCGATGCCGCCGCCGATGATGAACAGCGGCGCGAGCGTCCCGCCGGACGTCCCGCTGCCGAGGTAGATCGACCACGACACGAACTTGAGGACCACGAGCGCGAGCAGGCCCCAGCCGACGAGGTCG
>JBBSQZ010000024.1:0-19115 GCA_038243565.1 Rhodothermales bacterium | reverse complement strand
TCTACGACCTGCTCCTGGACACACCCGACCAGCTCGACGCGGCCGGGTTCGCCGTCGCCCCGCTGGTCGAGGACGTCGCGGACCGCCAGCCGAACCTGCACCGCAAGACCCAGTTTCTCGCGATGCGCCCGGTGATGGACGCGATCGCGGCCGGGATGGACGTCGAGACGATCCGCTCCGGGCTCGTCCAGGCGGCCCGCGGGTCGATGATGGCCGATAGCGTCCGGGGCACGCTCGCGACGCGGGCGGCGGCGGCGTACCCGATGGTGTCGCGCGTTGACCTGCTGAGCCCCGCGCTCCGCGACCGCGCGGTGTTCTTCTCGCTGGTCGGCTCGATGAACAAGGACGCGCGGAGCTTGATGCTCGACGGCGAGACGCTGCACGTGGTGGCAGGCCCGTGGGCGATGGTTCACTACCCCGACTTCGCGCTCCTGCTCGGCCGGGTGACGTGGGTCGAGCGGCAGGCGCAGATCGACGCCCTGATCCCGCCCTACGGCGCCGTCGAGCGGCGGCTCTCGCGTCTTCTGCGCGACGTGTTGTAGACGCCGCCCCGGCCGTCTCAGGTCCCAGCCCGGCCGCACCGCCTTCGTCGCCTCGCGCAGCTCCTGGTGCAGCTCGGCCGTCGGCGGCCGGCCCCAGTAGTGGTAGCCGTTGAAGACGAGCTGGACCTCGAGCCCCGGCCGCAGCACGACCGTGTGCGGGATCATCACGTCGTGCTCGGTGGTGACGACCGTCTGGTCGGCGAGCGGCTTCAGGTGAACCGGCAGGGGAGAGGGTCGCCTGGGACCGGGCTACGCGAGGCCGAGCTGGTCGAGGATCTCCGACTGGTCGGTGACGCCCCAGCGCTCGGTGCAGCGGCCGTCCGTCCACCGGCCGAGCTGCATCGCCGGCGCCTCGAACGAGCGGCCGGTCGGGGCGTGGCCACGGAACTCGCCGCGGTGCGTGCCGCGGACCGTGTACCGCATCGCGACCCAGTCGTCGCTCGCCACCATCTCGACGGGCTCGGCAGTGAGGTCGGGAAAGGCCGTTCGGAAGTCGCGGAAGAAGTCTTTCAGGCCCGCCTTCGTCGGCGCGTAGTCGCCCGGGTCGTGGTCCACGAAGCCGTCGGCGAGAATCTCGTCGAGCACGTCGAGGCGGCCCTGGCTGGCGACTTCCTCGCCCCAGCGTTTCTGTGCGTCGATATTCTGCTGTCTGGACATGGAGGGTATCAGGAGAGTGGGATCAGGAGGAAAAGGCGTCTACCCCGGCCTGGGCGACGGCGTGGTCGTCGTCGACCGTACTGCCCGAGACGCCGATGGCGCCGACCACGTCGCCGTCCGCGTTTTTGAGCGGGATGCCGCCGGGGAACGAGATCAGCCCGCCGTTCGAGTGCTCGATGCCGTAGAGGCTCTTCCCTGGCTGCGACATCTCGCCGAGGTCGCCGGTCGGCATGTCGAAGAAGCGGGCCGTCTTCGCCTTCGTGATGGCGATGTCGACCGAGCCGAGCCAGGCCCCGTCCATGCGGAGGAAGGCCTTGAGGTTGGCGCCGGCGTCGACGACGGCGACGTTCTGGCGGATGCCCATGTCCTCTGCCTTCTTCCGGGCAGCGGCGAGAATGGTCTGGGCCTGGTCGAGCGTGACGTTGGTCATGTCCTGGGTCTGGTGAGTGAAGCGCCGTCGGGAGTACCGCCGCGCGCGGGAGCCAGGTGGGCAGCGAAACCGGCGGCGGCGAGTACGGCGCAGAAATAAGTCAAGGATGAAGGCACAGACGAGAACGAGAGTTCCTGAAGGTCCTGGAGATCAGGCTCTTCCTGACCCCGTCTCGCGGCACTCGAACGTGCTCAGAGGCGAGGCGCAGGCTCCGAGGCGTGAGACGCAGGAGCTTCTGGCGTCGGCGCAGGACGTGACGGAGTTGGAGCCTTGATGATCATACTGAGCAGGTCGTCCATTCTTGTGGTCTGCTCACCGTTACACCTCGCCGCCAGCGAGAATGGCAGAAGCGCACGCCCACATTCAAATCCTTCATAATCAAAGTTGTGTCATTGCGATCTAGGCGAAGCGATCTCGACGTCCAGCGCGCTGGAGAACGAGATTGCTTCGTCGCTACGCTTCTCGCAATGACAATTCGGGCAGGACACAACTTGGGTTACATAGCCGGTCTAAGGGCGTGCTCGTCGGGCCTGCTCGCGCAGCATGAACAGGTAGAGCGACTCGACCTTCTCGCGGGCCCACGGCGTCTTCCGGAGGAAGCGGAGGCTCGATGCGATGCTGGGGTCGTGCGTGAAACAGCGAATCTGGACCTGCTCGCCGAGCTCGTCCCAGCCGAAGTAGTCGACGAGGTCCCGCAGGACCCGCTCGAGCGTGACGCCGTGGAGGGGATTGCGGGGCTGGGAGTCGTCGTCGGGCATCGGGGCGGAGAGGGTGAGACGGATCGGCGCTGCAGGCCAGACGGAGCGCTCGTCGGAGAGGTCGCGATCAAGGTGAAGCGTGCTGGTACACGCGGCCATCGACGTCGTGGACATCGTCAGGCGGGTGTCAGACCGGGGTCAGAGAACGACGATCTCGACCGGTCCCTCGTAGCGGCCGACGAGGGCATCGGAGGTGTAGACCGTCTTCGCACCGGCCTCCAGGAGCGACGTGAGGATGATGGCGCCGGCTATGGCGAGGCCGTTTCCGTGCGCGAGACGGGCAGCCCGCGCGAGCAGGCCAGCGCCTGCCTCGGGGCCGATCCAGACGACGCGGCACGCGACCTGTATCGCCTGGACAAGGGCCTGTGCGGTCTCGGGTAGGACGACCGTGCGGAGGCTGAGGCGATCGAGCTCGAAGAGCGTCAGGCACGAACACGAAACGATGCCCGAGGCTCGGCCGACCCGGACGTCGGCCCAGACGGTGCGCGAGCGGTCGTCGCCCTCGACGAGGCGGAGGAAGAAGCCCGTGTCGAACCCGAGGGCCTGGACGGGCGGGAGCGGCGGCGGGGTTTCCATCTAGGCCGCACCGAGCGTGCAGTCGTCGCGGTCGGAGGCGTCGCGCATCGCGCGGATCTGCGCGTTGGCATCGGGTCCGATGCCGCCCGAGCCGACGAGCGCATCGATGGTGTCGAAGGCATGGCGGCGGCGGGTTTCTGCGACGTGTCGCTCGATGGCCTCGGCGACGACGGCCGAGACGGACTGCCCCGTGCGGGCGGCGAGCTGGCGGGCGTGCTCGGCGACAATATCGGGGACAGTGACGGTGAGGCGCATGGGATCGGTGCAGCGAGAAAACCAATCTAAGGTCGTATGCGCTGGAGTGCAGCGTGTCTGGTGCATACCTCAGGACGGACGACAGGCGCTGTGGCGCAGAGGTTACACCGCGGCGGCTGTCCCGCCGAGTAGCCCTTGCGCGGCGGGGTGCGGCGGCCCCATCTTCGCGTTCGCTCACACGTCCGCGCCATGAAACAGCTTGCCCCCTTCGCCGCCTGCCTCGCCCTCGCCGCATGCGACACCTCCGGACCCGATGCACTCCGCATCCCGGGCGAGCTCCTCCGCAACGCGCCCAATTTTCCGGCCCTGACAGCCCCCGACACCGTCATCGTCGGCCGTCAGTTCACGGTGACCACGTTCACGATCGGCGGAGGCTGTTTCCGGGAAGGAGACACCGAGTTCACCAGCGATGAAGGAAGCGCTGAGGTTCGGCCATTCGACTTCTTCCTGGATCCCGGGCCGGACGGCGCCTGCACGGCTGATCTGGCCTACTACCCACACACTGCTACGTTTGCCCTCTTCCGGCCAGGCGTGGCCACGATCCGCGTCGTCGGCACCGCAGGCCGGCCCGGCTTCGGCGCCCCGACGCCCGAGACGCCGCGCGTGGCGGTTGAGAAAACGGTAGTCGTGGTCGCACCGTAGCTAACCCAGGTTGCGTCTGGGTCAGATCCCGGTCTGGTAGGGCGCGCTCGCCGAGCGCGCCGCGTCGGAACCGCTAGTAGCGGCCTCGGCGAGGCCGCCCTACCGGGCCGACGCTCACCCTGAGCATCAGATTCCATCCGACCCGCACCGGGCGCAGCCTGGGTTAGCTGCTACGACCGCCTCATCGCGAAGGCGGCGGCGAAGACGAACAGCGGCGTCCAGACGTACCAGATGTTCTGCGCCGGGTCCAGGAGGTCCAGCGTCGCCGCGAGCGACGCAGCAACGAGGCAGGCACCTGCGAGGAGGGCGGTCCGGAGGCCGGACAGCGGGTTCGAGTCCGGGCCGCGCATGCGCGACTCGAGGAAGCGGATGCCCTCGGCGATGAGCGTCGGCGCCTTCACGATGAGGTCCACGAGCTCGGGCGCGCCGCGGAAGCTCTCCTTGACCAGCGCGAGCGGGTTGAACTGGCTCAGGAAGAGCTTGTTGACGTGTTTCTGCGAGACCTCCGCCACGTCGAAGCCTGGCAGCAGCGCCTGCCCGACGCCCTCGAACGTGATGAGCGCCTTGGTCATCAGCACGAGCTCGACCGGGAAGTACATCCGGTACTGGCCCGCGAGGCCTACGCTCTCCATGATGAGGCCGGCGACGGAGACCTCGCCGTGCTTCTGCGCGCGGTAGAAGCGCCGGCAGAGCTCCGCGACGGCGCGCTGGAAGCCGCGCGGGTCCGCCTTCGGCCCGGCCTCCGAGACGGAGGCGAGGTAGCGCGCCGCGTTCTCGGCGTCGCCGGTGACGAGCGAGAAGTAGTAGTAGAGGAGCGTCCGCCGGAGGTCGCCGTCGAAGAAGCCGACCATGCCGAGGTCGATGAAGCCGAGACTGGGGTGGATGTCGCCGTGCTCGTCGGGCTCGGTGTCCAGCACGAAGAGGTTGCCCGCGTGGAGGTCCGCGTGGAAGAAGCCGTCGGCGTAGAGCATCCGGATGATGGACTTCGCGCCCAAGTCCACGATCCGCTCGCGGACGTCCTGCGGGAGCGCGCGGCTGGCGGGCGTGTCCGGGCGGATGCCCTTGAACTGCTCCATCGTCATCACGAGCCGCGACGAGTACTCGCGGTAGATCTTCGGGAAGCGGATGTCCGGCTCGTCGGCAAAGTTGATCGCGAACTGCTCGGCGTTGTCCGCCTCGCGGCGGAGGTCCACCTCGCGGAGCGTGTACTCGGCGAACTCGTCGAGGACCTTCTTGGGCTGGTAGCGCGAGAAGAAGATCTGCAGGAACGACCCGAAGAAGCCGAGCAGCCGCGAGTCGCGCTTCAGCACGACATACACGTGCGGCTTGACGACCTTCAGGATCACGTTCTCGCCGTTTACCGTCCGCGCCTGGTGGATCTGGCCGATGGACGCCGAGCCGAGCGGCTTCGGGTTGACCCACTCGAACATCTCGTCCACGGGCCGGCCGAGGCCCTTCGCGACGCGGTCGAGGTACTCCGGGAACGGCATCACCGGGAGCCGGTCGAGGAGGTTCTTGAGCTCGTCCGTGATGAACGCAGGCAGCAGGTCCTCGCGGAGCGCGAGCACCTGCCCGAGCTTGATGTACGTCGGCCCGAGCAGCTCGAGGCGCTTGCGGAGCTGCTCCTGGATCGGCATCGCGCGGATGTCGCGGCGCACGAACGGGCGCACGAAGAACGCTGCGAGCTTGATCAGAAACAGCGGGAAGCCCTTGACGAAGGCGAACTGCTCGCGGTCCCGTGCGACGGCCACGGCCGAGCCGTAGACGAGGCCGACAGCGTGGCGCAGCGTCGTGAAGTAGCGCTGGACGAGGCTCGGCGGCGTGCCGATCTCCATCACCTCGTAGCCGGCCTGCTGAGCGATGGCCGTCTGCGGGTCCATCACCTCGGGCGCGGACGAGCGCTTGCGGCGCCACCGCGCGAGGTCCTCGAGGACGCCCTGCTCGGTCTCGGCCGGGACCGTCGCGTCGCGTCGGTGCGTCGCCGTCGGCACCGGGCCGGGTGCCGCGGCGGCGTGGACGGTCGCCGTCGTCGGCCCGCCGTCGGGTCCGGCAGATGGCCGGCCGTCGTCGACGTTCTCTTCGTGCGGCGGGACGCTCACCGTGTCCGGGTCCGGCGGGCCGAGCGGCGGCAGAGGCACGCCTTGCTCGCGAGCGACGGTCGAGACGGGCATCCACTCGCTGTCGTCCGCGGGTGCCTGGCTATGCGGCGCGGCGGCGCGCGGCGCGAGCGCCGGCGGGTCGGGCGGGGCGAGGCGGGGCGGGCGCTCGGACATGCGGCAAGAATACGCCCCGGCGGGCGTCTCGGTGCGCGCTGCCGGCCGAGGCGCTGTCCGTCCGGCGGTAGATTGGGGCGCGGCGCGAGGGCGCCGCCGGGCACGCTGCACGCTCCGCCGGCGTTGGTCCGAAAACACCCCGCCACACGTGCCGCAGACGACCGACCCGGACCTTCCAGACGCCGCTGACGCGGGACCTGACGACGCCGGCGGCGACGACCTCGTGCAGCCGCTTCCCGACACGCTGGCGTCCAAGATCGCGGCGGGCGAGGTCGTGCAGCGCCCCGCCTCGGCGCTCAAGGAGATGCTCGAGAACGCCCTCGACGCCGGCGCCAGCCAGGTCGACGTCGTGCTGAAGCGCGCCGGCTCGGACCTCATCCAGGTCACGGACGACGGCTGCGGCATGGGCCCGCGCGACGCCGTCGCCGCCTTCGGCCGCCACGCGACGTCCAAGCTGCGCGCCTTCGAGGACCTCGAGCGGCTCCGCACGCTCGGCTTCCGGGGCGAGGCGCTCGCCTCAATCGCGTCCGTCGCCCGCGTCGAGCTCAAGACCAAGCGCCGGCAGGACACGACGGCGATGTGCGTCCGCGTCGACGGCGGCGAGGTCGTCTCGGCCGCGCCGTGCGCCGCGCCCGACGGGACGTGCCTCTCGGTGCGGACCCTGTACTACAACGTCCCGGCGCGGCGCGCTTTCCTCAAGTCGCCGGCGACCGAGTTCAAGCACCTCATCGAGACGTTCCAGGCGATCGCGCTGTCGCACCCCGGCGTCGGCTTCTCGCTCGTCCACGACGAGATGGAGGTCTACCGCCTGCCGCCGGCGGCCAGTCTCGGCGAGCGCGTGGCGGGCGTGCTCGGTCAGGACGTGGCCGGGCACCTCGTCGAGGTGTCGGAGGCGACGACGTACCTCTCGGTGCGCGGCGTCGTCGGGCAGCCGGCCGTCGCGCGGCGCTCGCGCGGCGACCAGTACCTGTTCGTCAACAACCGCTACGTCAAGAGCCGGCCGCTGGACCACGCCGTCGCCGCCGCCTTCGGGGCGCTCCTGCCCGACGGCCACCACGCGCTCTCGGCCCTCTTCCTCGACGTCGATCCGCGGCACGTGGACGTGAACGTGCACCCGACGAAGACGGAGGTCCTGTTCGACGACGACCGCGGCGTGTACAGCTTCGTCCGCGCCGTCGTCAAGAAGGGGCTGGCGGAGTCCGGGCTGGGGCTGTCGTTCGAGGGCGCCGTGCCCGTCGCGGTGCCAGCCGAGACGCCGCCTGTGCCGTCGCTCGAGACGCTGCTGCCGCCCGCTGCGCTGCCGCCGGCGTCTCCCAACGGGATGCCGCCGTTCGTTTCGGCTCCAGTAGACCCTGAGCGGCCGGCGCGCCTGCCCTCGGGCGCCAATCCGCCGCCTGCCCCCGCCTGGGCGCCGTCCGACGCTGCCGCGCCGCGCTCGCCGCGTGTCTACCCGCCCGTCGCAGCGCGCCGCGACGCCGGCGGGCTGGGCGACCTCGACTCCGAGACGGAGCGGACGCTGTGGCAGCTCCACGGCCGCTACCTGCTCTCGCCGGTCCGCTCGGGCCTGCTCGTCGTGGACCAGCAGGCGGCGCACGAGCGCATCCTCTACGAGCGCGCGCTCGCCTCGATGGCGTCGGGCATGGCGCCGCGGCAGCAGCTGCTGTTCCCGTTCACGGTCGAGCTCGCGCCGGCGGACCGGGCCCTGCTGGACGAGATCCTTCCTGACCTCGCGGCGCTCGGCTTCGACCTCGCCCCCGCAAAGAGCGGCGCCGTGCTCGTCCGCGGCCTCCCCGCCGACGTGACGCTCGGCAACGAGCGCGCCGTCCTGGACGATCTGCTCGCGCAGGTCCGCCGCGCCGACGCCGGCCCGCGCCTCGACGCCCGCGACACGCTCGCTCGCGCCCTCGCGCGGCGCTCGGCCATCCGCCCCGGCCACACGCTGCGCTCGGCCGAGGCGCGCGCGCTCGTGGACCAGCTGTTCGCCTGCGAGGACCCGTTCACGGACCCCAACGGCCGCCCGACGCTCGTCCGGATCCCCGAGGACGACATCGAGCGGATGTTCCGGCGGTGAGGGGAAATGCCGAGGACAGAAGACAGAAGACAGAAGACAGAAGGCAGAACAGGACTTACGCAGTTGAGCAACTCCCTTCCAGCCGTCATTACCGCGAAGGCGGGCGCCGAAGGCCGGCGCAGCCCATCCATCAGCCTGACGAGCGTTTTTCCGGTGCGAAGATGGATCCCCGCCTCCGCGGGTATGACGTTATAGGGGGGGCAGGCCGATTTCAAACCAACTACGTAAGTCACAAGAAGACAGAAGACCGATACTGCGTTTGCTTCCGTCCTCCGTCCTCCGTCCTCCGTCCTCCGTGCTTCCCTTCGCCGCGCGCCTCGCCGATTCTGCCGCCGCCTGCGGGATCGCGCCGGGCGAGCGCCTCGTCGTGGCGACCAGCGCCGGCATCGATTCGACGGTGCTTTTCCTCGCGCTCCGCGCGATCGGGGTCGATGCCGTGGCCGTGTACGCGAACCACGGGTTGCGCGCCGAGGCCGAGGCTGAGGCCGAACACGTCCGGGCGATGGCAGCAGCGGCCGGGGCCGAGGCGCTCGTCGTCGCGGCGCCGGTGCCGGCGGGGAACCGGCAGGCCGAGGCGCGCGCCGCGCGCTACGCAGCGCTCGTGGGTGCCGCCCGGCGTCTCGGCGCGGTGGCAGTCGCGGCGGGGCACACGGCGACGGACCAGGCCGAGACCGTCCTGATGGCGCTCGTCCGCGGCGCGGGCCTGCGTGGGCTCGGGGGGATGCCCGAGCGCCGCGACCTCGCGCCGGGCGTCGCGCTCGTGCGGCCGCTGCTGTGGGCGACGCGCGCCGAGGTCGAGGCGCACGCCCGCGCGCAGGGCTGGACGTGGATGGACGACGCCTCGAACACGACCGACGCCTACCGCCGCAACCGCATCCGCCACGGCGTGCTGCCGCTCCTCGACGCCGAGGGCGGACCTGCGACAGCCGCCCGCATTGCGCAAACGGCCCGCGACGTGCGCGCGGCGATCGACGCTGGTCCGGCGGGAACGTTCGCGCGCCTCGCCGCGCCCGACGCCCGCGGCGTCTCGCTCCCGCTCGACGCGCTCCGCGCGCTGCCCGACGGCGAGCGCCGCGCCGTCCTCGCTGAGGCGCTCCGATGGGCTGGTGCGACGCGGTCGCGCGCCGCCGTCGCCCGCACCGAGGCGCTCCTCGACGTCGACCCCGGCCGGCGCGTCGCGATGGGGCGGGCGATGGCGTGGCGCGACCGCGACCGGATCCGGATCGTCATCGACGCGGTGCCCGTCGCTCCCGTCGCCGTCGGTTCGGATGGCGCCGAGGCGCCGTGGGGCCGCCTCGATCGCCTCGGCGCGGACGCCACCGATGCCGGCGTGCTCGTCGACGCCGCTGCGCTCGTCGGGCCGCTCGTGCTGCGCCCGTGGCAACCCGGCGACCGCCTGGCGACGCGCGGCGCCGAGCGCCTCGTCTCGGATCTCCTCACCGACGCTCGCGTGCCGCCCTCGGAGCGCCCCGAGACGCTCGTGCTGACGTGCGCCGGCCGCATCGTCTGGCTCCTCGGCCACCGCCTCGCCGCCGGCGCGGCCGCGACGGACACGACGTGCAGCGCCGAGCGCCTCGTCTGGCATCCCGCGCTCCCGACGACGTTCGGTTCGGACTCGCACTTCTGAGCCACTGCAAACCCCCCTCCAAACTTCAAACTCCAAACTTCTCCGTGCACACGCTTCTTCAACGGATGCGCCCGAAGCCCGCCGGAACCGTTGATCGGGCATCGCCCGAACGCTAGCTTTTCGGCACGCCAGCCCGCCGCCCGATGGACCTCTCGACGATCCCGATGCCCACCGCCACCGAGAACGTCCCCGAGGCCATCACGTGCCGCGACGAGCGCTTCCGCCTCTACCTCGACGAGGCGACCATCCAGGAGCGCGTTGCCGAGCTCGGCCGCCAGATCGCGGCGGACTACGCCGACGCCGACAGCCCGCCGATCCTCATCGGCGTCCTCAACGGCGCCTTCGTCTTCACCGCCGACCTCCTCCGGGCCATCCCCGCGGACGTCGAGGTCGACTTCTACAAGCTCTCCAGCTACGGCGAGCACAAGGTCTCGTCAGGCAACGTCACCGAGCAGAAGGTCGCCTCGGCGGACCTCACCGGCCGCCACGTCATCGTCGTCGAGGACATCGTGGACACGGGCCTCTCGATGCGCTTCGTGCTGGACAAGATCCAGGCCCTCGGCCCGGCCTCGCTCCGCGCCGCGACACTCCTCCGCAAGCCCACGGCCGCCAAAGTCGAGGTCGACGTCGAGTACGTCGGCTTCGACATCGACAACTTATTTGTGATCGGATACGGCCTCGACTACGGCCAGCTCGCCCGCAACCTCCGCGCCGTCTACATCCTGGACGAGGCGGCGGGGGCATGAGGGATGCGGCACGAGGCATGAGGGAAAGGCATTCGACCCATGGCCCATGTCTGATCACCCATGCCTCACCAGCGCTTCGTCCAGGCGCCGCGTCGCCTCGCTGGCGAGCGCCTCGGGCGTCGTGCCGCCGGCGGGGCGCGTCTCGAGGGCGGGCGGAAGCACGTCGAGCGTGATCGTGAAGGGAATGGTCCGCGCGCAGACCCGCCAGAGCGGCGCGAGGAGCCACTCGTGGTCCCAGACGGCGTAGCCCGGCGGGTCGAACGTCAGCGCCACGAGCAGGATGTCGGCGTCGGCGTCTTGCGCGACCTCGAAGGCGCCGTGGCGCAGCGGCAGCACGCCGGGACCGGGCCCGATCTCGCCCTCGGGCGCAAGCGCCACGGGCAGCGGGCTCCCGGCGACGGCCTCGCGCAGCGCTCCGCGCGCCGCCTCGCGGCTGGCGTCCCGCCCGCGGTTGACGTACAGCGTCCCGATCGCCGACGCGATCCACCCGATGAACGGGATCCGGCGGACGCCCTGCGTCGCCAGAAACCGCACCGGCTGGACGGCCATCAGCGCGACGGCGTCGAGCCACGAGTGGTGGTTGAAGAACACGAACCCGCGGTGCGCCTCGAGCGCCTCGCCGTTCCGCGTCTCGAGGCGCACGCCGACGATCCACAGCAGCGCCCGCGCCAGCCCGTCGGCGACGTGCACCGCGAGGCGGACGCCTCGGATGGTGACCGGCAGCACGGCCGCCACGAGCAGGACGAGCGTCCCGACGACGACGAGCAGCAGCACGCCGACGACGCGGACGGCGCCGACGACACGCGTCAGGACACCGGGGCGGGGGAGACGGTCGAGCAGGGCAGGGTCCATGGACGGCAAGCTATCCGCGCCGCGGCGCGCCGTCGTGGTGCAGACGGACTACCGAACGCGCTGCACTGCGCGAGCGTTGGAGCGGCTCCGACCCGACCGACCGTATGCCTCGCCTCGTCTCGATTTTCACCGCGCCCGCCGCCGGCGCGCCTGTCGTCCGCGTCCCGCGCGCCCTGGCGCTCGCCGGGCAGGGCCTCGCGGGCGACCGCTATGCCGCCGGCGAAGGCTCGTTCAGCCGGTGGCCCGGCAAAGGCCGCGCGCTCACGCTCATCGACGCCGCGGCGCTCGCCGAGGCCGAGCAGGAGTTCGGCGTCGCGCTCTCGGCCGGCGAGCACCGCCGCAACCTCGTCGTGGACGGCCTCGACCTGCGGACGCTCCTCGGCGGCACCTTCCAGATCGGGACTGCGGCGTTCCGCGGCGAGCGCGTCTGCGCGCCATGCAAGTACCTCGTCCGCGTGACCGGACAGGACCGCATCTTCGACGCGCTCGTCGGGCGCGGCGGCATTCGCGCCGAGGTCGTCGAACCGGGCGAGATCGCCGAGGGCGACGCGCTCGTGCCGCTCGGGGAGGCCCGCCCGCGGCGCCTGCCGGGCTAGCTTTCCGTCCAACAGACAGCGGTCCGAATGGCAGGCATCCCCGACGCGACGCTCGACGAGGTCCGCGCGGCGTCCGACCTCGTCGACGTCATCGGCGAGCGCGTGGTTCTCAAGAAGCAGGGGCGGCGGTTTCTTGGGTTGTGTCCATTCCACAACGAGAAATCTCCATCGTTTTCTGTCATCCCGGATGAGGGCTTCTATTACTGCTTCGGGTGCCTCGACGCGCGCGAGCCCATCTGGACGCGCCGCGGGTTGATCCCGATCGGTGAGGTCCACGTCGGCGACCGTGTGCTCGGGATCGATGGCCGCGAGGAAACCGTCACCGAGACGATCCTGAAGCAGGGCGAGGTGCTCGAGTTGCACCTTGCGTCCGTCCGCCGGGACCCACTCGTCCTCACGCCAGACCACACCTGCATGGTCGTACGGGCTGCCGAAGCGCTCGATGCCGTCCCGATGCTCTACGCGAGCCCCGAGCGCGGCGTCCGGTTTCAGGCGCGGAAGCGGAGCTACAAGACCGAGCGACGCGTCCACATCGTCGAGACGCGCGCAGACGCGGTCGAGGTGAACGACTACGTCCTGTTCCCGGTCATCCCGGACGGGCATCGGGCGGCTGGCGCTCTGCCGACCGACCGGCCGCACCACGCGGCCTACGAACGAATCGGCGTCTCGGGGCAGCCCGTTCGCAAAGGCCCTCGGCCAGTCGAGATCGGCGCGCTTCCTGTTACCTGCCAGACGGCGCGGCTCTTCGGGCTCTGGCTCGCAGAGGGCTCGGTGTACCGAGGCGGCGTGCGGTGGAGCTTTCACCTCGATGAAGCCCATCTGGCGGACGAGGTCGTGACGGCGCTCCGCGACGTGTTCGGCCTCGCCGCGACGGTCCACGTTCGGCCCGAGCGCAGCCTCCGCGAGGTGACATGCTCGAACACGCACCTCGCTTCGGTCATCCCCGAGTGGTTCGGAAAGGGCGCGGCCGGGAAGTCCATTCCCGCCGAGGCGCTCTGGTGGCCCCGCGACGCCCAGAATGCCCTGCTCGACGCGTACGGCGAGGGCGACGGGACGCGCCACGGACCGACGGCCGTGCTCGCGACGAGCATCTCTCCGGACCTGGTCCGCGGTCTGTACGCGGTTGCGATCCAGGCCCGGCGTCCGGTCTCGATGTCCTGCGGTCCCCACCAGACGACGGCGGGAAATGCGATCTGGTCGCTCTCGCTCCGCGCCAGAGAGAACGCCGACTCGTTCTTCCACACGCATGACGGCGCGACGCACTGCTGGTGCCGGGTCGCGTCGGCTGTTCGGCTGGAAGGGCAGCGTGCCGTCGTCGACATCAACGTAACGGGATCGCACACCTTCACGACCAAGCTCGGCGCTGTACACAACTGCAAGGCCTCAGGTGATGTCTTCAAATTCGTACAGGAAACGGAAGGCGTGGGCTTCCTCGATTCGGTGCGGCTCCTCGCCGGGCGGGCCGGCATCGCGCTCCCCGAGGAGAACAACCCCGCCGCCGACCGGCTCGGCACGCTCCACGCGGCGCTCCGCTTCGCCGCCGTCTTCTTCGTCGACCAACTGCGCGGGCCGGGCGGCGAGCGCGCCCGCGCCTACCTCGCCGAGCGCGCCTTTACTAGGGAGGCCGTCGTCGCCTTCGGCATCGGGGTCGCGCCCGAGGGCTGGGATTCGCTCGCGACGGCGGCGACGGCGGCGGGCTTCGAGGCAGACGTCCTCGAGGCCGTCGGCTTGGTGAAGCGCCGCGACTCGGGCGGCATCTACGACGTCTTCCGCGACCGCCTCGTCTTCCCGATCCTCTCGCCGATCGGCAAGGTCCTCGGCTTCGCCGGCCGCATCCTCCCCGACTCGCGGCAGCAGACGGCAGACTTCACGCCGGCGAAGTACCTCAACACCCCGGAGACCGAGGTTTTCCACAAGTCGCGCGTCCTGTTTGGCATGAAGCAGGGCAAGCGCGCGGCCCGCGCCGCCGGCGAGGTCGTCGTCGTGGAAGGGCAGGCGGACGTGGTGGCGCTGTGGCAGGCGGGCGTCCAGAACGTCGTCGCGGCGAGCGGGACGGCGCTGACGGCGCAGCAGCTCGAGAGCCTCGCCCGCGCCGGCGTCTCGCGCGTCGTGCTCCTCTTCGACGCCGACGCCGCGGGGCAGGGCGCCGCCCGCAAAGGGGTCGAAACCGCCCTCGACGCGGGCCTCACGCCCTACGCCGTGAGCCTGCCCGACGGCGCCGACCCCGACTCGTTCGTCCGCACCTTCGGCGCCGAGGCGTTCCAGACGCTGCTGCGTGACGAGCGCCGCGGCTTCGTCGACTTCCTCGTCGCCAGCGCGCGCGCCGAGGGGCTGTTCGAGACGCCCGAGGGCAAGCGCGAGGCCGTCGACCGCGTCGTGGCCGCGCTGGCGAAGATCCAGGACCCGATCCTGCTCGAGGAGTACGTCCGCCGCGCCGCGCGCGCGCTCGACGTCGTCGAGCCAGAGATCCGCCGCGAGGTCGACGTTCGGACGCGCCGGCAGCCGGCGTCGGAGCCCACGCTCCGCGCCGTCGAGATGGGGCGGATGCGCGACCCGGACGCGCCCAACGCGCCCGTCGTGGTCGTCGTCGTGCGGCCCAAGGAGGAGGCGTTGATCCGGCTGATGCTGCACGAGGGCATCCCGATGATCGAGCACGTCCTCACTCGGATGGGGCTGGACGAGTTCACGCAGGGCGCGCCGCGCGAGACGGTCGAGGCGCTCGTCGTGCAGTACGAGGCCGGCGCCATCGACACGGCGCCGTTCGTACGCGGCGACTTCGGGCCGGGCGTGCAGGAGCTCGCGAGCCGCATCCTCGCGCCGCGCCACGACGTGTCCGACAACTGGGCGAAGTCCGGCGTCGTCGTCCCGGCGCAGGACGCGCGCCCGTTCGACGTCGCCACGGGTGCGATGAAGCGCCTCAAGATGGACCGCCTGCTCGAGGCCGTCGAGGCCGCGCGTGCGCGCCTGCTCACGGCCGAGCGCGAAGGCCGCGACGCGACGGCGATCCAGGCCGAGATCGTCGGCCTCAACGACCTGCGGCTGCAGATCGAGCGCGGCGACTTCCTCACGTGGGGTGAGGGCTGACCGAGTGAGGGGGTCCATCCGGTCAGAAGGTGAGCCGTGCCCTTGCGCGCTTCACGGATTCGCCCTACTCTTCTCCGAGCCGCTCGAACCGCTATGCCAGATCTCTTCCAGTCTGACTCCCGCACGCAGGCGCCAGCACAGCAGACTCAACCCGAGCACGCGCCTGACCTGCGCCCCGGTGCCGCGGACGGCCTCAGTGCGGATGCCGTACAGGGCCTGGCCGATGCGCGACAGGGTGGGCTGCAGCGGCTCTATGGAACGGACTGGGAAGCCGCCGGCGAACAGCTCGATGAAGCATTCCGAACCGATGGACCCTCGGCGTATGCGCGGCTCGAACGCGAGCCCGAGACATTTGGAGCCGTCAGCGGCGACCGGCGGTACTCGGAAATGGTTGCCGGTGGTCTCTACGCGCGAGAGCGAGTGCTGCCCGAGGCGCGCGGTGAGGCGCTTCCGGACACGTACCGCGTCGCCAATGTGGCCCAGTCGGAGGGTCGAACCCATCAACCAACTGAGCGGCTGGATGTAGGCGAGTCTGCGACGTTCCACTATACGAATGTCCGTCATGTCGCGGGAGGGGGGAGGACCCGCGGGTATGGAGGAGCATCAGTGGCGGGGGGAATGCCCGACGTTCCTATCGGAATTTCAGTGGGTGGGTTCGTCAGTGTGGACCGCCTCGGTTCATTGAGGGGCGTCCCGTCCGCCTCGGTTCGTATCGCGGCATATGCCCAGACTTCTACGAATGCGGCTGGTCATGTCGACAATGTGCTCACGTCTGGACGACTGGTGGATGTGACACCCGGTGGTGGCGGCCGAAATATTCCGTTCTCGTTGCATCCGAATGCCACGAAGCCGGTCCAACCGGATAGCCTGGGCGGGACGCGGGATCTTGGGACGGGAAGCGTCATCGTGCCGACAGGACGCACATACAGGGTCGAGTTCGACGTTGCGACTAATACGCCAAGTAGGAGCCCATACAGGCTCCCTCCTGTAACATACAATGGCGCTACCTTCACAGCAACAGGACGTTAATGACACGATTAATTCCATCATTGATTACACTATTAATGCTCTCTCTACTGGGGTGTGCGAAGACCGATACTAATAGTCAGAGTGACGTAGAATCAGACAATTTAAGAGCGTATGAGCCCTTCCGTGCATTCTACGATATACCATGCAAGGACGCATCGGATATGATAATATGGGATATGACCCGCCTGGGGCGTGAGATGAAGCCAGAAGATTACGAACCGTACATTTTCGCTTATGGAAGCCGGTACAGAGAATGCGAAGAAGATCAGTCTTATGTAGATAATTATCTAGGTTTATTGGAGGCGGCCGGTCTGACAGGGGAATACAACCGCGTATTTGCCGAATTCCAGGCAAGGTTCCCTGACCAGCGTAACCGCACTGCTTTGTCAGACTCAGCACACGCGGCGCCCGGCTCATCACGCTGAGAGGTCATCACGCTGAGAGGTCATCACGCTGAGAGGTCATCACGCTGAGAGGTCATCACGCTGAGAGGTCATCACGCTGAGTCGCTTGGCAAGGGCGGATCCGGTTGTGAGAGATCCCGAACGGAAGAGTGTCGTACGGGCGGTGTGGCTACGTTGGACGCAGGCGGACCGGTTCTTGCCCGCCGGCGTACAGCCCCCCTCCCCCCGACGACCTCATGCAGACCCGAGACGCAGACCCGACGCGCGCCGCCGAGGTCGCCGCCACCGAGGCGGCCCTCGCCCTCGTCGTCGACACCGCCGCCCGCGAGGCAGACGTCCACAGTGCGGACGAGCCCGCCGACGAGACGCCCGCGCCGCCGACGCCCTCGAAGCGGCGCAAGCCCAAGAAGGCGCCCGTCGCGCGAACGCTCCCCGAGGCGCCGCCCTCGGGCGACGGCGCCCCGACGCTGGACCTCACGCTGCCGCTCGCCGTCGTCGTCCGGCCCGTGCCCGAGCACGCCTCCCTGGACGACCCGAGCCTGTACTTCAACCGCGAGCTCTCGTGGCTGGACTTCAACTGGCGCGTCTACTACCAGGCCCTCGACCCACGGACGCCGCTGCTCGAGCGCGTCACCTTCGTCGCCATCACGGCCAACAACCTCGACGAGTTCTACCGCAAGCGCGTCGGCGGGCTCAAGCGGCAGCTCGGCGCCGGCGTCCGCGCGCTCTCGCCCGACGGACGGACGCCGCGCGAGCAGCTCGACCTCTCGGCCGCGGCGGCGCTCGAGATGCAGCACCGGATGGACCGCCTCTGGAACGAGACGCTGCGCCCGGAGCTCGCCGCCGCCGGCCTCGTCGTCCGCACCGTAGACTCGCTCAGCGAGGACGAGCGTGCGCGCGTCGACACCGTCTTCCGCGAGGCCGTCTTCCCGATCCTGACGCCCCTCGCGCTGGACCCCGGCCACCCGTTCCCGTTTATCTCCAACGCGTCGCTCTCGATCGCCTTCGTGCTCCGCCACCCGACGCGCGGGACCGAGCACTTCGCGCGCCTCAAGGTGCCCACCGGCCGCGGCCGCTGGGTGCCCGTAAACGACGCGCAGACGCAGATCGTCGCCCTCGAGGACGTCATTCGTCACAACGCCGCCGAGCTCTTCCGCGGCATGGAGGTCGAGGGCGCCCACGCCTTCCGCGTCACGCGCAACGCGAGCCTCGAGCGCGCCGAGGACGAGGCCGACGACCTCCTCGAGATGATCGCCGAGGAGCTCCGCGAGCGCCGCTTCGCGGACGTCGTGCGCCTCGAGGTCGAGGCCGACATGCCGGCCCGCGTGCGCCACCTGCTGGCCCGCGAGATGGGCCTGGACGAGGTCGAGGACGTCGTGGACGTCGAGGGCCTCCTGGACCTGTCGGGCCTGTTCAGCCTGCCGCGCGTCGACCTGCCGCACCTGCGGTACCTGCCGTACGCGCCCGTCGTGCCGGTCCGCCTCAGGCACCGCGAGCTCGAGGAGGAGCCCGACATCTTCGCCGCCATCCGGCAGGGCGACATCCTCGTGCACCACCCGTACGAGTCGTTCTCGACGTCCACGCAGCGCTTCATCGAGGACGCCGCGGAGGACCCGCACGTGCTGGCCATCAAGCAGACGCTCTACCGGACGTCGGACGACTCGCCGGTCGTCCGGGCGCTCATCCGCGCGGCCGAGCGCGGCAAGCAGGTCGCGGCGCTCGTCGAGCTCAAGGCGCGCTTCGACGAGGAGAACAACATCTCGTGGGCCAGACGGCTGGAAGAGGCGGGGGCGCACGTCGCCTACGGCCTCGTCGGGCTGAAGACGCACGCCAAGGTGACGCTGGTCGTCCGCGAGGAGCAGGGCCACCTGCGCAGCTACGCGCACATCGGCACGGGCAACTACAACCCGGCCACGGCGCGTTTCTACACGGACTTCGGGCTGCTCACGTGCCGCGAGGACATCGGGTCGGACCTCGTCCACCTCTTCCACTCGCTCACGGGCTACGCGCCCGAGCAGGAGTACGAGACGCTCGCCGTCGCGCCCAGAGACCTGCGCTCCCGGTTCGTCGAGCTCATCCGCCGCGAGGTGCGCCACCAGCGCCAGAGCGGGACCGGCCGCATCGTCGCCAAGATGAACGCCCTGGACGACCTCGGCATCATCCGCGAGCTCTACAAGGCGAGCCAGGAGGGCGTCCAGATCGACCTCGTGGTGCGCGGCCACTGCCGCCTGCGGCCCGGCCTGCCGGGCATCTCGGACAACATTCGGGTCTCGTCGATCATCGGCCGCTTCCTCGAGCACAGCCGCATCTTCTACTTCCACAACGACGGCGAGGGCGAGACCTTCATCGGCTCCGCCGACTGGATGCGGCGCAACCTTGACGACCGCGTCGAGGTCCTCGTGCCCGTCCGCGACGCCAAGGCCGAGAAGCGCTTGCTGCGCACGCTCCGCTTCGCGCTCGACGACAACGTCCAGGCGTGGGACCTCGACCCGGACGGCCGCTACCACCTCCGCCACCCCGTCGGCGACGAGGAGGTGCAGGCCTTCCACGAGACGCTCATGCAGCGCGCCCGC
>JBBSQZ010000023.1:0-19895 GCA_038243565.1 Rhodothermales bacterium | reverse complement strand
GTTCAGGACGTAGTCCTCGCCGTCCTGCGCCCGGTACGTCATCCGGATCGCGTGGCTCTTGATCGTGATGCCGCGCTCGCGCTCGAGGTCCATCGAGTCGAGGACCTGCGCGTGCATCTCGCGGCTGGTGAGCGTGCCGGTGACCTCGAGGAGGCGGTCCGCGAGGGTGCTCTTGCCGTGGTCGATGTGGGCGACGATGCAGAAGTTTCGGATGCGGGACTGGTCCAAGGCGGGGCGTGCGATGCGTTGACGTGTAAACTAACCGCCGGCGGCGGCCGTCTCGCGCGTCAACGCTGCCGAGACGCCCGTATTCCTCTTCCTCACCGTCGCGCTGCCGGATGACGCGGCCTTCACGGGGTGCGATTCTTCGCCACCGTCGCCGTCGCCCCATGTCTGCCTCCATACTCGGTCCCACACTGGGCTCAGGGCTCGTTCACGCGCCGGTGGAGCCCGCGGGGTCGGCCGGCGACGGGGCGCCGGCCGCGTGCCTCAACTGCGGGTCCGACCGCCTCGGCGACTACTGCCACGTCTGCGGGCAGCACCACCGCGACGACCGGCTGACGCTGCGCCTGCTGTGGTCGGAGATCGCCGCGCGGTTCTTGATGTTCGACAGTGGCCTCGCCCGGACCGTCCGCGACCTCTCGATGAGGCCCGGGGCGACGGCGCTCGCGTACGTCCACGGCCACCGGCGGCGGTACGTCAACCCGCTGAGTTACTTCCTCATCGCGGCCGCCCTCGCGCTGTTCTTCTTCAACCAGGACCCCGGCGAGCTCGAGCAGGTGATGAAGATGGGCTCCTCTACCTTCGCGTCCATCTTCACCGAGGCGCAGACAGAGCGGTACATCGGCCTCGTGCTGGACTCGGTCAAGGTCAGCTACGCGTACCAGATGCTGGTCTTCGTGCTGTCCATCGCAGCGATCTGGCGGCTGACCTTTCGCCGGTCCGGATTCACGTTCGCCGAGTTGCTCGTGCCGGCGCTCTACGGCATCAGCCAGGTCACGTTCGTCGCGCTTCCGCTCAGCGTGGCAGAGGTCGCCGGCATCAGCCACGTCCCGCCCGCCGTTGCCGTGCTGCTGTCGTTCGTCGTCGCTCCGGTCGTCCTGGGCTGGATGGCGGTGGGCTTCTTCGGGGGGCGTCGGTGGGTGGCCTTTCTCAAAGGCGTCGCGAGCTATTTCCTCGCGTTTGCCCTGTTCGGCGTCATCCGCGACGGCACCCTCATCGCGTACGTCCTGCTGACGACGCCGTAGCGCGCGCTCTGGCCGGGCACACTCACCACTCCCCGATCTCCCGATGGACTCCTCCCCCATAGCCCGGTACGCGCCGTTCATCTATGCCGTCGCGGCGGTCGCGTGGCTGGTCGTGGCAGGACTGACGCTACTGAAAGGGCGCCCGCTTGACGCCGTCGCGGCACTGGCCGTCACGGCCGGGTTCGGCATCCAGGCAGTGCCTGCCGTGCGCGCGAACCGCCGGCTCTCCGTTGGCTTGCAAGTGGTGGGGATCGTCGGGCTTCTCGCGGGGGCCGCCCTCACGCTCACGCGCTAACGCGTCGGCTCTTGACAGGGCCTTCATCCGTCCCGATCCTGCGCGCCTCTCGCCTCGCCACCATGCAGGTCGACGTTCTCACTCCCACCGTTCCCGCCGTCGCGCTCGCGCCGGCCTGCCTCAACTGCGCCGCGACGCTCGCGGGACCCTTCTGCGCCAGGTGCGGGCAGAGCGCCGTGACGCCCGAGCACGTCACCTTCCGCAGCCTCTGGACCGACTTCCGGGTCAACAAGCTCGGCCTGGACCGCGGCTTCTTCGTGACCGTCCGCGACGTGCTCGTGCGGCCGGGCGTCGTGGCGGCGGCATTCGTCGAGGGCCGGCGGCGGACGTACGTCCACCCGCTGACGTTTCTGTTCGTGGCCTACGGACTCTACACCATCGTCTTCGGGCTCGTCGAGGCGCCGATGATGGCGAAACTTGGGGCGCACTATATCGCACAGGCGGCGGCCACCCCAGGTTTCTCGGCCGTCGGGCGCGCCACGTTCGTCACCGCGGCGATGGACAACACGCGGTTCAACGTCACCCACGGCGCCTACCTCAGCATCTTGACGGTTCTACCGTTCGGGTTCCTGCTCCGCCGGTTCTTGCCAGGGAGCGGGCGGACGGTCGCCGAGTGCGCCGTGTTCGCGCTGACGATCCAGGCCGGCGTCACACTGGTCCTGGGATTCGTCTTCAATCCACTCTATGCGTGGACCGGTTCCATGCCGTTGTTCATATCCTCGTTCGTCGTCTACTTCGTGCTGACGGGCATCGGCGCTGCGACGTTCTTCGACCGCGGGCCGCGGACGATCGTGCGCGCGTTCGCCGCGCAGGGCCTCGCAATCGTGCTCAACGTCATAGTTGTGGGAATCAGCTACGGGGTGTTCACCTACCTCGGCGCGTTGAACGCAGGCAGGATGTAGGGCTTACCGCGCGAGGCGGACGCGCAGGCCGGCGCTGATCTCGGCCGCGCCCGTCGGCAGCGTTCCGCGCACCTCGAGGCCCACGCCGAAACCGGCGGCCGGGTAAATGTCGATCCCCACCCCGCCGATCGCGCGCCCACGGACGCGCCTCGGATCGGGTGCGAGCAGTTCGTCGGCGGCGAAGCCGAACCCGCCCGAGGCGGTCCGGAAGGACGAGACGCCCGCGCCGGCGAAGGCGCGCACGTCGAACGCGCGCAGGGCCGTCCCGACCGAGGCGCGGACCTCGCCCGCGACGCCGCTCGTCGACGGCCCGTCGTCGACGAACCCGCCGCCGGTGGCCAGCGCGATGCGGGCGCCGACCGAGAATGGGCCGCGGACCGTCCGGTCCACGCCGAGCGAGACGACGGCGAACGCGGCGTCCTCGGCCGCGCCGGCGCCGAGCGCCGAGCGCCAGTGCGGGACGGCACGGCCCGCGTCGCCGGCGGGGAACAGCGCCCGCTGGGCGCCGGCTGCGTGCGTGGCGAGCAGCAGAACCGCGAGAAGGCATGCGCGCGTCATCGGGGCAGGCGGATGCGCAGGCCGAGGCTCGCCTCGGACGCCGTCGGGTTGCCGAGCGACGACACGAGGCGCACCTCGCCGCCGACGCCGACGCCCGGCAGCAGGTACACGTCGGCCCCGACGCCGACGGCGGCGAACGTCTCGACGACGCGGGCGCGACTCGGGCCGTCGTAGAGCCCGCCCGGGCCGAGCGTCACCGCCGTCGGGTAGCTCAGCGAGGCGGCGCCGAGGCCCGCCGCTGCGCGGAGGTCCACGCGCGGCGCGACGCGGAACGTGCCCGACGCGAGCGTCTCTAGCGTCCAGCGCAGGCTTGCCGGCTCGATGGTATCGGTCTCGAACACGAGGTCGGGGTGCGCGGCGCCCCGCACGCCGAGGGCGAGCGGCCCCCAGACGCGGCGCTCGGCGCCGAGCGAGAAGGCGCCGGCGCGGCCGTCGGCAGTGACGCCCGCACCGGCCAAGGCGCGCCACGCGGGCGCGCGGAGCGGCTGGGCCGAGACAGCGGCCGAGGCGGCGAGGGCGAGAAGCAGGATCGCGTGGCGCATCGCGCGGGCGGCGGGTGTGGCCGGACGTTACGCCGTTCAAACCTCTCCGGCGGGGCGATTTCCCGTCCCCCTGCCGAGCGCCTCAGCGCCGCCGGTCGAAGCCGGTGATGTCGAAGCGGAGGCGGACGCCGGCCGAGACCTCCGAGAGGTCCGGCTCGCCGCCCGAGAACACGCGCCGCGCCTCGACGCCCAGCCCGAGCTGCCGCGAGAGCCACACGTCCGCCCCGACGCCCGCCGACGTGAAGAGGCGGGTGACGCCCTCGCGGCGCGTCTCGACGTTCATCACGACGGTCCCGCGCGTGACCGTCGAGACGCCGGTGCTGAGGACGCCGCGCACCATGACCGGGCCCACGCCGAGCCGGACAGCCCCGAGCGTCTCGAAGGCGCCGCCCTGCGTCGTCGTGCCGTCGCGGATGCCGCCCTCGGAGGCGTAGAGCGCGCCGCGCCCGCCGACGGCGACGAGCCCGCCGAACGACCGCTCGGCGCCGAGCGACAGCGCCGTCGCATTGGCGCGCGTGACGCCGTAGCTCGCCGCGGCGCGCCACGCCGGCTGCGCCGCGGCGGGTGCGGCCACGAGAAGCGCG
Source organism: Rhodothermales bacterium (assembly GCA_038243565.1). Lineage (GTDB taxonomy): Bacteria > Bacteroidota > Rhodothermia > Rhodothermales > Rubricoccaceae > DASVSE01. The sequence goes on along the minus strand of JBBSQZ010000023.1, from coordinate 15,767 downwards.
AGGACGAAGGCAGCTTTCATGCGTCGAACGTGACGAGGCGGTACACGTCGGCCAGCGCGACCGAGACGCCGAGCGCCTCGGATGTGACCACGGCGTCCGTGCCGAACGAGAAGCGGAGCGCCCAGCCGTCGCTGCCGCGCACGCCGCGTGTGACCTCGGCGCGGTCCGGCTCGACCATCCAGTACTCGGCGAGGCTGTCGCTGCGCGTGTAGGCCGTCAGCTTGCGCCCGCGGTCGCGTCCGACCGTCGACGGCGAGGCGACCTCGATGAGCAGCGTCGGGTTGAGCAGGATGGGCGGATTGTCGTCCGTGTACGCGGGTTCGCCACAGACGAACACGACGTCCGGGTAGCCATAACGCCCGGCCTCGGTGCGCACCCGCTGGTCTCCCACGCCGATGCGGCAGCCGCGCGCTGACATCGGCCCGACGAGCGTGCCGACGAGGTTGCCCGTGACCTGGTTGTGGGCTGGGCTAGCGCCGGCCATCGCCGTCACCTCGTCATCGTCGTAGCCGTGGACCGGCACGACCTCGCCGTCCCAGTACTCGTAGCGCATGCCCTCGGGCGCCGCGGCGTCGAAGGCGAGGTACTCCTCGACGGTCATCCGGAGGCGGCGGGCAGCAGACATCAGCTCGGAGAAGGCGCGGCGTCAAGATAGAGGCCGCGCCGCGGCGCCGGCCGGGGCGCCTCAGAAGCGGCCGAACCCGAACCCGACGAGCGTGTGCCCGGCGCCCGCCTCGAGACGCAGCGTGAACGGCACGGCGAACTGCGCCGTGACGGCCCCGAACGCGCCGCGGTCCGCCCCGGCGCGGTAGCCGCCGCCTAGCAGCACGGCGCCTCGACCGACGCCGAGGCGCGCGCCCGCCTCGGTCCCGACGGCGAAGGCGGGGACGTAGCTGCCGCACGCGCCGTCCGGCGCCTCCGCGCCCGTCGTGACGCTCCGGCAGCCGTCGTTGAACTCGACGCCGTCGAACGGCGTCGGGTCGGGCTCGTAGCCCTCGCCGCCGACGGTCGCGACGGTGAGCGCGGGCCGGACGGCGGCGTAGGGCGCGAGCGCGCCGCGGCCGTGGACGAGGCCCGTCACGGCGCCGCCGCCGACGAAGCCGGCGCTGGTGTTGCCGAGCAGGAGGTCGGCGCCGAGGCGCACCGTCTGCGCCTGAGGCGCCGCGGCGAGGAGAAGGACGACGGAGAGGAGGAGCGGGCGCATCAGATCGGACGGTGGGTGGACCTGTTCAGCCGCGCGTCGCAAACTTATCGTCACGCGGCCTTCAAGCAACGATCAGCCGTGCAGGGCGCGGACGTTGGCGGACGCGACGGGCGACTGGGCGAGCTTCTCCACCTTCTGCTGGCGGCCCTGCCCTGTCACCGTCTGCGACGTGAGCACGCCTGCACGGCACGACGGGCACGCCGCGAGGTCCACGCGCAGCCGCGTCGGCAGCTTCGTCGCGGGCTTGGTGCCGGCGTCGACGAGGCGCGCCGTCTCGGCGAAGGCAGCGGGGTCGTCGCCCTGCGCGAGCGTGAAGAGGTGGTCGTGGACGGCCATGCCCTGCTCGCGGGCCGTCGCCTGCTCCGCCTCGTACGCCACCTTCGTCTCGGCCGACTTGGCCAGCATGATGCGGCTCTTCACCGAGGCCGGCAGCGTCCCGACGTGTTTCGTCCGCATGTACTGCCCGCACGCGGCGCAGTAGTGCTTCGCCCGCAGGATGCCCGGCAGGGTGAGCGACCCGCCGACGAAGCCGGCCATCACGGCGATCATCACGCCGTATCCGAGCATCCCGACCGGGCCGGTCGCGCTGCGGCCGTCGTCGTTGACGAACGAGATGCTGCGGGTGCTCTGGTCGAACCACGCCCCGAACGCCGGCATCGCCCGGCCGGAGTTCAGCTGGACGGCGTAGTCCACGACCTGCGACGCGACGAACGTGAGCGCCGCGACGCCGGCGATGGCGGCCATCGTCGCCCACGTGATCCGGACGCCGCGAAGCCACGAGACGCCGGCGTAGCCCGTCCCGGCCACCATCCCGACGAGGGACGCCCCGACCGGGAGGACGTACCAGAGCGTGAACAGCAGGATAGATGTCTGGAACAGGCCGGACAAGAAGGAGCTGAGCGCGAGGGCGAGCGCGGTCGTGACGAGCCCGCCGAACAGGACGAGGCCCGAGACGGCGCGGGACGGCGCGTCGGTGACTTCCACAGGTGTGCGGCGGATGGTGCGCCGAACCTAACGCGTGCCCGAGTGGCACGCTACGTCGAGGCGTCCGTTTTCCCGCCGAGCGCCTCGAGGTCAGCCAAGTCCTTCAACCGTCCCGATGCAGCTTTGTTGGCTTTGAAACAGTCCAACCCGATTACGTCGAGCACCAGCCCTGCCACCTCGATGCTGATCCTCTTCTCGTAGCACGGACCGAATGTGACGCCGGATGGCCCGGTGATGACATCGATCCGAGCCGGGGGTCGGCCGATCTGAGCGATGACGTCCTCCGAAGCGAACGCATCCTCGGCGAGGCCCAGGCTTCCGAATCCGAACGGCTCAAACGCGGCCACGACACGCCGCGAGTTGTCCAGCGTCGGCTCCACCCAAGCGTCGATGTCGCTGGTATACCGCGGCACGCCGTGAGCGGCAAGGGCATACCCGCCCACCACGAGGTGGCGGACGTTATGCGCTGCGAACGACTCGAAGAAGTCGCAGAAGTTCGGGTCGAGTGTCATCGGTCCAGTCGTGATACTGCGCGCGGAGGCGCTCGACGACGGCGAGGCGCTCCTGAACGGGGCGCGTGAGCCAGTAGTCGCGGTCGCTCGGCTCCTCACCCAGCGTGTAGACGGCGACGGCCGTCCGGTCCATCGTGAAGGTCGGGTCGGGTTCCATAGGGCCAATCTACGCGGTGGCAGCGGTTACACGTCGAGCGCCTCGACCTCGGCGGCGTGGTCCATGATGAACGCGAAGCGCGGGGCGGCGTCGCGGCCCATCAGGTCCGAGATCGTCGTCTCCGTCTTGACGCGCGCGTCGTCCGGGATGGTGACCTGGAGCAGGCGGCGGCGCGCCGGGTCCAGCGTCGTCTCGTGGAGCGTCTTCGGCATCATCTCGCCCAGGCCCTTGAAGCGCGTGATCTCGACCGAGGCGCGGGGGTTCTTCTTCTTGATGGCAGCCACGATCCGGTCGCGGTCCGCCTCGTCGAGCGCCCAGAACGTCTCCTTCGCGGCGTCGACGCGGAAGAGAGGCGGCTGGCCGATGTAGACGTGGCCCGCCTCGATGAGCGGGCGCAGGTAGCGGTAGAGGAACGTCAGGAGCAGCGTCGCGATGTGGAGGCCGTCGGCGTCGGCGTCCATCAGCAGGATGAGCTTGCCGTAGCGGAGCTTGGCTGCGTCGAAGTCCTCGCCGAGGCCGCAGCCGAGCGCGTCCACGATGTCGCACAGCTCCTTGTTGTCGAGGACCTTGGCGCGCGTGGCCTGCTCGGCGTTGAGGACTTTCCCTCGGAGCGGCAGGATGGCCTGCGTGTGGCGGTCGCGGCCCTGCTTCGCCGAGCCGCCGGCCGAGTCGCCCTCGACGATGAACAGCTCCGAGATCTCGGGGTCCGTGCTCGAGCAGTCCGACAGCTTGCCCGGCAGGTTGAGGCGGTGCGAGACGGCGCTCTTTCGGCGCACCTGGTTCGCTGCGGCGCGGCTCGCGACACGCGCGCGGGCCGACTGAATCACGCGCGCCACGATCGCCTCGGCGGCGGACGGGTACGCGTGCAGGAACTGCTCGAACTCGACGCGGAAGGCGCCCGTCACGGCCGCTCGCGCCTCGGGGTTGTTCAGCTTCTCCTTCGTCTGCCCCTGGAACTGCGGGTCCACGAGGAACAGGTTGACGACCGCGACGAGCCCCTCGCGGATGTCGTCGGCCGTCAGCTCGAGCTTTTTCTGGCCGAGGTCGTGCGTGTCGATGTACGTCCGGACGGCCTTCGTCACGCCGTCGCGGAGGCCCTGCTCGTGCGTGCCGCCGTCGCGCGTGGGGATGCCGTTGACGAACGAGGCGACCGTCTCGCGCGGCGCCTCGGTCCAGACGAAGCAGATCTCGGCGCGCAGGCCGTCGTGGAGCTCCGTCTGGCGGACGAGGAACGGGTCGGGGTGGACGCGCCGCGTCTTCTGCTCGCCGACGAGGCGGTCCAGGTACTCGGCGATGCCGCCCTCGTGGACGAACTCGTGGCGCGTGCCCGCGGGCTCGTCCCGGAAGACGATCCTGAGCGCGCCGTTGAGGTACGTCTTCACCTCGAGCGTCTCGCGGATGAGGTCCGCGTCGAAGCGGAGCGGGCCGAAGATGGCCTCGTCCGGCAGGAACGTGATCGTCGTGCCCGTCCCGCGGACGCCCTCGCGGGCGACCTTGATCTTGCCCTCCGAGACGCCGCGCGCGAACGCCTGCCGGTAGAGCTTCCCGTCGCGCTTCACCTCGGCCACGAGGCGCTCGGAGAGGGCGTTGACCACGGACGAGCCGACGCCGTGGAGGCCGCCGGACGTGACGTAGCTGCCGCCGTCGAACTTGCCGCCGGCGTGGAGCGTCGTGAGGATCACCTCGAGCGCCGAGACGCCCTTGCCGGGGATGACGTCGACGGGGATGCCGCGGCCGTTGTCTGAGACGGAAACAGTCCGGCCGTCCTTGTGGAGCGTCACCTCGATGAGCGTCGCGTAGCCGTTCGTCGCCTCGTCGACGGCGTTGTCGACGATCTCCCAGACGAGGTGGTGCAGCCCGGCCTTGCCGGTGCCGCCGATGTACATCCCGGGGCGCTTGCGGACCGGGTCGAGGCCTTCGAGGACCTGGATGTCGGCGCCGGTGTAGGACTGCGTTTCTGCCATCGCGGGGGTCGGGGGGAACGCGTTCAATCTAGGCGCGGCCGGCGTCACCCGCGTGTCAGCGTCCCGGCGAAGCGCATTGCTGACTATGTTGGATGCCTGCCCGCGCAGCGACCGACTTCCGTCAACGCCCTGACCCATGAAATACCGCGTGCTGATCGAGCCTGACGAGGACGGCGTCTTCGTCGCCACCGTCCCGACGCTTCCCGGATGCATCGCAGACGGTCCGACGCGGGCCAAGGCGCTCGACAACGTCCGGGACGCGATCTCGCTCTACGTCGAGAGCCTCGACGCCCACGGCGACCCGATCCCGCCGCCGATCACGGAGGAGATGGTCGAGGTCTGACATGGGCGACCTCCCCGTCGTCTCCGGCCGTGACATCGTGAAGGCCATGGCCACGCTCGGCTACCGACTCGACCGGCAGAAGGGCAGCCACATGATCCTTCGGGAACACGATGCGCCGCACCGGCGCCTCGTCGTACCGGATCACCGTGAGGTCGCGCGCGGCACGCTTCGCCCGATCATCCGCGAGGCGGGCCTGACCGTCGATGCGTTCCGCGCCCTGCTCTGACCGCGCATCCTGGAAGCGCGCGGGCTCGCCAGCGGCATCTACGCCGTGCGGGTCCGGGCGGGACGGTTCCATCAGACGCAGCGCGCCGTCCTTGCCCGGTGACCGTCCCGAGGCTCGCGATGTCACGGCGACCATCAGCTTGCGGGCCGGTCCAGGCGCGGCCGGCTGACAGCCGTCTGGCAGCGCGATTCCCCTCGCGAAATGGCGGGCCGGCCCCTATGTTCGCGCATCGACCTCCGCGACCCCGATGCGCCTCCTGCTCCCGCTTTACGCCGGTTTCCTGATCGCCTCGGCGGCACACGCTCAGACGCCCGAGCGCGTCCTGACGACGACCGGCCCCGAGGCCGCGCGCCGGTCCGTCCAGATCGACGTGCCGCGGCTCGCCGCTGCCGCCGCCGCGCGGCAGGCGGTCGTGCTGGCGCTGCCCTCCGGCGACGTCGTGACGCGCCCCGAGCGCGTCGAGCGCCGCGGCGCGGGCTCGTTCACGTGGTTCGGGGCCGTCGACGGCGGCGGGCGGGCGACGCTCACGGTCGAGGGCGGGCGCGTGGCCGGGCGCGTGCAGACGGCCGGCGGCGTGACCGTGATCGAGCCGCGCGCGGGCGGGCCCGTCGCGTACCGGCCCGCGCCCGAGGCGGACGACGCCGGCGACGCGCTCGCGCCGCCGCCGTCGGAATCTGGGGCGCGCCGCGGCGGCGGCGACGCGCTGTTCCCGGACGAGCTGCACGTGGCGCTGTTCTACACGCCCTCCGTCGTGGACTCGCTCGGCGCCGGCCTCCCGGCCTTCCTCCAGGGGACGGTCGACGTGCTGACGGACGTGCTCGCCAACTCGGCCGTCCCGTCGCGCGCGCGCCTCGTCGCGTCCGGCGTGGTCGACTACGCCGAGTCCGGCACGATGTCCGACGACCTGTACGCCTTTGCGGACCCGTTCGACGGGCAGATGGACGACGTCCACGCCCGGCGCGACGCGGCCTCGGCGGACTTCGCGGCACTCCTCACCGAGATCGGCGCCAACGCCGCCACCGGCTGCGGCATCGCCTTCCTGATGGCCTACCCCGACGTGTCCTTCGAGAGCGCCGCGTTCAGCGTCACCAAGCGGAGCTGCGAGTTCGGGCTCGTCTTCTCGCACGAGATCGGCCACAACCTCGGCCTGCACCACGACCGCTACGTGACGACGGGCTCGGGCGCGGACCCCTTCAGCCACGGCTTTACCAACATCGACCCGCTCGTGCCGGGCGTGGCGCCGGGCTTCCGAACCGTGCTCGCGTACAACACGCGCTGCCAGGACGCGGGCGGAACGTGCGACCGAATCCCGTACTTCTCGAACCCCGAGTTCCTCTGGAATGGTCTCCCGATGGGCGTGGCCGGCTCCGAGGACAACGCCCAGACGGCACGGTCCACGACGCGCGTCGCCGCCGACTTCCGCGCGCCCGCCCTTCTCAGGTCCGCGCCCGGCACGACGGCCGGGGCCTTCCGCCGGCCGGTCTGCCCCGACGGCCCGGCCGCGGCGTGCACGCTCGCCGACGCCGCGACGCCGTTCGCCACCGACGCCTTCCGCGTGACGCGCGCCGGCCGCCACTACGTGCGCACCGCCGCCGCCTTCGCGGGCGTGTCGCTGCTCTACGCCGGCCCGTTCGACGCCGCAGACCCGCTCCGGAACCTCGTGGGCTACGCCGAGCCCGACGCGGGCGCGCCGGCCGCGCGCCGCCTGCTCCTCGCGGCCGACCTCGCGGCGGGCGTCCTGTATACCGCCGTCACCACGGGCCTCGGCGCGGGCGACGGCGGCGCGTTCACGGCCGACGTGTTCGGCCCGACCGACGGCTCGGTCGTCGTCAGCGGTGCGGACCCGCCGCGCGCCGCGGCGGGGTTCACCCTCGGCGCCGGTGCGAGCCCGACGCGCGGCGCGGTCGCGGTCCGCCTGACGCTCGCCGAGGCGCAGGCTGTCGCCGTAGACGTGTTCGACGTGCTCGGCCGGCGCGTGGCCCTCCTGCACGACGGCCCGCTCGCGGCCGGCGCGCATGCCTTCCGCGCCGACGTGCCGCCGGGCGTCTACGTCGTCCGCGCCCGCAGCGCGTCCGCAACGGCGACGGCCCGCGTGACGCGCGTCCGCTAGCGGCAGGCCGTCGGGCCGACGCCGCGCGGATTCTGGCCCGCGGTCGAACCCGGCGCTGCGTCGCGCGTCTCGGGGCGCCACCCACGCCCCACGCATGGAGCCGTTCACCGCCGCGCCGCACCACGACGTCCTCGTCCTGCTCGTGCAGGTCGCCGTGCTACTGTTCTCCGCGCGCGCTCTCGGCGAGGTCGCGATGCGCCTCGGGCAGCCGTCCGTCGTCGGCGAGATCATGGCCGGCATCCTGCTCGGGCCGAGCCTCCTCTCGAGCCTCGTGCCGGCGCTGGGCCACTGGATCGTGCCCGAGACGCAGCTCGCGGGCTACCTCCTCGAGGTCGTCTCGCTCATCGGCGCGATGCTGCTGCTGCTCGTGACCGGCCTGGAAACCGACGTGCCGCTCATCCGGCAGCACGCGAGAACGGCGATCGGCGCGAGCGTGACCGGCGTGCTGCTGCCGCTCGGCGTCGGCTTCGCGATGGCGATGGTGCTGCCGGACTCGCTCCTCGTGGACCCCGAGCAGCGGGTCATCTTCTCGCTCTTCATCGCGACGGCGCTCTCGATCTCGGCCGTGCCCGTCATCGCGAAGGTGCTGATGGACCTCGACCTGATGCGCCGCGACGTCGGCCAGACGATCCTGGCCGCGGGCGTCGTGGGCGACGCCGTGGGGTGGATGATCCTGTCGGTCGTGATCGGGCTCGCGGCCGGCGCCGCGATCACGGCGTGGTCCGTGTTTCTCGCCGTCGGCAAGCTCGTCGTGTTCGCGGCCGCGACGTTCACGATCGGGCGCATGGCCGTGCGGTGGCTGCTCGACTTCGTGCAGGACGACCTCACGAGCCGCGACCGCGTGCTGACGCTCGTCCTCGTGCTGACGTTCGTGTGGGGCGCGATCACGCAGGCGCTCGGCCTCGAGGCCGTCCTCGGGGCGTTCTTCCTCGGGATGCTGTTCAGCCTCATGCCGCGCCTGCCGAAGGAGATCGGGCACCAGATCGAGAGCATCACGCTGGGCGTCTTCGCGCCGGTCTTCTTCGCCGTAGCCGGCCTGAAGGTGAACCTGCTGAACCTGCTCACGCCGACGCTGGCCCTCGTCTCGCTCGCCGTCATCGCCGTCGCCACCTTCGGCAAGGTCGTCGGGACGTACGTCGGCGCGCGGTGGATCGGCGGGCGCGACCACTGGACGTCGCTCGCGATGGGCGCCGGCATGAACGCGCGCGGCGCGATGGAGATCATCATCGCGACGATCGGGCTCGGCCTCGGGATCCTGTCGCAGGACATGTTCTCGATCATCGTCCTGATGGCGATGGTGACGTCGCTGATGGCGCCGCCGGCGCTGCGGTGGGCGCTCGCGCGCGTGGTCCCCGAGGAGCAGGAGATCGAGCGGCTGAAGCAGGAAGAACTCGCCTCAGACAGCCTCATCGCGCAGGTCCGCCGCGTGCTCCTGCCGGTCCGCCGCCGGCCGGACGGCCTCGCCGGCGTCCACCACATCGAGGCGCACGTCGTCGCGCGCCTCGCCGCGCGCGCGCCCGTCTCGCTGACGCTGCTCACAGCGACGGCGGAGAAGAACAAGGCGGCGGGGCTCAAATTCCTCGAGACGGTCCGCCTCGAGTTCACCGCCGAGGAGGTCGCGGTCAAGGCCGTCGTGACGGACGAGCCGCCGGTCGCCATCCTCGAGGAGGCCGCGAAGAACTACCAGCTCCTCATGCTCGGCGCGACCGAGGGGCCGACCGTCACGGACGAGGCGCTGTTCAGCCCGGTCATGGACGACCTCATCCGCCTAGCGCCCTGCCCGACCGTCATCGTCCACGCCGGCGGCCACCGCCCGTGGCCGCCGCGGCGCATCCTCGTCCCGACGAGCGGGACCGCCTCGGCGCGGCACGCCGCCGAGGTCGCATTCGCGATGGCCTCCGAGCCCGGCGAGGAGGTCCTCGTGGTGACCGTCGCCGCGCCGGCCGAGCCGGCGCCGGCACCCGCGTCGCGCTTCCGCTTCTTCTCGCGCCTCGCCCGCCCGACGCCGGCCTCGACCGAGCGCACGCGCGAGCTCGAGGCGCGCCGCCAGATCGCCGAGTCGCTCGCCGAGCGCGGCCGCGCCCAGGGCGCCGGCGCCCGCGCCATTCTCGAGGTCGGCACACCCGAGGAGGTCATCCTCGCCATCGCCGTCCGCGAGGGCGTCGACCTCATCGTGATGGGCACGGACGTCAAGCCCGGCCCGGACCGCCTCTTCCTCGGCCCGCGCGTCGAGCGCATCCTCCGCGATGCGCCGTGCCCGGTAATCGTGGTGAACGCGTCGTGATGCGGGGCACGGGGCACGGGGCATGGGGCATGGGGCATGGGGCATGAAAGCAACCCGCTACTCGCCGCCTTCCGCCCTCCTGCATTTCACCCATCCCTCTTGCCCCATCCCCCATGGCCCTACTACCGGAACACCAGCCGGAACGCCAGCGCGCCGACGCCGACCTGCATCGCGCCGAGGGCGACGAGCGCCGTCCGGTCGAGGCGCTCGGCGCGGACGCGCAGCGCCTCGTCGCCGCGCTCGGGCGAGGCGGGGTCGCGGTAGCGGTCGTCCACGCGGTCCGCGCGGAACTTGGTGACGACGGCGACGGTGCCGGCGGCGAGCGTCAGCACGGCGATGCTGGCGTCGAGGAGCGTGGCGCGGCGGCGCGAGCGCTCGGTCGTGAGGATCGTCACCGGCGGCGTGCCCTCGGCGGAGCCGTCGGGCGAGAGCAGCAGCACGAGCGGGCGGCCCTGCTGCTGCGCCGCGTCGAGGACGGCGCGGGCGTCGCGGTAGCCGTCGAGCGACGCGACGAGCGTGCCCGTGGCGCCGGGCGCGAGGTCCTCGGTGATCGGCGCCGCGCCGAGCGCACGCATGGTGCCGTCCGAAGTCGTCAGCGTCACGGCCGCACCGGGCGGCATCGTCTCGATGCGGACACGCGCGGGCAGCACGAGCCCGACGTCCAGCGTGTCGCCCTCGGGGACCGTCACGGTCACCTCGGCGCGGCGCGGGTTCCACGCCCGCCCCGGCTCGACGAGCGCGACCACGACCGGCGTCGCGGCGGGAATCTGGAGCGCCTCGCCGGGCGCGCCCGCCACGTCGTCGCCGATCACGACGACGCCCGTCTCAGCGCCGGCCGTCACACGGACGGCCGCGGTCTGCGCGCTCGCGGCGGTCGCGGTGAGGAGCAGGAGCAGGGCGAGGCGCATCGGGTCAGGGGCGGGCGGCGACGGGCGGGGGGCCCGCCGTCTCGAAGGCGGTGACGTGGCGCGGCTCGGACAGCACGACGAGGCGCCCCGCGGCGACGGTCATCGCGGACTTCACGCGCCCGCGGAGCGTCGCGGAGAACGTCTCGGCCCCGGTCGCGGCGTCGAGCGCCACGAGGCGCTCGTCCATCGTGCCGACGTAGATCGAGGTTCCGGCGGCGAGCGGCGGCGCGACGACGGCGCCCGTCCCGGTCCACGTCCAGACCGCCTCTCCCGTCGCGAGGCTGAGGGCGACGACGCGTCCGTCCGTGAGCCCGACCGCGGCGCGGGCGCCCCACACGGCGGCCGACGTGACGCGGGCGAGGCCCGACGGGTCAAGGTGCGCCGTCCAGAGTGTCTCGCCCGTCGCCGCGTCGAGCGCCAGGAGGGTGCCGCGCGTCGTCGGGACGAGCAGGCGGCCGCCGGCGAGCGCGAGGGCCGCGTAGACCGGTGCGCCGACGGCGCCGGTCCACACGACCGTCCCCGTCGCGGCATCGAGGAGGCGGACGGCCCCGCGGTCGTCCGCCACGGCGACGCGGCCGCCGGGCAGCTCGAGCGGCGCGGCGTGGTTCTGCGCGCGCTCCGCCCCCGCCACACGCCAGCGCTCCTGCCCCGTCGCGGCATCCAGCCCGACGACCGTCCCCTCGTGCAGCGGCGCCACGACGACGCCGGCCACGAGCGCGACGCCGGCGTCGACCATCTCGGCGGGCGAGGCGGGCCGCCAGCCCCAGCGCCGCTCGCCCGTCGTGAGCGTGTGAGCGACGACGGCGAAGCGCCCGCTCGAGACCGGCAGGTACAGCACGGTGCCGTCCGGCGCGAGTGCGAGCCCCGCCTCGATGCCCGACCCGACGCTGAGCGCCCCGAGGCGCCGGCCCGACTCGGCGTCCAGGACGACCGCGTGCCCGTTGCGCGTGCCGGCGACGAGGCGCTGCGCGCCGACGACCGCCGCCGCCGGCCCGAACGCCGCGTCGACGTCTGTCTCCCAGACCTGCGCCAGCGGCGGCGCGGGCGCCTCGGCCGGGACGACGGGCACGAGCGGCCGATCGAGCACGATCGAGGCGCAGCCGGCGAGGAGGAAGGAGGCGAGAAGACAGAGGGCGGAGGGCGGAAGGCGAAAGGCGGAAGGCAGATGCCCGGCACGTGTGTCCGCTCTCCGCCCTCTGTCCTCCCCTCGGCTCAGGCTCGGTGATGTGATAGAACGCGACGGGTCAGAATGCTGCTGCATCGCGCTAGAAGTCGTAGCCGAAGAAGAGCTGCTGGAAGGGCTGCCGCTCGGACCACTGGAAGCCGTCCGTGAAGCGCCAGCCGATGTCGTAGCGGAGCACGAACGCGCCGAGGATGCCCGTGCGGAGGCCCGCGCCCACCGAGCCCTTCGTCGTGCCGAAGCGCAGGTCGAGGCCCTGGTCCGCGAAGTCCGGGTCCAGCCGGCCCTCGTTGTAGTCGTCGTTCCAGTTGTGGGCGGCGTCGAGGAAGAGGGCGCCGCGGATGCTCGAGAGGACCGGGTAGAGCGGCGGCCGCGGCAGCACCGGGAAGCGCAGCTCCTGCGACGTGAACCACAGCTTCTGGCCACGGACGCGCAGGAACGGGAAGCCGCGCAGGCTCCACGAGCCGCCGAGGAGGTTCAGGCGCGCGCGCCGGCCGAGGTTCATCCGCACGAGGCCCCACGAGGCGAGCGTGATGCCGGGCGTGATGCGCCAGTAGCGCCGCGCGTCGGCCGTGAGCGAGACGTAGCTCTCGTTCGAGTACAGCACGTCCGTCGCGTAGCCGACGCCGAGGTTGCCGCGCCAGCCCTCGATCGGCCCGTAGCCGCCGTAGAGCGCGTTGTCGTGGACGAGCGAGATCGTGTTCGACAGGATGCCCGTCCGCAGCGTGTCGAACTCGGTCGTGCCGAAGTTGCGCCGCAGCCCCTCGCGCGTGCCGACGCCGAACGTCGTCTCGAGGTCGATGCGGCGGAAGAACGAGATCGGGTAGCTCACCACGCCCAGCACGCCGATCTGCTGCTCGAACGACGGGATGCGCGACGTGCCCTCGGGATCGGTCCGGTCGTAGCGCGGCCCGGCGAGGCGGTACGCGCCGTAGCCGACGTGCGCGCGCCGACCGAGGTGGACGCGCGTCACGGAGAGGTTCAGGCCGTCGACGAACGAGCGGCCCGAGGACGACGTGTTGGCCGAGTAGCCGGTGACGAAGATGCGGTCGTTGCCGAGCAGGTCCGAGAAGACGACCGTCGCGCCGCCGGCGGTGTACGAGGCGGCGGTCGAGGTCGAGAAGCCGCCCGTCGCGAAGTCCAGCGTGTAGCGGCGGCGGTACGGCACGCCAGGCTCTCCCTGCGCCGCCTCGAGGCGCGGGTGCTCCCACGGCGCCGCGGCGGCGACGGTCGGCACGCCGGGCCCGGCCGTGCTCTCGGGCGCCGCCCCGAGCGAGTCGGCGTCCAGCACTCGGACGGTAAAGCGGTAGTCCTCGAACGTCCCGACGACGAGGTGGCGGGCGTCGGCCCAGACGGGGTCGAAGGCGGCGCTCGTGAGGCGCGTGAGCTGCCGCAGGACGGGCGCCGGCGGCGCGGTGGCGGGCGGCGGTGTGTCGGCGGCGCGCGGACCTGCGGCCGCATCGGCAGCTGCGTCGGCGGAGAGGCTCGCGACGGGCGGGGCGGCGGGCGCGAGGTCCAGCGTCCACACGTCCTGCGCGCCGTAGACGCCGGCCGAGTCGCGGCGGGCGCTGATGAAGGCGAGGCGCTGCCCGTCCGGGCTCCACCGCGGCGAGAGGTCCATCTCGGGCCCGTCGGTGAGCGCCTCGATGCGTCCCGTCGCGACGTCGAGCGTGAACAGCGTGTAGTGGCCGGATTCGCCCCAGGCGCCGCGGTCCGACGAGAAGGCGACGGTGCGGCCGTCGGCAGAGAGGTCCGGGTCGCGGTCGTCGTAGTCGTCGTTGGTGAGCTGCCGCAGCGTGCCGGCGGTCCGGTCGTAGAGGTAGAGGTCCGCGATGCCGCCGCGGTCGATGCCCGAGAAGACGACGGTCCGGCCGTCGTCCGAGACGGTCGGCGAGTAGATGGCGACGAGCGTCTCGAAGCCGAGGACGACCTCGCGGTGGTCGTCGCGCAGGTTGTAGAGGTTGACGACGTCCGCCCCGCCGCGCTTGGTCACGAAGGCGAGCAGGCCTGAGGGCGTCACGTCCATCCGCGACTCGAAGAGGTGGAACGCCTCGTACTCGGCCGAGCGCTCGCCGCGGACGACCGCGCGCGCGTCGCCGACGGGCGCCATCAGGCTGTCCACCGGCTGCGCGTAGATGGACGTGTAGGAGCCGCGGTTGCCGTAGAAGAGGACCTCGCGCGCGCCGTCGGCGCGCGTCCACACGACGGGCTTGGCCGAGAAGCCGCGGGCGGTGATCGGCGCGGCCGTGAGGCTCGGCACGTCCGCCCCGACGAGGCGCGGCAGGTACTCGGCGCGGACGTACGCCTCCCAGCGGTCCGAGACCGTCTCGACGTCCTCGCCGAGGACGTACGCGAGGACGTCGTTGAACTGCGTGTCGCGCCAGACCTCGTCGATGAGCTCCAGGAGGCGCTCCTCGCCGTAGGTCTCCGAGACGAAGCGGCAGAAGGCCTCGCCCTCCTTGTACATCGTGAACGTGCCCGCGATGCGGTCGAGGTCGTGCAGCGGGACGAACGAGTTGGACGCGATCGCGTCGCGCAGGATCATCTCGTGCTGCATGTCCGGCTCTCCGGACCAGTACTCGGCCAACCCTTCCGTAAACCAGAGCGGCAGCTGCATCTCGCCGGGCGTGCGGTGGTCGCGGAGGACGCGCGTGAGCCGGTTGAACGTGAACACGTGCGTCATCTCGTGGCGGATCACGCGGCGGAAGCGCCCGAGGTTGCCGTCGGCCGGGATGACGACGCGGCCCTTGAGGAACTCGAAGAAGCCGCCGACGCCGTCGGGGATGAAGCCCGGCGTGATGTTGGTCTCCTTGAAGTGCAGGTTGGTCGCGTAGAAGACGATCGGGACGCGGTTGCCGAGGCTCGTCGCGAAGCGGCTCGAGAGCGTGCCGTAGGCGGCCTCGGCCTCGGCGGCGCCGATGCGGGCGAGCGCCTCGGCCTCGGGGTAGTAGTAGACGTCGAAGTGCTCCGTCCGGAGGACGTGCCAGTCGAAGCCGTCGTACTGGATCTTGTTGCGCCCGAAGGCCTGCGCGTGCGCGGGCGGGGCGCACGCCACGAGGCACGCCGCGGCGAGGGCCGCGGCGCAGCGGAGGAGTCGGCCGGCAGGGTCGGGCATCAGGCGAGGCGGCTACGGGCGCAGGTTAGGCCCGGTCCGCGGCGCGTGCAAGGCAGCGCGGCGCCCCCTACCACCCTCGAGGCTCGACGGCGACGCAGCAAGCCCGATCAGAGCGCCGCGCACAGCTGTCCCCGCTTCAAGGGCAAGGCCATTAAGTTCTGTGCGCCCGTCTTACTTCAATACAAAAATAACGTCATCCCGAGCTTGTCGAGGGATCTCAACGCTGGCGTCTGATCCACCTCCGCCGGCAGTAAACGGCGATTCGGTCGGCGTCGAGATCCGTCGACTGTGCTCGCCAGGGGCTCGCTCCGCTCAGGATGACACGGGTTTAGTTGGATGCAATCCGAAGAACTTAACGGCCCTGCCGCTTCAAGGGGGACAGGCGGAGCGAAGAGGGAGCGGCCCGAGCGGAGACAGGGGTCTTTTTCCCTCCACCCGAGGCGCTCAGGACGCCTTGCGGAGCGTGCTCGGCGTGGCTGCCGTCTTCTTCGCGGCAGGCTTCTTGGCCGCCGTCTTTTTCGCAGCCGGCTTCTTGGCAGCGGGCTTTTTCGGAGCGGCCTTCTTCTTCGGCGCCGGCGCGCCCGCCTTGTCCGTGATGAGCGCGACCGCCTCGTCGAGCGTGACCGCATCCTTATCAAGGTCCTTGGGGATCGTGGCGTTCGTCTTCTCGTGCTTGACGTACGGCCCGTATCGGCCCTCGAAGACCTCGACCGGCGAGCCCGTCACCGGGTGGTCGCCGAGGCGGCGCAGCGGCGCGTTGCGCTGCGCCTTCGCCGCGAT
>JBBSQZ010000022.1:0-20002 GCA_038243565.1 Rhodothermales bacterium | reverse complement strand
GAGGGCCGTTCGCCGATGGCCGTTCGCCCACTCGTCCCGATGCTCCAGACCTTCGACCCGCGTAACCAGGACCTCATCGTCAACATCGGCGGGCGCCTCGTGCACCGCGACCAGGCCGGCGTCTCGCCGTTCGACGCGCTCGTGCAGGGCGGCGACGGCGTCTGGGAAGGCTCCATTTATATGACGGGACCATCTTCCGCCTCGCCGAGCACCTCCAGCGCCTGCGCGACTCGGCGAAAGCCCTCGCCTTCACGCAGATCCCGACCGACGATGCGATCCGCGGTGAGATCCGGCGGACGCTCGAGGCCAACGGGGGGCCATAGGGGAACGGCCATGAGGGATGAGGGAAATGCAGGAGGCGGAGGACGGCGGGCGGAAAGGCAGGTTTGCTCCCATGCCCCATGCCTCATGCCTCATGCCCGGCGTCCCGTAGCTTTGTGCCATGCCGACAGACGCTCAGACGCTCGACACGCCGCGTCCCGGCCTTGCTGCCCACCTCTGGTTCTGGTGGGCGCTCGCCGCCAACGCGCTCGTGCTGCTCGTGCTCTGGATCCCGGCGATGCTGGACCTGACCCGCAGCCACACCGTCGCGGCGCTCCAGCGCTGGGCGCGGCCGTGGTCCCGGGCGACGCTCGCGCTCGTCGGCATCCGCACCGAGACGACGGTCGCGCCGGCGTCCGCCGCCTTCGCCTCGGGCGCGGCCGGGCCGGTCGTGTTCGTCTCGAACCACCGCGCGATGCTGGACATCCCGGTGCTGGTCGTCGGCCTCGAGACGCCGTTCCTGTTCGTCGCCCGCGCGGGCCTCGCGCGGCTGCCGCTCGTCGGGCCCGTCCTGCGCGCCTCGGTCTGCGTCTTCCTCGACCGGGCGCAACCCGGCGGCGGCGACGCGGCGCTGGACGCCGCCGAGGCGCGGCTGCGCGCGGGCGAGTCGGTCCTGTTCTTCCCCGAGGGCACGCGCCAGGCGGGCGCGCTCGGCCCGTTCTACCCCGGCGCGTTCCGCCTCGCGCGCCGCGCCGGCGTCCCCGTCGTGCCCGTCGCGCTCTCCGACACCGCCGCGCTCCTCGACGAGCGGACGCACACGGCCCGCCCGGGCTGTGTGCGCGTGCACGTCGGCGCCCCGATCCCGCCGGACGGCAGCCCCGAGGCGCTCGCCGAGGCCGCGCGGGCGTCCGTCGCGGCGATGCTGGGCTGATTCGGGGAATGGGGACCGGGCGAGGCGCCGCGGCGAATCCCACCGCCAGCGCCCGCCCGAACCGCCGACCGATCTGTCGGGGCACAGCGTGCTGTGCCCACCTCCCCGGATGCCGCCAGCCGCGGTCGTGATCCACGCCGCCGGCGATCCGCGCCGCGACGATCCGCCGTCAGTCCGCGACGGCGGCGTCCGGCGGCAGCAGCAGGCCGGCGAGGGCGCGCAGGCTGGCCTCGGCCGTCCGCGTCTGGTAGACCGCCTCGACGCGCCGCGTCTGCACGTCGACGAGCGCGAGCTGGACGAGGCGCAGGTCGATCGGCGTGATGAGGCCGAGCTGGAGCTGGGCGAGCGCGACGCGCACGTTCTGCCGCGCGACGCGCTCGTTGCCCGCCTCGAGGCCGGCGAGGGCGCGGAAGCCGCGCGCCGCAGCGGAGAGGCGCGCGGCGTCCGACCGCACGCCCGCGGCGGCGTCTTCCGTCGCCGCCTCGGCCTGGAGCAGGCGGATCGTGGCCACGTCGAGCTCGCGGCGGCGCTCGCCGCGGTCGAGGATCGGGAAAGCGAACGTGAACCCGTAGCGCACGGTCGGCCCGACGACCGGCTCGAAGGCCGGCGGCAGGAAGCCCGCGTCCGTCGCCGCGAGTCCAGCGCCGACCGAGGCGTTGACACGCGGCCGGTAGCGCGCCCGCACCTCGTCCGTGATCGCGTCGGCGACGGCCTCGGCGGTCTCCCGCGCCCGCACGCGGCGGTTGCCGGCCACGGCGACGGCGTCGAAAAACGCGAGGTTCGGGGCGGCGTCGAGGCGCAGCGGGTCCGCGGCGGTGACGGCGTCGGGGTCGTCGAGGGCGAGCAGGCCGCCGAGCGTGGCGCGCGCCGCCGCGAGCGCGATGCGCTGGCGCAGCAGGGCCGACCGGTCCGCGTTGAGGTCCGTCAGCGCGATCGCCGCGTCGACCTCGGCCGACGTCCCGATGCGGACCTCGGCGGCCGAGATCCGCAGGCGGTCCGTGCTCACGGCGACGGCCTCGGCGCGCGCCGAGGCGAGGCCGGCCTGGCGGGCGACGTCGAGGTAGGCCGTCGTCGTGGCGAGGGCGAGCGCCTCGGCGTCGGCGTCGGTCGTGAAGGCGGCGCGGCGCGCCTCGAGTCGCAGCCGGCGCAGGGCGGCCGCGCGGCCGCCGCCATCGAGGAGGACCGTCCCGAGCGTGAGGCCCGTCGAGACGGTCGTGCTCGTGCGCGTGCCGCCGAAGCCGCCGGCGTTTCCTGTCGAGGTGCTGTCGCGCCGGCCGCCGCGGCCGAAGAACGTGTCGGACCGTTGCCCGCCGGCGCTGGCCGTGGCGTCGAGCGAGACGCCGTAGCCGGCGTTGCCCGGCGTCACGTCGGTCTGCGCGCGGATGGCCTCGAGGGCCGAGACGCGCTGGCCCGGGTTGCGCGCGAGCGCGAGCGCGACAGCCTCATCCAGCGTGAGAGCGACGGCGCCCGGTGCGTCGAGCGCGGGCAGGTCCGCGCCCGTCGGCAGGTCCTCGCCGTAGAGGTGGATCGTCGGGGGCAGCGGCGGCAGCGAGTCCGGCCGGACCGACTGGGCGGCAGCGCCCGTCGCGATGAGCGAGAGCGCCGCGAGCGCGAGCAGGCGTCCGGTCGGTCCGGGCCGTGATCTACACGGCCTGTCATTGCGAGGAGCGCAGCGACGAAGCAATCTCGTCCCACAGCGCGCTGCGCCTCGAGAGTGCTTCGCGTCGCTCGCAATGGCATAAAAACTATGCGGTTGATCCAGATCAGAAAAAGACCCCCCTACAACGTCATTCCCGCGCGCGCGGGAACCCAGAGTACCGAGCACCTGGGCCGTACCCCCCTGGATTCCCGCCTGCGCGGGAATGACGGCTGAAAGGGAAGCGCTCGACTGCGGAAGCCCTGGGACACACCGTGAGTTAGTCATCCGTCCCGGCGGCGGTGGGGGAGACGCGGGCCTCGACGGCCGGCACCTCGTCCGCCGTGCCGTCGCCCGAGAGCGCGACCTCGTCCGGGATCGGGCGGTGCGCGCCGGCGAGGAACGTGTACACGGCCGGGATGACGAACAGCGTCAGCAGCGTCCCGACCGACAGCCCGCCGACGACGGCGAGGCCCATCGGGACCCGGCTCTCGGCGCCGGCGCCGAGCGCGAGCGCGATCGGGAGCGTGCCGAGGATCGTCGCGAGCGTCGTCATCAGGATCGGGCGGAAGCGGGCGGCCGCGCCCTCGAGCGCTGCCTCCATCACGGTCGCGCCGGCGGCCTGCCGCTGCCGCGCGAACTCGACGATCAGGATGCCGTTCTTCGTCACCAGCCCGACGAGCATCACGATGCCGATCTGCGAGAAGACGTTCATCGTGGCGCCCGCCGCCCACAGCAGGCCGAGCGCGCCGACGAGCGCGAGCGGAACCGTGAGCAGGATGATGAGCGGGTCGCGGAAGCTCTCGAACTGCGCCGCGAGGACGAGGTAGATCAGCACCAGCGCGAGGCCGAAGACGACGTAGAGCGAGCCCGACGACTCGCGGAAGTCGCGGCTCTGGCCCGTGACCGCCCGCGAGAAGCCGTCCGGCAGCACCTCGTCGGCGACGGTGTCCATCGCGTCGAGGCCGGCGCCGAGCGAGACGCCGGGCGCGAGCTGCGCGTTGACCGTCGCCGCCTCGAAGCGGTTGTAGCGGTTGAGCTGCGGCGGCGCGGCGCTCTCGCGCGTCGTGATGAGGTTGTCGAGCAGGATCGGCGCGCCGCTCTGGGAGCGGACGTACAGCCCGCGCAGGCCGGCGGGCGTGTTGCGGCGGTCGTCCTCGAGCTGCGCGATGACCTCGTACTGCTGCCCGTTCCGGACGTAGTAGCCGAGGCGCTGCTCCGAGAGCGCGACCTGCAGCGTCGTCGCGACGTCGCGGGCGTCGATGCCGAGGCTCTGCGCGCGGTCGCGGTCCACCGTCACCTGGAGCTCGGGGTTGGTGAACTCGAGGTTGGCGCGGACGAACGCGAACTTGCCGGTCGCCGTCGCGGCGTCGACGAAGGTGGGCAGGACCTCCTGGAGCGCCTCGAGCGTCGGCGCCTGGATGACGAACTGGACGGGCAGGCCGCGACTCGAGGCCGTCGAGATCGTCGCCGGCTCCGAGATGTTGACGCTCGCGCCGGGCATCCTGGAGACGACCTTCTGGAGGCGCTGCGCGATCTCGGTCTGCGTCGCGTCGCGCTCGCCGGCCGGGGTGAGCGTCGCCGAGATGCGGCCGCCGCCGCCGCCGAAGATGATCGTGTTAAGGCCCGTCGCCTCGGGCACCTCGTCGCGGACGACGTCGGTCAGGCGGTCCATGTAGTCCACCGTCGCGGCGTAGCTCGTGCCCTGCGGCAGCTGCGCCGAGACGCTGAACTGCGCGCGGTCCTCGGCTGGCGCGAGCTCCGTCTCGAGTTGCCCGAGGAGCACCCAGACGAGCCCGCCGCAGACGGCCATCAGCACGAACGCCGCCCAGCGGACCCGCAGGAAGCCGGCGAGCAGGCGCCGGTAGCCGTCGTTGAGGCGCACGAAATACGGCTCCGTGGCGCGGTAGAGCCACGGGTGCTCCGCGCCGCGCTTCAGCAGGCGCGCCGAGAGCATCGGCGTGAGCGTGAGCGCGGCGAAGGCCGAGATCAGGATCGCCCCGGCGAGCGTCGCCCCGAACTCGCGGAAGAGCGCCCCGACGACGCCGCCCTGGAAGATGATCGGCAGGAAGACGACGACGAGCGCGGCCGTCGTCGCGACGACGGCGACGAAGATCTCCCGCGTGCCCTCGATGGCCGCCTCGGCCGGCGCCATGCCGCCCTCGATCTTGGTGTAGATGTTCTCCAGCACCACGATCGCGTCGTCGACGACGATGCCGATGGCGAGGACGAGGGCCAGCAGCGTCAGGACGTTGATCGAGAAGCCGGCCAGCGCCATGATCCCGAACGCGCCGACGAGCGAGACCGGGATGACGAGGATCGGGACGAGCGTGCTGCGCCAGTCGCGGAGGAACAGGAACAGGATGAGGACGACGAGCGCGAGCGCGATCCCGATCGTCTCCTCGACCTCCTCGATCGACGCCCGGATCTGGCGCGTGTTGTCGAAGCCGACCTCGGTCCGCACGTCGTCCGGCAGGTCCCGCCGGATCTGCTCGAGGCGCGCGTAGAAGTCGTCGACCATCTCGACGTAGTTCGCGCCCGGGAGCGGCCGCAGCACGACGCCGACCATCGGGACGCCGTTGCGCTTGAGGATCTGGCGCTCGTTCTGGGCGCCGATGGCGACGCGCCCGACGTCCTTCATCCGGACGAGCGTCGCGCCCGACGACTTCAGCACGAGGTTCTCGAAGTCCTCGACGGTCTGGAGCCGCATCAGCGGGCGGATCGAGAGCGTCGTCTGGTCGCCCTCGATCTGCCCGCCCGGCAGCTCGACGTTCTGCGCCGAGACGGCCGCGCGGATGTCGGCCGGGGTGAGGTCGAAGGCGGCGAGGCGCGTCGGGTCCAGGTAGAGGCGCATCGCGTAGCGCTTGTCGCCCCAGATGTCGACGCTCGCCACGCCGTCGATGGTCTGGAGGCGCTCGACGAAAAACGTCTGCGCGAGGTCCGACAGCTCGAGCAGGCTCTTCTGCTGGCTCGCGATCGTGAGGAAGACGACCGGCTGCGCGTCGGCGTTGGACTTCGAGACGATGGGCTCGTCGGCCTCGTCCGGGATGCGCCCGCGCGCGCGGCTGACGCGGTCGCGGACCTCGGCGGCGACGGCGTCGAGGTCCGAGCCGAGGTCGAACTCGACCGAGATACGGCTCGACCCGGTCGAGCTCGAGCTCGTGATCGAGCGCACGCCGGCGATGCCGTTGACGGACTCCTCGATGGGCTCGGTGACCTGGTTCTGGACGACCTCGGCGTTGGCGCCGCGCAGGCTCGTCGAGACCGAGATCACGGGCGTCTCGGTCACGGGGTACTCGCGCACGCCGAGCTCGCGGAAGCCGACGGCGCCGCCGATGAGGATCGCGAGCGACATCACGGTCGCGAGGACCGGCCGGCGGACGGAGAGGCTGGAGAGCGAGGCCATCGGGTCAGGGCGCCGGGCTGGACGAGGCGCTCGGGGCAGGGCGGACGAGCGTCGTGCGGACGGGCTGGTCCGGCCGCACCGTGTCCACGCCCGACGTCAGAACCGTGTCGCCCGCGGCCACATCGCCCGTCACCTGGACGCGGTCGGCCGCCCGGATGCCCGTCATGACCGAGCGGCGCTGCGCCTGCCCGCCGACGACGACGAAGACCGCCGCGCTGTCGAGGCCCGGCACGATGGCCGAGGCGGGCACGACGACGGCGTTTTCGGCGCGGTTCGCCACGAGCTCGACCTGCGCGAACGCGCCGGGGACGAGCCCGCCGGGGTTGGGTGTGCGGGCGCGGACCGTGAACGCGCGCGTCGTCTGGCTCACGCTGGGCTCGACGGCGTAGACTGTCGCGCGGAACGTGCGCTCCTGGCCGGGGACCGAGAAGACGACCGTCGTGCCCGGCCCGACGCGGCCGACGTAGGCCTCGGGGACCGAGAACTCGAGCTTGAGCGTCGTCGTGACGCGGAGCGTCGCGATGGCGTCGCCGGCGGAGACGTAGGCGCCGGTGCTCACGCTGCGGAGGCCGATCTGGCCGGCGAACGGGGCGACGACGCGGCGGCGCGCGATCTCGGCCGAGAGCTGCGAGACGCCGGCGGCGGCGACGGCCGCCTCGGCCTCGGCCTGGTCCAGCGCGGCGCGGCTGAGGCCGCCGATGGCGAAGAGCTGGCGCTTGCGCTGCGCCTGGATGCGCGCGAGGTCGGCCTGCGTGCGCGCGGCCTGCACCTGCGCGTCCAGCACCTCGGCGTCCAGCACGGCCAGCACCTGGCCCTTGCCGACGCGCGCGCCCTCGTCGAAGCCCAGCCGCGTGATGCGGCCGGCGATCTCGGAGCGGACGACGACCTCCTCGTCGGGCAGCAGCGTGCCGGTCGTCTGGAGGGCGTCCTCGAGCGTCTCGCGGCTCGCGAGCGAGACCGTGACCGAAAGGGTGTCGGCCCCGCCACGGCCGCCGCGCCCGCCGCCCGGCCCTCCGCCGCCGGGGCCACCGCCGGCAGGACCGTCGCCGCCCGCGTCGCTCCCGCAGCTGCGCGCGACAAGCAGCGCCGCGACGGCGAGGCCGACGACGAGCGCCCAGCGGGCCACCGTCTTCTGTCCGGGGGTGAGCGTCACAGCGTCGGGGAAAAAGAATGGCGCCGCATGGCACCGATAGGAGTCTAGCTCGGGCAGACGCGGGAGGGTGCGGATTTTTTGCCCGCTCCGTGCGTAGCCGGTGCATCTTCGCTGCTCATTCGCCCGCCTCCGCCATGTTCGCCCCGTCCGTCTACGCCGACCGCCGCGCCGCCCTCGCCCGAGCCGTCGGCGACGGCCTCATCGTCATCCTCGGCCACGCCGACGCCGCGATGAACTACCCCGGCAACACGTACCCCTTCCGGCAGGACGGCTCGTTCCTGTACTACGGCGGCCTCGACGCGCCAGGCCTCGCGCTCCTCATCGACGCCGCGACGGGGCGGACGACGCTCGTCGGCCACGACCCGACCGTCGACGACATCGTCTGGGAAGGGCCGCTCGCCTCGCTCTCGGACCGCGCCGCGACCATCGGCGCCGAGGACACGGCCGCGTCGGTCGTGCCAGCCATCCGGGACGCGACGGCGGCGGGACGGACGGTCCACACGCTGCCGCCGAACCGCCCGCAGCAGCGCCTCGTCCTCGCCGACGCCCTCGGCGTGGCGCCCAGCGCCGTCGAGGCGTCGGAGACACTCGTCGAGGCGGTGATCGCGCAGCGGCTCGTCAAGACGGACGCCGAGATCGCGGAGATGGAGGCGGCGGGCGTGCTCGCGGCCGAGATCCACGCCATCGCGATGCGCCACGCGCAGCCGGGCCAGACCGAGCAGGGCATCACCGCCCTCATCGAGGCGCACCTCGCCGCGCGCGGCACGTACCCGAGCTACCCCGTCATCCTGTCGCGCCGCGGCGAGGTCCTCCACGGGCACCCGACCGACGCCGTGCTGGAAGCGGGCGACCTGCTGCTCGTCGACGCCGGCGCCGCGGCCGTCGGCACGCGCTACGCCTCGGACGTGACGCGGACGATGCCGGTCGGCGGCACCTTCTCCGACCAGCAGCGCGCCCTGTATAACGTGGTGTTGCAGTCGTACCTCGATGCCATCGCGGCGATGCGCCCCGGCGTCCCGTACCGCGACGTCCACTTCGTCGCGGCGCGCACGATCGCGGCCGGCCTCACGGACCTCGGGCTGATGCGCGGCGACCCGGACGCGGCCGTCGAGGCGGGCGCGCACACGCTGTTCTTCGTCCACGGCCTCGGCCACGCCATCGGCCTCGACGTGCACGACATGGAAGGCCTCGGCGAGGACAACGTGGGCTATGGCGAGGGCTTTTCGCGGTCGGACCAGTTCGGGACGCGCTTCCTCCGCTTCGCGCGCCCGCTCCGCGCCGGCTACGTGATGACGGTCGAGCCCGGCGTCTACCTCGTCGACGCGCTCATCGACGCGTGGAGCGCCGAAGGGCGGCACGCCGAGTTCATCGACTACGCCGAGGTGGACAAGTGGCGCGGGCTCGGCGGCATCCGCGTCGAGGACGACGTGCTCGTGACGGCCGACGGCAGCCGCATCCTCGGCCCGGCCATCCCCAAGACGGCCGACGACGTCGAAGCAGCCGTCCGCGCCGGCGCGTCCTGATCGCGGCACGACGGCGGGCGAGTGCACGCTTGGGAGCTATCCGAAAAGGATCATGTCATTGCGTGCGAAGCGCACCGAAGGTCGGCGCAGCCCAGCAATCTCGACGTCCAGCGCGCTGTAGAACGAGATGGCTTCGTCGCTACGCTCCTCGCAATGGCAATTTGGGCGGGACACAACTTGGGTTATCTACTTGTCATCCCGACCGCGTAGCGGCGGCGAAGCCGACTTGTTTCAGGATCTGCCTTTCTGGAAAGCGTGCGTGAAATGCAGATCCTGAAACAAGTTCAGGATGACATACTGGTTGGTGTGAGATGAGTGAGGAAGCAGAGAGGTGAGCGGGGTGACGCGAACTCGCCCCGGGGTGCAGAAACGCTGCGGCGTGCCGAGCGGGTTTCTGCCGTACCATCGGCGCGTCTACCTCCCGTCCCGATGCGCCTCGCTACCCTTTTCGCCCTGCTCCTCGTCGCCGCCGCGCCGCGCGCGCAGACGTTTGCCGTCGTCTCGTCCGCTCCGGCGGACCACGCCGTGAGCGTCCCGCTCGAGACGACGCTCCGGCTCACGTTCTCGGGGCGCGTCGCCGACCCCACTGCCGGCGCGGCGCCCAACGTCGTCATCCAGCCCACGGCGACGCTCGGCGCGCCGACGCGCAGCGCGGACGGCCTCTCGCTGACGTTCCCGCTGACGCTCCAGGCGGCGACGCGCTACGCCGTGCTCGTGCTGGGGGCCGAGGCCGAGGCGGGCGGCGGGCTCACGGCGCCGTTCGCGCTCAACCTCACGACCGGCCCCTCGAACGGCCCGATCACGGTCCGCGGGACCGTCACCGGCGCGGGCTCCGTCGCGCCGCAGGGCAGCATCGTGGCGCTCGTCACCGGCGACCTCGCCACGGGCAACATCCAGATCGTCGAGGCGGCCGTCGTCGAGGCGGCGAACGGGGCCTACGCCGTCGGGCCCGTCCCGATCGGGCTGTACACGGCCGGCGCCATCCGCCTGCCGCTGCCGCTCGGCACGACGGCCGAGGGCTTCGGCTACGGCCTCTACGACCCCGACGGCGACGGCACGCCGAACCCGATCTTCGCCACGACGGGCGTCAACATCACCGTCGCGCCGCCGCCGCCGCGCACCGCCGCTGAGGATTTCACCGGCACCCTCGCTGCGGCCGAGGACGCCCTCGGGCCGGCCCCGCGCTTCCTCGCCGTCGACCCGGCTGTCGTGGACGCGGGCGGCATGGCGGCCGGGTGGAGCTACCGCTTCGAGGCCGCGACGCCCGGCGAGGAGGTCCGCATCCTGCGCGTCGGCCTCTTCACGCTGCCCGTGCCGTTCACGGACGGCGGCCTCGACCCGGACCCGCTGCCGCCGTTCTTCATCGACTCGCCCGAAGTACTTCCGATGCTCGAAGGGCGGGGCGGGGCGGCCTTCCGCGCGGCGCATCCGGGCGAAACGGTCACGGTGACGCTCGAGAGCGTGCGCGGTGCCACCCCGCTGTGGCGGGCGACGTACCGCGCCTCGGGCGGCGACTCGATGGTGTTCGAGACGCCGTTCAACTACGTCGACGCGGCCGACGACGGGCCCGGCCGGGCGTCCATGAGCCTCGCGCTGCGCTCGGCGAACCCGTCTCGCGGCGCCGTGTCCGTCGCGCTGCGCCTCGAGGCGCCGGCGGACGTGCGCGTGACGGTCCTCGACGCGCGCGGCCGCGTCGTGGCGCGCCTGGTGGACGGGCCGCTCGCCGCCGGCGAGGCGCGCCTCACGTGGGCGCCGGGCACGGCGGCCGGCGTCTACCACATCGTCGCCGAGGCGGGCGGGCGCCACGCGACGCTCGCCGTGACGGTCGTCCGCTGATCCGGCCGGAGCACGCGGCGCCGACACAGACCCCCCGTCGCCCGGCTGGTCGCTTCGCTCCCCGCTCGGACGACTGTCCCCCTCGACGAGGGGGACCGGTTGGACGCGCGGCGTAAACCTCTCAGGAATGCTCGACATGCGCGCGTTCGAACGGGGGGTTCTGAACTCGGGGGGGCGCGGCTAGATTGCGGACCCGCGCCCGGCGCGCTGCACCTCCCCCCGATGCAGTCCTCGACCTACGTCTCCCGCCGCCCAGGGCCCTTCGCGGCGCTCATCCAGACGACGCACCTCGGCGGCTACCGCCTGAGCCCGCTCGCGCCGGCCCGCGTGCGCGACCAGTACTGGGACACGGCCGACGGCGAGCTCCTCCGGTCCGGCCTGTCGCTGCGCGTCCGCGAGCAGGACGGCGAGCGGACGGCCTCGCTGCGCCCGATCCAGGCCGACCGCACGTCTGAGCGCGTCCCGGAGGCGGCACTCGGGCCCGAGGACGGCGCGCCGGCCCTGTCCCTGCCGCCCGGCCCGCTAGCCGACGCCGTCGCCGCGCGCATCGGCGCGGACACGCTGCGGCCCCTTCTCGCGCTGCGCCAGTACCGCACGCCGCGCGTCGCCTACGACGACGCCCGCCCCGCGCTGCTCGTCTCGCTCGACGTGGTCGTGTACGAGGTCCCCGGCGCGCAGGTCGTCTCGAACGAGGTCGAGGTCGAGATCACGACCCAGGGCGAGAGCGCCGACCTCGGCCGCATCGACCCCGCGCTGCGGACGTTCGACCTCGACCCCGAGCCGCGGACGAAGCTCGAGCGCGGCCTGCTGCGCCTCTCCCGCGACCCCGCCGAGCCCGTCCTGCTGCTGCCCGACGAACGCGCGGAGGCCGAGCGCCTCGCCGAGCGTGGCGACCCGGACCTCCAGCGCCGTGCCCGCCTGCTGCTGCTCGACGCCCACGGCTACCGCGCCGACACCGTCGCGGCGCAGACGGGCCTCTCGGCCGCGCGCGTCCGCTTCTGGAAGGAGCAGTTCCAGACGCGCCGCATGGCCATCTTCGCCCCGGATGCGCCGACGGACGACCTCGGCGGGTTCGACGACGCCCCGGACGAGGCGCAGCAGGTCTCCCCGTCGCCGTTCGAGCCCGCCCACTCCGACGCGATCCGGCCGGAAGCAGACGCCCCCGCGGCGGACCACGCCGCACCGGCATACCGCGTCAGCGAGCTCCTCGAGCCGCTGACCGAGGCGCCGGTCGATCTCCCGGCCGAGGCGCCCGCCGAGCCCTCTGGCAGCGACGACGCCCTCGACGGCGACGACATCGACGGCCTCCTCGAGCGCTTCTCGCCGACCGACACCGACACGCCCATCCTCGACGCTGAGGACGACGATGAGGCGCTGGACGCAGCGGAGGACGACTCGCGGGCGCAGGACGAGGCGCCGGCGCAGGACGAGGCGCCCGAGCCGGTTCAGCCGGAGCCGGCTGGGACGCAGGCCGCACCGCCCGCTCCGTCTGACTCCGACCCGCCCGCTGAGTCCGGCCCTGAGGCGCCCGCCCCGACGCCTTCCGCCCTCCGCCCGCCGCCCGCCGCCCTCCACGCGCCCGCCCTCGCCGCCGGGACGCCGCTCGTCGACGCCGCCTTCGCGACGCTCGTCTACCACGTCGCCCGCTTCGAGGACGCCGCGGGCCGCCTCCGCGAGGACGCCGCCGGCACGGCCGACGCGCGGCGCGTGCTGATCTGCGCGCACCGCGTGCGCCTCGCCGTCGAGGCGTTCGCGCCGTTCGTGCCCGCGATGGCCGCCGGGCGCCTCGTCGCCGCGCTGCGGCCGCTCGTCGGCGCGCTCGACGCGGCGCTGGACCGGGACGCCGCCGGCCAGGACCCGGCGCCGGCCCTCGAGGACGCGCGTCGCCTGCTCGGCGGCGGCCGCCACCGCGCGTGGGGCCCGCGCGCGCACCGCCTGCTCGAGCGCCTCGGCGCGCAGCACGCCGCCGGCCTCCTCATCGGCGACGACTTCCCGGCCCCGCCGGACGACCTCGTCGGCCTTCCGGGCGACGTACCCGCGCCGGCGCGCCTGCGCCACGCTGGCGCCTCGATGCTGTGGGCCCGCTACGAGGCGCTCCGCGCCTTCGAGGACGACATCGACGCGCCGGAGACCACCGAGGGCGTGTACCACCTCGCGCTGGCCGTGTCCGCCCTGCACTTCGTGCTCGGCATCGTCGAGAAGGCGACGACGGGCGACGCCCGCGCCCTCGCCGCACGCCTCGACGCCGCCGAGGCGCGCCTCGCCGCGCGCCGGCAGGCGCTCCGCACGGCCGAACTCGCGGGCCCGCCCGCCGGGCCGTCCGCGGCCGTCGCCGAGGCGTGGGCGGACCTCACGTCGCCCGACCTCCGGGCGCTGCTCGCCGGCGTCGCCGCGGGCATCTAGCCCAGCGCAGGCACACATATGCCGCGATGCGGCAGTGTGGAGCCGGCGTCAATCCTGCGCGCGAGCGCCGTTCTTCAACGAGACGCGACACGGCCCCGCGCGCGCATCGGTTTATTGAGCAGACCACCGGCCGCCCGGCTCGCCATCTGCTCTGCCGAATGACGCCTCGCGACTTCCTCCGCGGTTTCCAGCACCTCCCGTTCTCCGGCGCGGACGGGGCGCTCGCAGGCGAGGCCCTGGACCTCGCGCCCGGCGACGTCGTGGGCGTCGTGCTGATGAACCTCGGCGGGCCAGGCACCCGCCTCGACGTCGAGCCGTTCCTCTACAACCGGCTCATGGACCCGGCCGAGGGCGACTGGGGCCTACCGGCCGTCGTCCGCGACTTCGCGAGCCGCGTTCTGGCACGGCGCCGCGCGCGGCCGCTCGCACATGCCTACGAGCAGATCGGCGGCGTGAGCCCGCTCGCGCGCCACACGGGCGACCAGGCGTCGGCCCTCGAGCGGCTGCTCAACGAGCGCCTCGGCGCGACGGGCGCCCGCTTCCGGACCTACGTCGCGATGCGCCACTGGCATCCGACGAGCGAGGAGGCCGCCGCGCAGATGGCCGCCGACGGCGTGACGAAGGTCGTGCTGCTCCCGATGCACCCGCAGCCGTCGACCGCCACGAGCGGCTCGTCGGTCGCCTACTGGCGCGCGCTCGCGGCAGCCGGCGAGATCCCGGCGTGGCCGACGGCCCGCGTCGGCGAGTTCGCCGCCCACCCGACGTACGTGCAGGCGCTCGCCGAGCGTGTCGACGAGGGCCTGCAGCGCTTCCCGCCCGACGCCCGCGCCGGCGTGCAGGTCGTCTTCGCCGCGCAGGGCGCGCACGCCACCCGCCTGCGCGACCGCGACCCGTACTGCTGCCTCGTCCACGCGACCGTGCAGCACGTCGCCGACCTGCGCGCCGGCCGCGACCCGCGCCGCGCCGTCCACGTCGCCTTCCTGCCGGCCCTCGTGCCCGGCCGCGCCCTCGGCCCGACGCTCGACGAGACGCTGACGGCGCTCGCCGACGACGGCCACGCGCACGTCCTTGTCGTGCCCGTGTCGTTCGTGTCGGACCGCGTCGAGACGGCCTACGACCTCGACGTCGTCGTCCGCGCCCGCGCGCGCGCGCAGGGCGTGACGCACTTCGAGGTCACGACGGGCCTCAACGGCCACCCGCTCTTCATCGAGACGCTCGCTGAGGTCGTCGGCGCCCAGGTCCGGACGGGCCTCGCCGGCGATGGAAGCGCGCCCGAGCCGCGGCGCACGCACGCTGCCGAGGCGCGGACGGTCCGCTGCGCCGCCTGCCAGCGCGTCGCCGAGCCGTGCGACTGGCGCGCACAGACGGCGGCCGTCCCGGTCGTCGCCGCGCGCCGCGCTGCCTGACGATGCCTGTCTGCTGACCATGTCCGGCGTCTCCGCCTACCTCCTCCGCACGATGGCGTCGGTCGCCCCCGGCACGCGCGTCGTGGACGTCGCCTGCGGCTCGGGGGCCCACGCCGAGGCCCTCGCCCGGCTCGGCTTCGACGTCTGGGCCTCGACCGAAGACGCCGCACTCGCTGAGGACGCCCGAACGCGCCTCGCCGACGCGCTCGACGACGCCGCGCGCCGCGTCTCGGTCGCCCGCCCCGAGACGCTCGGCTACCCCGACGCCTTCGCCCCGTGGGCCGTCGCCACCGATCTCGGCGCCGAGCGCCTCTCGGACGTGTTCGCTGAGGCCCGGCGCGTGCTGATCCCCGGCGGCTGGCTCTGGACGGACACGCCGGGCGCAGATCCCGGCCTGCCCGTCGAGGTGCGCCTCGAGGCGGACCGTGCCGCCATCACGCGCCTCGCCGACGCCGCCCGCGACGCCGGCCTCGCCGTGGCGTCCCGGCCGGTCGTGGACGAGGCGCGGGGGACCGTCGTCGCCATCTTCCGCCGCGTGGACGGCGACACGGTCGGCTGAGAGGCCGTGGAAGCGGTCGGCTTCCCGGTTCGGTCGAATTCATACGGGGTAGAGGGAGAAAATTCCTACACTCTTCGCGGCGCATCCCGTGCCACGCTGTCGCCCCAACCGGTAGCCGTTATGCGTGTGTCCATCTACTCTCTCTCTCTGGCCGTGTTGAGCTTAGCCGCCCATGTGGTCGCGGCTCAAACTATCGAGCCGTTAGACATCGGTTGTCGGGGACAGGGCGCAAGCGGGGAGTTCGAGATCGGGATCGTCGTCGACACGCATGACAGCAGCTTCGACGTCTCTATGACCGACATGACGACGGGGGATGTGCTCGATGGGAGCCCACAGCGCATTTCTTGGATGACGCCCCCTTTGAACGAGTGCCACTACCGCGCGTATGTATGCTGCGGGGGTGGCGAAGCGCAAGACTCCTTGGCGGTCGTGTATCAGACGGATCGCCTCTACCGGCTCGACATTAAGCCAGTGCAGGGGGATGATGGACCGAGCGCGTCCTACTATGTCTATTTTCTGGAAGACTGTCCGCCCGGTTCAAGCGTATTCTGTCTTCAGGAAGAGCGAGGTAATTACGACACAGTAATATTCATCCGTAGTAACCGAATTCAGCTCTATCCCGAGTCGCTTCCTGAAGGGTACGGTGCTCCGATGTCAGTTGAGGATTACTTCCCGGAAAAGACGCGCTGGGTACTGCCGTACGATTACCGGGCATTCTACTCCAGCGCATCGGCGCCCGATGTGTGGTCTTCACAGTTCTTTGCGCGAGCACCGGGTCCTGGGGCTGGCCCCGACACGATCCCGGTGACGCTCCACGCGTCGACTGGTGCCGACTGGCGTCTACGTAACGGTCACGCCTGGAACTGGTCGTCGTCGGACGTCTCAGCCATCGACTTTGGAGGCGGCGGCGGCGTGACCGTCGGCGGGCAGATGAGTGTGGCAGGCGTCGCGCTCTCGGCGCGAACGGTCGGGCAGGGGTGGAACGGGCTGAGCGTGCCCGGCGGGAGCCTCGCACTCGGCTCAGGCACGATCATCGATGGCGTCGTCTCAAGCGCCGCGGTCGTCGTGTCGGGCGGCGGCAGCGCGACGCTCGACAGCGCACAGGTGCGCAATACCAGCGGCGGCGCAGGCGTGCTCGTTTCGGGGAAAGCCGTCTCGGGCAAGCGCTCGACCGCGCACATCACTGGCGAATCGCGCATCTACAACAACGCGAGTGGCCCCAGCGTGCGGGCCGACGCCGGCGCGCAGGTCACGATCGACAGCGATGACGTCGAGATCTACGACAACGGTGCGGGCATCGTCGCGACGGGGACGGGATCGAGCGTGCTCGTCCTCGGCGGGTTTGTCCATAACAACGATGGCCCGGGGCTCCGCGCCTCGTCCGGCGCGGGCATCGACGTGCTCCGCGACGCCGGTGGCGGCGTGTCGTCATTCGCCGCGACCGAGCAGGCGGTCCGCGTCTGGAACAACATCGGCGGGCTCTACGCCACGGCCGGTGGGCTCTCCTTCGGCTTTTCCGGCATGCAGGGCGGCGGTGTCGTGTGGACCGGCGACTATGTCTGCGTGAAGGCTCCCTGCGCGTCTATCGGCGGCCATGACTTCAGGCAGAACACTCAGCCCGCGCCGGGCGGCGGGCCGGTCTACGACGCGCTCGCGACAGGCGGCTCACGCGTGACTGCCTCTCAGAACTACTGGGACGGCCGCACCGAGGAGCAGGTGCTCCTGACCTCGCTCGCCGACGAGTCGAGCAAGATCGACGTGTCGGACCCGCTGCTGACGCCGCCCTCGGTAGGCGGCGGCGCGAGCGGGCGCGCCTCGACCCGGCAGGCGCGGGTCGTCCGCGACGGGAGTGCTGCGCCGGCCGCGCAGCGCCTGGGGACGGGTCTCGTCGACGTGGCCGTGCAGGCACTGCTCGCCGAAGCCGACGGCCTCGTGCGGGGCGGCGACAGCACGCTCGCCGCAGAGCGGATCACTCAGGCTTACACCGCCGTCACGAGCGACGACGACCGCCTCGCCGTCGCCGAGGCGGCCGGCCGGGCGCTCGCGGCCGTCGAGCCGCCGGCGCTCGTCGCGTGGGCCGAGACGGCCGCATCGACGCCAGCCGACCGGCCATGGGGACGCCGGGCGCTCGCGGCCGGGCTCGCGGGTCATGGCCGCACGGCCGAGGCGCTCGTCGTGGCACAGGCGCTCGTCGACGAGGACGGCGCCGGTGAGGACGAGGCGGCGCTGGCACACCGCGCGCGCGGGCTGGGCCTCGTCACCAGGGCGTCTGTCGACGCAGGCGACGCGCAGCGCGCGGTACAGGCGCTGAGCGATCTCGCGGCCGTAGACCCGGAGGGCGCGGAGGAACTCGCACTCTCGGTCGCGCTCGCATTCCCGGATGCGGTCGTGTCGTTCGGTCGTGGTGCAGCGTCGGTACAGAGTGGACGTGCAGCGAGTGGCAGCGGCGACGTGGCAGGCAAGGCCGGTGCGGACACGGCACCCCGCACCGCCGAACTGTCGGCGGCCCCGAACCCGTCGGTCGGCGCGGTGCGTGTCGTGCTGGTGGTGGCTGCGGAGGTCGAGGCTCGCGTCGAGGTGTTCGATGCGCTCGGGCGGCGCGTGGCGCTTTTGCACGACGGCCCGGCATCGGGTGCGGTCGAGGCGTCGTTCGACGGCTCGAACGTTCCAGCAGGCGTCTACGTCGTGCGCGCCGTCGTGCGTGCGGCTGACGGCTCGTCGTCGGTCCTCGCGCGCCGCGTGGTCGTTGCGCGGTAGATCCATCCAGCGTCGTGCGCTCCAGTCTACGCGTCTGGAGCGCGTGATGTCGTGTCCATACTTCAGCCAGTAGTCCGATGCGTATCTGCGCCTGCCTCGTGGTGTTGTTACTCCTGTGCTCAGGTCTCAGGGCCCAGCCGATTTCCTGGGAGCACGTAGGATCTCAGCCATATAACACAAATAGCCCATCCATAGACGTAGATGGAAAGATGTGGGTGATAGGCAATGGTGGTGATCTGTATTATATGGACATGCCTTATTCGTCTGATTCGCCCTGGATTTTAAAGCAGCTATACTTCGAGGATAGTGTGCTTGCTTTAGGCCGGGATACATTGCTCTCCAGGTCCAGGTTCGGGCAGGCGCGCTCGGTCGATGGCGGACTTACGTTCACGCTCTCGCCCCGCGACGGACCGTTTGGAATCAGGCAGCCTGTAGAGATCCCATACGGTGTCCCGTACGGCGGCTCGGTCGTCGCCAGCGCCGGCAACTCGCGGGCATTCGGGGCCTACTCCCGAGACCGCGGCGCAAGCTGGCACGGGGCCTCCATCCCTGGCAGCGAGTACGAGTCCCCCTTCATGACCGCGCTCACGGTCGTCCCACGCGGGCCGCACGCCGGCCGTGTCGTCGTCGGCGGCTGGGGCCTCGCCACGTCCGACGACGGCGGCGCGACCTACCGGCAGGTCCCTGGCTTCTGGCAGTACTTCCGCTACACCTGCAATGCCGTCGGCGTCGTGCTCGGCGGCGCGCCGGACGGCCGCGATCGCATCCTGGCGCTGTTGAACTACCCCGGCCACGTCCCGGACATCGAAGTGCTCGTCGCAGCGTCGGACGACGGCGGCGACACGTGGGTCGAGCTCTCCGAGCTTCGCGGCGACCCGAACTATGCCGGCGCGGCCGTCGTGGACTTCGGCGAGCGGCGCGTCGTGGCGGTTATGAACGGTGGGCACGTGTGGTCGAGCACGGACGGGGGGGCGACATGGTCACTGGCGGGCTTCGTTCCGGGTGCGATTGCGAGCCCGGACGCATCTGGTCATAACGCACGAGTGTACTGGGCCTTTCGCGGCGAGGACGACCGGCTCTTTGTAGGCGGGAGCCGCCTCGGAGGCTCGATTCCGGGCTGGACGTTTCGGACGGTCGATCCGATGACGTTCGCGGTGGCGGGCGAGGCGGAGCCCGAGGCGTTCGAGCGCCTGGGCGTCGCGGTGCGTCCGAACCCGGCGGGCGGCCGCGTCGAGGTGGTGCTGAGCGCCGCGGAGGCGGGCGCGGCGCGCGTGGTCGTGGTCGATGCGCGGGGCCGCGAGGTCGTAGTCGTGCTCGCCGGCGCGGTGTCCGCGGGCGAGAACACGATGTCCGTCGAGACGGGATCATGGCCGGCGGGTGTGTACGTCGTCCGCGCCTCGGTGGGCGGGCAGACGGCGACGGCGCGCCTCATCGTCGCGCGGTAGCGCTCACGTGACCGGCCCGCCCTCGGCCGGTGCCTCGTAACTCAGGTGCGCGCCCGTGTCGAGCGCGAACGCGATGTCGTCGAACGCCGCCTCGACGTCGCCCGGCGCGTTCCACACGAACGGCGCCATCCGCAGGATCTCGCCGCGGCGGCTGTCCGTGAACACGCCCCGCGTCTTGAGCCACGCCACGAGGCGGTCCGCCTGCGGGACGGCGAAGACGAGCATCGCGCCGCGGCGCTCGGCCTCGCGTGGCGACCGCAGCTCGAGCCCGAGGCGCGACGCCCGCTGCACCGCGATGGCGCCCTTGGCCAGCGTGTCTGCCCGGACCGCCTCGACGCCCGCCAGGCCGTCCGTCTCGGCCGCGAACAGCACGCGCAGGCCCTCGACGGCGTGGTACGTCGAGGCGACGGCCGTCGTGCCGGCGAGGAAGCGGCGTCGCGGGACCGGGTTGTCCTCGGGCGCAGCGCGGAAGCCGAACGGGTCGGCGTCGGCGAACCAGCCGGCGAGGCGCGGGCGAAGGTCGTCGCCGCGGACGTAGAGGTAGCTGTTGCCCGTCGAGCCGCAGGCCTCCTTGAGGAGCCCGCCGACGTACGCGTCCACGCCCAGCGCGTGGGCGTGGATCGGGACCGACGCCGTCGCGTGGTAGCCGTCGATGCAGACGTGGGCGCCCACGTGGTGGGCCCTCT
>JBBSQZ010000021.1:0-20053 GCA_038243565.1 Rhodothermales bacterium | reverse complement strand
GCGGACGAGCGGCAGGTCGGTGGCGTCGTCCAGCGACACGAAGCGGACCTCGACGTTGTCGGCGGCGTGCTCCCGGTCGAAGCGGACGAACTCGGGGAACTCGGCGCGGCACGGCCCGCACCACGTCGCCCAGAAGTTGAGGACGACGGCCTCCTTGTTCAGCGCTGCGACGTTCTCGACGAGCGTCGCGGCGTCCGACACCTCGACGATGGACGACGGCTCGGCGGGCGCGGCCGGCGCAGCGCCGCCGCCGCAGCCAGCGGCGAGGAGGAGCGGGAGGGCGAGAAGCAGCTTCATCGGATCAGGGGATGCGGAAGACCGGGGCGATGCCGCCGGCAGGGAGCGCCGAGGCGGGGACGAGCGCCCACGCCACGACGCCGTCGTCCGAGCGCGGCTCGAGGAGGACCGCGGCGAGGCGCCCGAGCGGCTGGTCCACAGGCACGAAGAGATAGCGCACCGGCCGGGGCTGTGGCCCCGGCGGCGGGGGCGGCGGGGGCGGAAACGGAGGAACGGGCTCCCACCGCCCGAACGTCTCCTGCCGCTGAATGCTCTGGTTCGGCTGGTTCGCAACGGTCGTGCTGTCGATCCGGAAGACCTCACGCGGACTGGGAGGGCGATCGAACAGGTCCGCGAGAGCGAGCGCCTCGTAGTGGATGCCATGCACATCGAGCAGGGCCGCGATGGCGCCCTGCCACGACCCCGGCTCGACGACGTACGCCCGCGGCGCGCGCACCGTCTCCGACGCGCGGAAGTGGATGTAGGCCGGCATCGTCTCCGGGATCACGGCGCCCGTGTTGCGGCGCATCGGCAACCCGTCGTTCGGGTTGGCGACGGTGTCGACGCGGCCGAGGAGGATGCGCGCCGGCGCGGCGTCCGCCTCGAAGGCCGTCCGCACAGCGATGTCCTGGCCGACGGCCGAGGCGCGGTCCGCCGCCTCGACCGCCTGGCGGACGTGCGTCGCCTCGCGCCACGCCTGCTCGAGGATCTCCTCGACGAAGCGCCGCGTGGAGCGGACACGCGTCTCGAACGGGTCGTAGCTGTACGACTCCGAGAGGATGCCGTAGCGCCCGCGCAGGCCGACGGCGTTGGCCGAGTAGCGCGGCTGCGCGCTGTACGAGTACCACCCGCGCGGCGCGTCAGCCTCCTCGCCGAAGGCGCCGGGGACGTTGCCGTAGTGGTATGTGAGCGGCCCGCCCGTCGCCTCGAGGCGCTGGGAGATCTGAGGCAGCCACCGGCCGAAGAGGTCGTCCGAGATCTGCACCGGCGTGTTCGGATGCAGCCCGGGCGCGTACGTCAGGCCGTACGCCATCTCCGAGCCGTCCGTCGTGTGCAGGTCCACCACGACGTGCGGGTCCGCGTCGCGGATGAGCCCGACGAGCGCGCGCGACTCGGGCGCGCGGAGCTTGGCGAAGTCGCGGTTGAGGTCCAGCCCGGCGGCGGTCGGCCGCTGCCCCATGCCCGCGACGGGCCCGTACTGGAGCGGCCGGTTGTCGAGGGCGACGCGCTCGTTGCCGTCGGCGTTGTAGATCGGGGCGATCATCAGCACGAGGCTGTCGGCCCACGCGGCGTGCCGCCCTGCGGCGAGGTCGCGGAGCAGGATCAGCATCGCCTCCTTGCCGTCCACCTCGCCGGCGTGGATGTTGGCGAAGACGAGCACGCGCGTCTTGCCCGTCGCCCGGATCGCCTCGGGCGTCGCGTCCGGCGCGCCCCACACGACGAGCGGCAGCGCGCGGCCTTCGCCCGACGTGCCGAAGGTCGTCCGGTGGCGCCGCGGGTCCGGCGGGAGCGCGTCGAGGAAGGCCAGCACGTCGGCATACGTGCTCGTCTCGGTGAAGGCGGACGCCTCGGCGCGGGTGAGCGGCCCGGGCGAGCGCGCCTCGGTCGAGGCGCGGCGCACCCCGGTGCAGCCGGCTGCGACGACCAGCAGAACGAGAAGGAGGGTGCGCACGGTCAGATCTGGTCGAGCGAGGTCCACGCGGCCGGCTGTCCGTCGCCCGACGCCTCGCCCGACGCCTCGGCCGGCGCCTCGGGCACCTCGGCCGGCGCCGCGTCGGGCAGGTAGGTGCGGATCTCGACGGCCGCGGCGGCATAGTCGACGGCGCCTCGGACGGTCGTGTTGACGTCGAAGACGGTCCGGCCGTCGTGCGTCGTCGTCGCGAGCGAGGACGACGTGCGGATGGGCGTCACGAGGACGGCGTCGCCGTACTTCTCGCGCAGGTAGGCCGCGTAGCGCGCGTGGCGGTTCAGGCGCGCGTCGACCTGCGTGAGCAGGAAGCGCGGCTCGTGGAGGCGCGGGTTGAGCTTGGCCCGCACGAGTCCGCACGTCTGCCACGTCTGCTCCGCCCCGACGACGGGCTGGTACTCGGGCGTGACCGGGATCACGACGAGGTCCGCCGCGACGAGGGCGTTCATGGTGAACACCGAGAGCGCCGCGGCGGTGTCCAGCAGGATGTCGTCGTAGCCGTGGCCCGCGTTCAGGGTCTCGCGCAGCCACAGCACGTCGGTCGGCTTCGTGAGCGCGCGCAGCGCCCGCGTGAGCGCCATCGACGAGCCGATGACGTCGAAGCCGGAGGCGTGCTGGACCGGGAACGTGGCGAGGTCCGCCTGCGGGTCCAGCAGCGCGAGCGACGAGTGCTCGGCCGGCGGCTCCTCCATCCCGATCGTCCGGGTGAGGAATCCCTGCGGGTCCAGGTCGATGACGAGCACGCGCCGGCCGGAATGGCCGAGGGCGGCGGCGAGGTGGATCGAGGAGGTCGTCTTGCCGGTACCCCCTTTGTGGTTGCAGATCGTTAGGACAGACACGGATCGCGGAAGGCTGTGCGCCAAGATAGCCGGGCGCGGCACACGCCCGGCCCCACCGCTCGCCGGAGTTAACTCGCATGCGGACGAGGCGATACCCGAGGCCGAGTCTCCACCACGTCCATGCCGCCTTCTGCCGCTGCCGCGCTGCCCGTGCGGCCGTTCCGCTCGTTCGGCTGGTCGCTCGCCGGCATCGTCGGCGTGTCGCTGAGCATGCCGCCGGTGGGGTTCTACCCGCTCGCATGGGTGGGCCTCGTGCCGTTCCTCGTGCGGTGGAGCGGGCACCGGACGGCCGCCGAGTGCGCCCGCGAGACGTACGCGCTGATGCTGACGCTGGCCGCGTGCAGCGGCTTCTGGCTGCTGTTCCACCAGGACGCCCTGCTGGGCATGCTCGGCGGGGTCGGCATCCTCATCGCCCCGCTGCCGGTCGTCGCCGCGGCGACGCTGGCCGGCGTCGTGCGTCGGCGCGTCGGGCTCGTGAGCGGCCTCGCAGCGCTCGTGCTGACGATCATCGCGCTGGAGTTCGCCCTCGTCTCGATGCCCGTCGGGGTGCCGTGGCTGCTGTTCGGGCACACGCAGGTCGAGGCGCTGCCGTTCATCCAGACGGCCGACACGGTGGGCGTGCTCGGGCTGAGCCTGTGGGTGCTGCTGCTCAACGTGGCCGCCTTCACGGCGCTGCCGCTGATGCCGCCGGCCGGGACGCCGCTGGCCGCGTGGGTGCCGCGCGCCGGCGACAGCGGCGTCGCGGTCGCGCTGTTCGCGGTCCTGCTGGCGCTGCCGGCCGCCTACGGCGCGTCGCGGTCGGGCGCGGCCGAGGCGCCGGCCGGATACGTCCGCGTCGGCGTGGTGCAGCCGGGCGTCCCGCCGGCCGCGTGGGACCGCAGCGGGTCGTCTCGCGTGGACCTCATGGCGGAGCTGTCGGACCGCCTGCTCGAGCGCTGGCACACCGCCGACT
This sequence comes from Rhodothermales bacterium, assembly GCA_038243565.1. GTDB lineage: Bacteria > Bacteroidota > Rhodothermia > Rhodothermales > Rubricoccaceae > DASVSE01. The sequence goes on along the minus strand of JBBSQZ010000021.1, from coordinate 16,299 downwards.
CGGCGCAGTCCGCCGACAACCCGCTCTTCTCCCGCGCCTCGACGGCGCGCGACGCGTCGATCGGGCTGCTCGTGTGGCCGCAGGGCACGCTGCCGTGGATGGGCTCCGAGGCGCGCGAGGCCGCGACGCTGGCGCGCCTCGAGCAGTGGTGCGCGCTGCGCGACGTCGCCCTCGTGACCGGCCTCACGACGCAGACGCCGGACGACGCCACGGCGACCTCGGCGCTGCTCGTCACGCCCGGCGGGACGACCGTCCGCTACGACCAGATGCGGCGCGTGCCCGTCGCCGACGCGCCGGCCGTGCTGGGCACGCATCGCACGCTCATGCCCGTCGGCGGCGCCCGCGTCGCGACGCTGCTCGGCTTCGAGTCGCTCTTCGGCGACCACGCGCGGCGCTTCGCCGAGCAGGGCGCGGACCTCTTCGTGGTCCTCGCGCAGAGCGACCGCTGGGGCCACTCGCCGGGCCTCGAGCAGCACCTCCACGCGACGCGCCTGCGCGCCATCGAGACGCGCCGGCCGGTCGTCGTGGCGTCGGCCGGCGGCGTCTCGGCCATCATCGCGCCCTCCGGGCAGATCGAGCCGGCGGCGGCGTGGATGCAGCAGGGCCTCGTCCCGCTCGACGTGCCGATGGTGCGGACGGAGACGTACTACGCGCGCCACGGCGACTGGGTCGGGCGGTGGGCGCTCGCCGGGGCGCTGCTGCTCTACGGCGCCCTCGGCGTCATCGTGTTCCTGCTGCCGCGGTACGGGATCGTGCCGCCGAAGCCACCGCGCCGCGCCGTGGTGCGCCGCGCGTGAGGCAGCGGGCAGCGGGCTCAGTATGCCCCCTCCCCTAACAGGGTCATCCCGGGCCCTGACCCGGGGTCTGCCTTTTGCATTTCCTCATGAGGCGCAGAAGAGGAAGTCAGATCCCGGTAGGACTTACGCCGTTGAGCACCTCTTCCCAGCCGTCAGTGGCTGCGCCGTCCTCGGGGACTCGGGTCCCGCGACGGCAGGCGCCGAAGGCCGGCGCCGCCCATCCACCGGTCTGACGAGCGCCTTGCTGGTCCAAAGGTGGATCCCCGCCTTCGCGGGGATGACGTTGTAGAGGAAATTCTGGCAGGTTCTGGACCGACTGCGTAAATCCTACCCGGATCAAGTTCGGGATGACATATTTAACCCAAGTTGTGTCCCGCCCAAATTGTCATTACGAGGAGCGTAGCGACGAAGCAATCTCGTTCTACAGCGCGCTGGACGTCGAGATTGCTGGGCTGCGCCGACCTTCGGTGCGCTTCGCTCGCAATGACACAACTTGGGTTATTTAGATGGACGCGGCAGAAGTAGCGGGCGGCGGACGGGCGGAACATTCCGAGGCGCTCGGTCCAACCCTTCCGCCTTCCGCCTTCCGCCTTCCGCCTTCCGCCTTCCGTCACCGCGAGCGCCTCGGTCCGGCGGCGTCGAGGGCGCGGACGAGGCGTTCGGCGCAGCGGCGCAGCGGGTCCACGGACGGCGCGACGGGCGGCGTGTAAATGAGGTCCATGTCCTCGGCGAGGTCGCGGGCCGTCGCTCCCATTCGGACGAGCGGGACGAGCACGTCGGCGCGCAGCGCGGCGCCCTCGCGGCCGCAGAGCTGCCCGCCGAGCAGGCGCCCCGAGCCGCGCTCGGCGACGAGGCGCACGTCGATCGGCACGGCGCCGGGCATCTGGCCAACGCGCGAGAGGCCGCGGATCTGCTGGCACTCGGCGTCCAGGCCTGCCGCTAGCGCCTCGGGCAGCGTCACGCCGACCGACGCGACTTCGACGCCGAAGGCGCGCACGCCGACGGCGCCGGTGACGCCGGCGAACGCGGCGCCCGTCCCGCCGCGCGACGCCGCATTGCGGGCGGCGACGCGGGCCGTCTGCCGGCTCGTCGGGGCGAGCGGCCACACGAGGCGCGCGCCGTCGACCGTGCGCGACACCTCGGCGGCGTCGCCGCAGGCCCAGACGGTCCGGGCGGACGTCCGCATCCCGGCGTCCGTCCAGATGCCGCCGCTGGCGCCGATTTTCAGCCCCGCCGCCCGCGCCATCTCGGTCCGCGGCACGACGCCGATGGCGACGATGAGCGCCTGGCAGCCGACGAGCTCGCCGCGGTCCGTGCGCACCGCCGAGACGCGCCCCGTCGCATCCGTCCGCACCTCCGTCACGCGCTCGCCTCGGACGGCGACGCCCGCCGCGCGCACGGCGTCCTGCATCTGGCCCGTCACCACCGCCTCGAAGCCCGACGGCAGCACGCGGCCCTTCGGGTCGAGGATCGTCGCGCGGAGGCCGCGGTCGCGCATCGCCTCGGCCATCTCGAGGCCGATGTATCCGCCGCCGGCGATGACGACGTGCCGGACGTCCTCTGTGCTCAGCCAGCGGTCGAGGTCGAGGGCGTCATCGAGGTGGCGCAGCGAGAAGACGCCCGGCGCGTCGTCGCCCGGCACGCCGAGGCGCCGCGCGCGGGCGCCCGTCGCCAGGATGATCCGGTCGAACGATTCCTCGCGGGTGCTCCCGAAGTCCAGCGCCTCGACCGTGAGGCGGCCGCGCGCCGGGTCGATGGACGTCACGCGGTGACGGACGTGGACCGTGATGCCCTTCTTGCGGGCGAGCGCCTCGGGCGTGAGCACCTCGAGCGTCGCACCCGGGCGGAGCGTGCGGCCGAGGTAGTACGGGATCTCGCAGGCGCCGACCGAGACGTGCGGCTGCTGCTCGAACAGGACGACCTCGGCCCCGAGGCGCGAGGCCTCGGCGGCCGCCGCAGGTCCGGAAGCGAGGCCTCCGATGATGGCGATGCGCATGGGTGGAGCGTGGCGCGCTGTAAGCAAAAGTTTGGAGTTCGACGTTTGGAGAGTGGGAAGGTCGGGGCCCACCCAGAATCCGAGCGTGGTCCACACATCCTTCAAACTCCAACCTTCGAACTATCGAGGCTGGACCTGCGACCGTAGCGCAGAGCCTTCCGAGAGGATAGCGATCTTGCCACGCCCCGCTCCCGCCCTCCCTCCGATGACGCTGGACCATGTCGGCATCGCTGCCGCTTCGCCCGCCGCCCGCGCTCTGTTCGAGTCGCTCCTCGGCGCAGCGCCGTATAAAGTCGAGACCGTCGAAAGTGAAGGCGTGACGACCGTCTTCTTCGGCGACGGCGGCCGACCGGGCGCGGCGCCGAAGCTCGAGTTGCTCGAAACGGACGCCCCCGACTCGCCCGTCGGGCGCTTTCTCGCGAGCCGCGGGCCGGGCGTCCACCACCTCGCCTTCGAGGTCCGCGATCTCGACGCGGCGCTGGCGACGGTGGACGCGCTCGGGCTGCGGCGCCTCGGCGAGCCGCGCCCCGGGGCGGACGGCAAGCGCATCGCCTTCCTCCACCCCAAGGACACGGCGGGCGTGCTCGTCGAGCTTCTCGAGACGCCGCGGATGCCGCGCGAGACGCGGCGCGTGGACGTGCCCGGCGGACACGTCGCGGTCCACGTCTCGGGCCCAGCCGAGGCGCCGCCGCTCGTCGTGCTGCACGGCGCGCTCGGCTCGACGGATCTCGAGATGGACCGCCTGGTCCGGTTCTGGGAGCGCCGCTTCCGCGTCCACGCCGTCGACTTCCGCGGGCACGGCGCGAGCAGCGCGCTGGAGGGTACGCCGGGCTGGGACGACTTCACGGCCGACGCGCTGGCCGCCGTCGAAGCGCTGCCCGCGTTCCGGCTGTTCGGCTTCTCGATGGGCGGTGCCATCGCCCTCGCCGTCGCGGCACGGCTGGGCGCGCGCGTGGAGCGGCTGGCCGTGCACGGCGTCAACGTGCGGTGGAGCCGGGCGGACGTGGACCGGATGATCGGGCCGATGCAGGCGACGCTGGCCAGCGGCGGGCGCTGGGCCGAGCGCCTCGAGCAGACGCACGGGCCAGGCTGGGAGCGCCTCGTGGCGCAGCTGGCGGCGTTCACCGAGGGCCTCCCCGAGGCGCACATGCCGGCGTCTCTCATTTCTGCAATAACGGCCTCGACGCTCGTCTCGGCCGGCAGCGCGGACCGCTACTTCGACGTCTCGAACGCGGTCGGCCTCTACCGCGAGATCCCCGACGCCCAGCTCTGGGTCGTCCCCGGCCTCGACCACCCCATTCAGGGCGTCGACGCCGAGGCGTTCGCGCGGATGGTCGGCGACCACCTCGCGGGCTGAGGCGCTACCGCGTCACCGTTACTCGCTGCGTCGCCGAGGCGCGGCCCGCCGTCACGCGGACGAGGTAGACGCCCGGCACGAGGCGCTCCGCGCCCAGCGCCACGGCGTGCGCGCCGGCCGCCATCGCGCCCTCGGCGAGCACCGCGACCTGCCGCCCGAGCACGTCGTAGAGCGCTACGCGTACGGGTCCCGCCGCGGGCGTGGTCACGCGGACCGTCCCGCCGGACGCCACGGGGTTTGGGCTCACGGCCAACGAAAGTCCGACCTCGTCTCCAGTACTCCCCTCCGACGCGACGACTACGGGTGCATCGTAAAGCGTGACGTATGGCGAGAACACGCCCCCGGCCCTCTTAAAGAACCCTCCGAGGATGAGGTCCTCATCTGCGTTCACAGCGAGCGAGTAGACGGTCTCGTCCACTCCAGCGCCAAGCGCCTCCCACGCCGTTCCCGTCCATCGTGCCACCCGACTCGCCGCCATCCCGTCGGCCATCGAGAAGGAGCCGCCGGCATACACCGACCCGTCCGGCGCAACCGCGAGCGCGCGGACGGTGCTCTCCACGCCTGAGCGGAGCGCCTCCCAGTCTGTCCCGGTCCATCGTGCCACCCGGCTCGCCGCCACGCCGCCGACCGCCGAGAAGCCGCCGCCGGCATACACCGACCCATCCGGTGCCACAGCGAGCGCGAAGACGACCTCGTTCGCGCCCGAGCCGAGCGCCTGCCATGCCGTCCCCGTCCACCGCGCGACGCGGTTCGCCGCCACGCCGCCGGCCATCGAGAAGGAGCCGCCGGCATACAGCGACCCATCCGGAGCCACAGCGAGAGCGCGGACGGTGCCATCCACGCCCGAGCCGAGCGCCTGCCACGCCGTCCCCGTCCACCGCGCTACGCTGTTCGCCGGCATCCCGTCGGCGGTCGAGAAGAAGCCGCCGGCATATACGGAGCCGTCCGGAGCCACAGCGAGAGCGAGGACGACGTTATCGATGCCTGACCCGAGCGCCTCCCATGCTGCCCCCGTCCACCGTGCCACGCGGTTCGCCGGTACCCCGCCGGCGGTCGAGAAGAAGCCACCGGCATACACGGAGCCGTCCGGAGCCACAGCGAGAGCGAGGACGCTGACGTCCGTGCCGGCTCCGAGCGCCTGCCACGCCGTCCCCGTCCACCGTGCCACACGGCTCGCCGCCATCCCGCCGGCCGTCGTGAAGCGGCCGCCGACGTACACCGACCCGTCCGGCGCCGGAGCGAGCGCAAAAACTTCGTTGTCGACGCCCGATCCGAGCGCCTCCCAGGCCGTCCCCGTCCACCGTGCCACGCGGTTCGCCGGCACTCCGCCGGCCGTCGTAAAGCTGCCGCCGACGTACAGCGATCCGTCTGGCGATACAGCAAGCGCAGTGACGCCTCCGTCCATACCCTCGCCAAGCGGCTGCCACGACATCCCGACCCGCCGCACCACACGGTTCTCTAGCGTCCCGCGGATCGTCGACAGAAAGCCGCCAGCGTAGACAGTGCCGTCCGGCGCCACAGCGAGGGCATTGACGGGACCGATTAGCGGCGGGCCGCTCGGGCCGCTGCTGATGTCGCGGTACTCGCCCTCGACCGCCGCACGCAGCGATCCGTCCGCGCCCATCCGCACGTCCATCCCCGCGAGGTCGAGCGCCCCGGCCGGCGCCCCGGCGAGGTCCAGCGTCCCGTCCGGGCGGACGAACGAGGCGGCCGGCGTCCCGGTCTGCGCCGCGGCGCCGGCGGCGATCAGGAACGAGAGCGCGAGGCAGAGGCGGGTCAACACAGTCATAGTCGGCGGATCTGAATGAGAGATCGGGACACGGATCCGTCCCGAAGGCCGCGCGAAGATAGAGGCAGGGCATCCGGAATGCCAGGCCAGACGCGGTGCCTACGCCGCGACGGCGTCACCGCGGGGCACGAACTTGCCCGGTCCGCGTACCCGCCCGCCACCGCCCCGCAGGGATTGCCGATTCCATGACCGACGCGCTCGCCGACAAGCTGAAGCACCTGCCCACCGGCCCCGGCGTCTACCAGCACAAGGACGCCGACGGCAAGACGCTCTACGTCGGCAAGGCGAAGAACCTGCGGCAGCGCGTGCGCTCGTACTTCCAGACCGGCCGCCCACGCGAGGCGCGCATCAACGCCCTCGTTGCCAAGATCGTGGACGTCGAGATCATCGTGACGGACACGGAGGCCGAGGCGCTCATCCTCGAGAACAACCTCATCAAGGAGATCAAGCCGCGGTACAACGTCCTTTTAAAGGACGACAAGTCGTATCCGTACATCTGCGTCAAAAACGAGCGCTTCCCGCGCGTCTTCCCGACGCGCACCGTGCGCCGCGACGGCTCGCAGTACTTCGGGCCGTACACGGACGCGAAGGCGATGCACCTTGCCCTCAAAACCATCAAAGACCTGTTCAAGGTGCGGTCGTGCTCGCTCCACCTCAACCAGGCCGCCATCGACGCCGGCAAGTTCCAGCCGTGCCTGGACTACCACATCCAGAAGTGCCTCGCGCCGTGCGTCGGCTACGAGACGCAGGAGCACTACGACGCGACCATCGCGCAGATCAGGACGCTGCTGAACGGCAAGACGGACGCCCTCGCGGCGCAGCTCCGCGCCGACATGGTGCGCCTCGCCGGCGAGAAGAAGTTCGAGGAGGCGGCCGAGCTCCGCGACCGCGCCCGCGCGCTCGACGTGTACAAGCAGAAGCAGAAGGTGGTGACGGACTCCGACTCCGACCGCGACCTCTTCGCCCTCGCCGTGGACCACGGCTCGGACGTCGCCATCGGCGTCCTGTTCAAGGTCCGCGAGGGCAAGATCATCGGGCGCCAGCACCAGACGGTCCGCCACATCGAGGCGATGGAGGACGCGGACCTCGCGCAGACGCTCCTCGAGGCGTACTATGCGCAGGCGCAGTTCTTCCCGGACGAGGTCTACCTCTCGACCGACATCGCGGACGCCGGGCCGGTGGAAGCCTTGCTCCGCGAGCGGAAGGGCCGCAAGGTCGAGGTGAAGGTCCCGCAGCGCGGCGAGAAGGTGGACCTGATGAGCATGGTGCAGGCGAATGCGAACCTGCTGCTCGGCGAGTGGAAGCTGGCGAAGGAGCAGCAGGACGTGGACCGCATCCCGCGCTCGGTCCAGGCGCTCGAGCGCGACCTGCGCCTGCCGCGCCCGCCGCGGCGCATCGAGTGCTTCGACATCTCGCACCTCGGCGGCACGGGCACCGTCGCCTCGTGCGTCGTCTTCGTCGACGGGGCGCCGAAGAAGAGCGAGTACCGGACGTTCAAGATCCGGACGGTCGAGGACGGGACGCCGGACGACTTCCAGTCGATGCGCGAGGTCGTGACACGGCGGTATGCGCGCGTGCTCGAGGAGAACGGCCCGTGGCCGGACCTCGTCATCATCGACGGCGGCAAGGGCCAGCTGTCGTCTGCCGTCGAGTCGCTGCGGGGCGTGGACGTGTACGGCAAGTTCCCGGTCGTCGGGCTCGCGAAGCGCCTCGAGGAGGTCTTCTTCCCCGGCCACTCCGAGAGCGTCATCATCCCACGGACGTCGAGCAGCCTGCGGCTGATCCAGCGCGTCCGCGACGAGGCACACCGCTTCGCGGTGACGGCGCAGCGCAAGCAGCGCGCGATCAAGGACCTCCGGTCCGAGTTACTCGACGTGCCGGGCGTCGGCGCGAAGACGGCGCAGAAGCTGCTGACGGTCGTCGGGTCGGCGAAGGCGGTGAAGGTGGCGACCGAGGCGGAGCTCGCCGCCGTCGTCGGGAAGAGCGCCGCGCGCAAGGTCCGCGCCTTCTTCGACGCGGCGCCGGGCGCCGCGACTGGGGCAGCGCAGGACGCGTGAGGCGCGTCCGCTAGATTATCGGGATGCAGACGCCTCCCCGATGATCACGCTCGACCGCGACGGCCCGCTCCAGATCGCCGACCAGATCGTGGCGGGCCTGCGCTACGAGATCGGCGCCGGGACGTACCGCCCCGGCGAGCGCCTGCCCAGCACGCGCGCCTTCGGCGAGACGCTCGGCGTGTCGTTCCACACCGTCCGGAAAGCCTATCAGGCGCTCGCGGCCGAGGGCGCGCTCGTCGTGCGGCAGGGCGGCGGCTACTCGGTCGCGGAACGGGCGGCGACGACGCGCGCCGAGCGCATGGAGCGCGCCGCCGGCGTCGTGCAGGAGGCGCTCCACCGGCTCGTCGGGCTCGGCCTGAGCGAGGACGAGATCGAGTACGCCGTCGAGGAGGCAGTCCAGTTCTTCGAGCGACCGGGCCCGCGCCGGGCGCTGCTGTTCGCGGCGCCGTACCGCGAGCTCGCCGAGAGCGGCGCCGAGCAGGCGACGAGCGCGCTCCAGGAACGGGTCACGGGCATCCTCACCGCCGACCTCACGGCGCGGACCGAGGCGGCCGGCGTCGTCGCGCCGATGGCGGCGCTGCGCGACGTGCGGCGCGTGCTGCCGGACGCCGAGGCGGTCGGCGTCGTGGTCCACTACCCGCAGGCGGTCCTCGAGGCCGTCGCGCGCTTGGGGCCGGCCGAGACGCTCGCGCTCGTCACGCGCTACCCCGACGCCATCGCGCCGCTGCTGGACGAGGTCGGCGCGCGGACGGGCTTCTCGGGCCACGCCGTCGCGGTGACGGTCGAGGCCGAGGCGCGGCAGCTCGAGGCGACGGTCCGGCAGGCGCGCGTCGTCCTCGTGACGCCGCAGGCGCGGCGGCGCCTCCGCACGGCGCTGGCCGGCTCCACGGCGACGGTCCTCGAGCTCGCGCCGAGCCTCTCGTCCGAGTCGCTCGCCCGCATCCGCGAGGCGCTCGCCGCGTGAGCCCGCGCGTCTTGACGCCAGACGCGCGCGCCTTGATCGCGTCGCGGATCTCGCGGAGCAGCTCCTGGTCCGTCGTCAGCTCCGGCTGTGCCGCCGGCTCGTTCGACGTGCCCGATGCGACCGCCCTCTGGAGGCGGTTGATCCACTTCACGAGCAGGAAGACCGAGAAGGCGACGATCAGGAACGAGATGATCGTGTTGGCGAACGCCCCCCACGCCACCACGACGGCGCCCGCCGCGTTGGCCGCCGCGAGCGTGTCGTAGGGCCCGGCCGGCGAGCCCTGCTTCAGGACGGTGAAGATGTCCGAGAAGTCCACGCCGCCGACGAGCAGCCCGATGACGGGCATGATGATCTGCTCGACGAGGCTCGTCACGATCGAGGTGAACGCGGCGCCGAGGATGATGCCGACGGCCAGGTCGATGGCGTTGCCCTTGACGGCGAACTCCTTGAACTCCTTCCACATGGTGGCGGGGGGCTGGTGAGCGCCGAAGATCGCTCCACCGTCCACGTCCCATTCAGGAAAAGCCAGTTCTAGCGCGTGACGACGAGGCGCAGCGCGGGGCCGCCGGGCACGACGGCGAAGTACGTCCCCGGCGGCAGGCGCGGCACGGTCACCGACGAGCGCCCCGCCTCCGCGCGCCACGTCGCGACGCGGCGCCCGAGGACGTCGACGAGGTAGAGATCCGTCGCGGCGTCGGCGCCCGAGGTGAGCGTGAGCGCGCGGCCCGCCTGCGCAACGTTCGGCCGGAGGCTCCACGCGGCCACGCCCGCCGGCGGCGCCTCGGCCGTCGTCGCGGCGGCGAAGGCGGCGACGGCGTCGATGACGCCCCAGCCGAGGTCGTTGGTCGGCGCCGCGGCGCGGCTCGCCGTGCTCCGCAGGGCCGTCCGGATCTGGATCGGCGTCAGCGACGGCCGCGCGCCGAGCAGCTGCGCGACGACGCCCGCGACCATCGGCGTCGCGTAGGACGTGCCGCCGCCGAACTCTTCGCCGCCGCCGAACCTGGCGACGTACACGCCCGAGCCGAGCGCTGCCACGTCGGGCTTGATGCGCCCGTCGAACGTCGGCCCGACGGACGAGAAGCCGACGCGCGTGCCGTTGGCATAGGCCGCGCCGACCGTGATCACCGAGTCGGCGTCGGCGGGCGCGGTGATGTAGTGCCACGGGTCGTTGCCCTCGTTGCCGGCCGCGACGACGACCGAGACGCCGAGCGACACGGCGAAATCCGAGGCGCGGGTGACGGCCGTCGTGTTGCCGTCCATGTCGGCGTACGTGAAGTCGCCTTCGCCCGGGTCGAACGTCGAGTAGCCGAGCGAGACGCTCACGACGTCGGCGCCCTGCGCCTCCATCCACTCGAGGCCCGCGACGAACGCGTCCTCCTCGGCGTGCGTCTCGGTCGGCGCGAACTCGGTCGTGCCCGCGATGAGGTCCGCGTCGTAGGCCGGCCCGACGAGTTGCCCGTCGTGCAGGCCGACGGCGATCGAGGTCGTCGCGAGGCCGTGGTAGTTGCTCTGGCTTCCGCCGATGAAGTTCTGGTAGCCGCGCAGGCGGCCGGCCGCGCCGATGTGGGCGAGCGCCGGGTGGTCGAAGTCGAACAGCGTGTCGAGGATGCCGAAGAGGACGCCCGCGCCGCGGCGCCCGGCCTCGATCGCCGCGTCGGCGCGGACGAGCTGGAGCTGCGCGGCCGACGGCCCGTAGCTCACGAACACGTCGGACGCCGCGGGCACCGCGAACGGCGCGAAGCTCTGCGCGCCCTGCTCGACGAGGCGCGCCGTCCGGCGCATGGACCGCACCTCGGGCAGCGCAGCGACGGCGGCGGCCTGCTCGGGCGTGAGCTCGGCCGAGACGGCGCCGAGCCAGCGGCTCGCATGCAGCGGCTCGACGCCCAGCGCCCGAAGGTGGGCGACGGCCGTCGGGCTCACGCCGCGGTCCGGGTGCGCCGGCGCGTGCTCGGACGCCCGCAGCGCACGCCGCGCGAGCGCGCGCGGCGTCGCCGGCGTCTCAGCGCCGCCGTCCGTTCCGACGACGATCCAGTAGCGAGCCGTCTGGGCGGCGGCCGTCCGGGCCGGCGCCGCGAGCAGGCAGAGGGCGAGGACTGCGAGCGGGAGTCTGAGCATTGGATCCGTGTGCATGTGTGTCCCGATGGTACCCACCGCGCACGCGCTCGGCCACCCTAGATCCCATGCCCGGGCACTCGGGCCCGGCCCGTGCGTCTGACCCACATGCGACTGATTTCAGCCGTCCTCCTGATGGCCCTCGTCGCCTGTTCCCTGCCGGCGTCTACCGCGCCGGCGGGCCGGGGCGGCGGCCCGCCGGCCGTCTCGCCGGCCGAGATCGAGCGCGGCGTCCACGACGCGACGAACGCCGCGCGGCAGCGCGAGCGCCGCAGTGCGCTGCGCCTCGACCCGGCGCTCTCGGCCGTCGCCCGGAGGCACAGCGCGGACATGGCGCGGCGCGGCTTTTTCGACCACACCGCGCCGGACGGCTCGGACGTCAACGCGCGCGCGGCGCGCGACGGCCTCACGTGCCGCGTCACCGTCGGCGCGAGCCGGTTTACAGGCTTCTCGGAGAACCTCGCGCAGGTCTGGACGGCGAGCGGCTGGACCGAGACGCGCTTCGCCGCTGGCACGACGCGGACGACCACGTGGCGCACGCCGGCCGAGATCGTCGCCGAGACGGTCGACGGCTGGCTCGGGAGCCCCGGCCACCGCCGCAACCTGCTCCTCAACAACGTCTCGCGCGAGAGCATCGGCGTCGCGATCGACGCGGACGGCCGCGTGTTCGTCACACAGGTGCTCTGCTGACGGGCGCGCGCCGCTCCGGGTGTGACGGCCCGAGGCGGAACGTCCGGGCGAGGTGCCCCGGCGTGGCGCGCGCGAGGACGGGCTGGCCCGCCGAGCGCCGGGACCGCGCGAGGCGCCCGAGCGCGCGCACGCGCGGCCCGTAGCGCCGCCACAGCACGAGCGTCACGCCCGCCTTCACGGCGTATCCGGCAAGGATCAGGGCAACGTGGACGACGGTCATCGGGGCGCGGCGGAGACGAGAGGTATCGTCCCGTCTCAACGGGGGCATAACGGCCGCCGTGCCTCCGTTCTCCGATTCCGCGTCTCTTCCCACATCCTGCCGAACCCGCCCGCCGCGGCGGCATTTGCACGCCATGACTACGCGACTCCTGACGGCCGTCCGCGCCCGCGTCTCGCCCGGCGGCTTCCGCCGCTTCGCGTGGGCCGTGCTCGGCTACAACGTGCTCGTGATCCTGTGGGGCGGCGTCGTCCGCGCGTCCGGCTCCGGCGCGGGCTGCGGCGACCACTGGCCGTTCTGCAACGGCGAGCTCATCCCGACCAACCCGGCGCTGAACACGATCGTCGAGTTCGCGCACCGCGTCTCGTCCGGGCTGGCGCTGCCGGCCGTCGTGGCGCTCGTCGTGGGCGCGTTCGCGCTGTTCGGGCGCGGGTCGGCGGTGCGGAAGGCGGCCGTCGCGTCGGGCGCGTTCATCGTGCTCGAGGCGGGCTTGGGCGCGGGGCTGGTGCTGTTCGAGTACGTCGCGTACAACCCGAGCTACGCGCGGGCCGTCTGGATGGGCGCGCACCTCGTCAACACGCTGCTGCTGCTGGCGTCGCTGACGCTCGTCGCGTGGTGGGCGTCCGGCGGGAGCGTCCCACGAGACGTTGCGCCGGGCCGGGCCGTCTCGGTCGGCGCGGCGCTCGTGTCCGTGCTGATCCTCGCGATGGGCGGCGCGGTGACGGCGCTGGCGGACACCCTGACCGTCGGCGGCGGGCTGAATCCAGCCGAGCACCCGGTCGTCGCGGCGCTCGTCGGCGTGCGCTGGCTGCACCCGGCGATGGCGTTCGTGGCGGTCGCCGTCGTCGGCGCCTCGGTGTGGACGAGCCGCGGGACGGCCGTCGTGCAGCGCGGGATGACGGTCCTCGGCCTGTTCGTGGCGCAGATGGGCGTCGGCGCGCTCAACGTGGCGCTCAACGTGCCCGTCTGGATGCAGATCCTGCACCTGCTCGTGACGGACATCGTCTGGATCTCGCTCGTGATCTGGGCGGCCGAGGCGCTCGCGGCGCGCTCGGCCGAAGCGGTCCCGGAGGCGCGGGCCGTCGCGGCCTGATGTGCGTCCTGTTCCTCGCCGTGGACGCGCACCCGGCGTACCGGCTCGTCCTCGCGGGCAACCGCGACGAGGCGCACGCCCGGCCGACGGCGCCGCTCGCGCGCTGGTCGGACACGCCGTCCCTTCTTGCCGGGCGCGACCTCGAGGCCGGCGGCACGTGGCTCGGCGTGACGGATGCCGGCCGCTGGGCGACGGTCACGAACGTCCGCGACCCCGCCTCGGTCCGGCCGGACCGCCGCTCGCGCGGTGCCCTCGTCGCCGACTTTCTCCGCGGAGCGGACGCGCCGGCCAGCTACGCCGCGCGCGTGCAGGCCGAGCGCGGCGCCTACAACGGGTTCAACCTGCTCGTCGGGCAGGGCGCCGACGTGTGGATCGCCTCGTCGCGGCGCGGCGCCGGGCGCCTCGCGCCGGGCCTCTACGGCCTCTCGAACGACACGCTGGACTCGCCGTGGCCCAAGCTCGCCCGCGGCCGCGACGCCTTCGCTGACGTGCTCCGAAACGAGCGCCTCGACCCGCCCGATCTGCTCGCCTTCCTGGCTGACGAGACGCCGGCCGACGACGACGACCTGCCCGAGACGGGCGTCGGCCGGGACCTCGAGCGCGTCCTCTCGCCCCTGTTCATCCGCGGCCCGCGCTACGGCACGCGCGCCTCGACGGCGCTGCTGCTGGACCGCGCGGGCGGCGGGACGATCGCGGAGCAGGCGTGGGGGCCGGACGGCGCTCCCGGCCCCTTCGAGACGCTCGGATTCTGAGGGCATGGGGCATGGGGCATGGGAGCAACATCGGTTGATCATCCGCCTCTGCTCTCCTGCATCTCCCCATGCCTCTTGCCCCATCCCTCATGCCCTTCCTTCCGACACCGTGATCCGCTCGCGCGTCCCGTCGCTGCGGACGACGTCGATGCGCCATGGCGCCGGGTCGTCCGGCTGCGTGATCGTGGTGCGGACAGCGAACGGGCGCTCGACCGTGTGCCCCCCGGTGCCGGTGAGGACCTCGAGCGCGTGCGCGTGCGGCGAGTACGTCAGCCCGACGAGCGGCGCCGCGTCGTAGAGCGCGGTCACGGCGCCGGGCCAGACCACGTCCACAGAGACGGTGTGCGGCGCCTCGCGGATGCGCTTCGAGAGGGCGTCGAAGAAGGACGGCCACTCGGGGCGCGGCAGGGCCACGCCGAGCGGCGAGCCGGCGCGGACGGCGATCGGCCGCGCGTTCGGCCGCAGCGTCAGCACCGGGCACGGCGCCGTGCGGACGACCTCCTCGGCGACGCTGCCGAGCAGCCACCGCCCGACGCCGCGGCGCCCGTGCGACGCCTGCACGACGAGCTGCGCGCCCGCCTGGTCGGCGAGGCCGGTGATGCACGTCGCCACATAGCCCTCCTCGACGCGCGTCTCGACGTCGCCCGAGGCGTGCGCCTCGGCCCAGCGTCCGAGCGTCGCCCGTGCTGCCTCGACGTCCGCCGTCCGGTCCAGCGTCGCGGCCGTCATCATGTACGGCATCGGCAGGTCGAACGGCTCGACGACGTGGAGCGCCATGAGCGGCGCGGACCACGCCTCGGCGAAGGCCGCGCCCGTCTCGAGGGCGGTGTCCGAGCCCGACTCGAAGGCGACCGGCACGAGGACGGGCCCGGCGCCGCGGACCGCCGCGCCGCTGCCGACGGTGAGCACGGGGCAGGCGGCGCGGCGCAGCACGGCCTCGGCCGTCGAGCCGAGAACGGCGCGGCCGAAGCCCGAGCGGGCGTTCGTGCCCATCACCACGAGGTCCGCCCCGATCTCGTCGACGTACGCCAGGATCGGATACTCGGCCGACGAGAACAGCCGCGTCGCCTCGACGGTCCGCCCGGTGACGACGTCGGGCGGCGGGTCGAGCGCCGGGAAGCGGATGCCGCCGCCGGCGACGATCTCGACGCGGAGCATGTGGAGCGTCGCGCCGGATTCGTCGGCGAGGCGCTCGGCGAGCGGCCGCGCCGACTCGGCGCAGTCGGAGCCGTCGGTCGTGAAGAGGATCGTCTGGAGGCGGAGCATGGACGGGCGGAGCGAGTGGCCCGCCAGGATAGGGCATCCGCGCCGTGGCGGCTGACAGACAGAGGGCCGCCGCCCCGTCGGCCGATCCCGCGTCGCACCGCCGGGAAAACCCTGCCGGCTCAGCTGCCCGGCCCGTAGAAGGCGACGAGGATGCCGACGAGCACGGCCACGACGCCGACGAGGCGCGACGCGGCGCCATAGGCCACGACGGAGCGCAGCGCGTCGACGACCTGCACCTCGGTGGGGTCCGTGACGCGGTCGCGCGTGCGGCGCAGCGCCATCACCTGCCGGCGGATGCCGATGCCGACGCCGGCCGTCGCCGCGGCGACGATGCCGGCGGTGTGCGCTGGGGCGAAGCGCGTCGCGAGGGCGAGCGCGAGGCCGCCCGTGCCGAGCCCGACAAGCGCCTCGGCGAGCGAGATCAGGATCTGCCGCCCGCGGCCGGGGTCGAGGCGCAGGATGCGGTTGGTGAGGTCCCAGCCCGCCGCCGGCGCCGCGAGCGCGCCCGCGAGGACCATCACGACGGCCAGCGCGGCGCTCATCGGGCCGCGCCGGCTGCGCCGCCGAGCAGGTCCGCCTCGGCCTGCCGGGCGAGCGCGTCGGCGGCCTCGGGCGTCGCCGCCTCGGTGTAGATGCGCAGGATCGGCTCGGTGTTCGAGGCGCGGACGTGCGCCCAGCCGGCCTCGGTGTCCACCTTCACGCCGTCGACCGTCGAGACCCGGGCGCCGTCCTGCTGCTTCGCCTTGGCGGCGTAGGCGTCGAGGAGCGCCCGGGCGTCCATGCCGTCGGTGAGCTGCACCTTGTGCTTGGCGATGGCATAGACCGGCAGGTCGGCGCGGACCTCGCTCAGCGACTTCCCGGTCTCGGCGAGGTGCTGGAGCACGATCGCCACGCCGACGAGCGCGTCGCGGCCGTAGTGCAGCCCGGGCACGATGACGCCGCCGTTGCCCTCGCCGCCGATCACGGCGCCGACGCGCTGCATCGCGCGCACGACGTGGATCTCGCCCACGGCCGAGCGCTCGACGGCCTGACCGTGGCGCCTGGCGACGTCGTCGATGAGCCGGCTCGACGACAGGTTCGTCGCGACCGGCCCCGGCGTCTTACCCAGGATGAAGTCTGCCGCGACGACCTGCGTCAGCTCCACGCCGAAAAAGCGGCCGCCGTCCTCGACGAACGCCAGCCGGTCCACGTCCGGGTCGACCACGATTC
>JBBSQZ010000020.1:0-20188 GCA_038243565.1 Rhodothermales bacterium | reverse complement strand
CCGTTCGTGATGGCGGCGGCGGCGTCCTCGCGGAGGCTGCGGTCGGCCTCGTGCATCTTGGCCGAGGCGAGCGGCAGCGGGAGGGCCTCGCCGCGGACGTCGAAGCGTTTGGCGCCGAGCGTCTCGTCGAAGAGGCGGTTCCAGGCGCTGCGGCCGGTCACGGCCTTCTCGGCGAGGACCGTCTCCTCGGGCTCCGTGAGGACGTGCCGGCGGCCCTGCGTCGCGACCTCGAGGTGGTGGCGGTGGCGCGCGAGCGCGGGCTCGGCGGTGAGGGCGCCGGCCGTCGCCTCGTCCAGCCCGGCCCACTCGACGCCCGCGAAGACGAGCGCCTGTGCGACGCGCGTCGTCGCCTCCTCGACGCGCTGGAGACGCGCGCCGCGGGCGGCGTCCTCGGTGTCCGTGGACCAGTCGAGGAAGGCGTAGGTCGCGGCGCGGCCGGCGCGGTCGTGGACGCCGGCGAGGGCGTCGAAGACGGCCGCGGCGCGGGCGGCGCCCGCCGCCGGGTCGGGCTCGGCGGCCAGAGCGGCGAGCGTGCCGCGGTGCTCGGCCGCGAGGGCGAGCGCGTCCGCCTCGGCCTGCGCGAGGTCCGCGTCGAGGGCCTCGGGCGAGGCGTAGAGGTCCGCGAGGTTCCAGCGGACGTCCTCGGCGCCGGTGAGCGTCTCGGCAGCGGCGGTGTCGGGCGAGGCGAGGCGACGTGTCGGGCTCATGTGAACCAATTTTTTTGGCGACGCCAACGCAGATCGCTGGCGCACGGTTTAGTTTCCGAGGCGGCCGGTCGGCGCAGCTTCGCAGAGGGCGGAGTGGGCGTCGCGAAGGTAACGGCCGCGTCCCCCCGCCCCCTCTATGGATCCGGTCTCGCGCCTCACGTCGATCGCCGACGCCGAGGCGATGCTCGCTGCCTCGCAGCAGCAGCCCGTCCTCGTCCTCAAGCATTCCGCGACGTGCCCCGTCTCGGCCAGCGCGCACGCCGCCTACGCGGCGATGGACGCCGACGCGCCGCCGCGCTACGTCGTCACCGTGCAGTCGGCCCGCGACGTGTCGGACTTCCTCGCGCGCGCGCTCGACGTGCGCCACGAGACGCCCCAGGCCATCCTGATCGACGCCGGCACGGCCGTGTGGACGGCCACGCACGGGCGCGTCCGGACGCCCGCGCTCGCCGCCGCCGTCCGCGACCACGCAGAGCTCTGAGCCTCTCCCCTGACACACGCCGCCCGCCGGCGCTCCCGATGCTGCCCCGCGCCGCCCTGCTCGCCGCCCTCCTGCTCGCCGCCTCGGCGTGCGCGCCGTCCGCGCCGCCCGTCGGCAGGCCGGCGCCGGACGTGGCGCTCGAGACGGCCTCGGGGCCGCTGACGCTCGCCGACCTCCGCGGGCAGCAGGTCGTGCTCCAGTTCGCGCCCGCGGACTCGGTCGAGGCGTGGGCGACGCTCGCCATGGCCGCGTCGGACCTCGCGGCCGGGGGCGCCGTCGTCATCGGGATCGCCACGGACGGCGAGCCGCCGGAGAGCCCGTTCCGCACCGCCCGCGACGCCTCGGGCAAGGCCGCCGCGGCGTACGGCTACACCGGCGTCCCCCTCGCCGTCGTCATCGACCGCGCGGGCACGCTGCGCGGGATCGCCGCGCCGCGCCAGGCCGAGGACCTCTTCGCGCTCGCCGCGCCGGTCCTCCTCGAGGGCGACGGCCCGGTCGGCATCGACGCCCCGACGCGTCCCGTCGTGACGGTCGACGCCGACGGCGTGGACCGGCTCGTCCGCGACGGTGCCGCGCTGATCGACCTCCGCGACGCCGCGACGCGCGCTGCCGAGGGGCCGGTCCGACACGCGCTCGTGTGCCCGCTCGGGCGCCTCGCGGCGGACGTGCTGCCGCCGGACGTCGGGACGCCGCTCGTGCTCGTCGGCCCGGACGCCGCCGCCGCGGCGGAGCAGGCGACGGCCTGGGGCTACCGCGAGGTCCACGTCGTCACGGACGCGGCGGGCCTCACCGAGGCGCCCGCCGCGGCGCCCGCCGAGCGCCCGGCGCACCGCCGCGCGGGCGTCCGCGGCTGACGCAGCTTCGCGTGGTCTCAGGTGAGCACGCACCATCTACGACTGTCATCCTGAGCGAAGCGAAGGATCTCTTCGCGATCGATCAGGCTGCTCGAACCGGCAGTGCAGGCTTGGCGGCTCGGCGCCGAGATCCTTCGCACGCTCAGGATGACAAGGTTGAGAGCCTCGTTCATTCGACTCACGTTGCTTGATCCGGCATCAGCCTGCGGGCACAGCGCGAACCGGAGTAGGGGCGGCGGGGTTCGAACCCGCAAGCCGGTAGGCCACGAGGCTTAAGCTCGTTGTGTCTGCCAATTCCACCACGCCCCCGCCCGCCCAAGCTACCGCGATGCCCGACCCTGACGCGCTCCGCGCCCACGCTGCCGACGCGGCGCGCCTCGCGCATGCGCCGTTCTCGGGGCAGGCCGCCGGCGCGGCCGTGCGCCTCGAAGACGGCCGCTGGGCCGCGGCCCCGCGCCTCGAGGTGAGCGCCTTCCCGACGACGATCCCCGCGCTCGTCGGCGCCGTCGCGCTGGGCGCCGTGTGCGGGCAGATGCCCGTCGCCGCCGCCCACACGCGCCCCCTCGACGCCGCCGACCTCGCGTTCCTCGCCGAGGCGACCGGCCGCCCGTGGCGTCTCGACGGCGCCCACATCGCCGTCGCCGAGGGCGCCGCGATGCCGGCCGACGCCGGGCCGGTCTCGCTCGTCGTGCCCACGCCCGCCGACGATGCCGCCGGGCTGGCCGCGGCGCTCGACGCCGCGCGCGCGGCCGTCGTCCCCGCCTCGGACTTCCCCGTCGGCGCCGTCGCCGTGGACGCGTCGGGCCGGGCCGTCCGCGGCGCCAACGTCGAGTTTCTGCACGACTGGACGCGCGGGCTGTGCGGCGAGCGCGTCGCGCTGGTCGCGGCGGCGGCGGCCGGGCTCGGGCCGGTCGTGCGGCTCTACGTCGCGTGCACGAAGGCGGCGGGCGGGTCGCCGTGTGGCGCCTGCCGGCAGGCCATCTCGGACCTCGCGCCGGACGCCGCCGTCGTCCTCTGGAACGGCGCCGCGGCGCCCATCGAGACGACGGCCGGGGCGCTCCTCCCCGGCGCCTTCCGCGGCGACGGGCTGGCGCGGATGTAGCGGCCACGTCCTGCGGCTACCGCTGCCTCGAGACCAGCGCCGCCCGACAGCCCCCCGGCGGGGGCCGGTTGCCCGGCAACCGGGGGGCCGTTCCAGCCAGCGCCCGTCAGCGCGCCACGACGAGGCGCGCCGTCGCCGTTTCTGCGCCCACCGAGGCGCGGACGACGTACACGCCCGCCGGCCACGATTCCGTCTCGACGCTCATCGTGCGCTCGCCCGCGGACACCGCGCCGGCGAGCACGACCGCCACCTCGCGGCCCCGCGCGTCTACCACGACCACGCGCGCCGTGCCCGCCTCGGCGACGTTCAGCACGACCTCGACGCGACCGCCCGCAGGGTTCGGCCGGACCGAGACGCCCACGCGCTCGGTCGCCTCGGGCGGCGCCTCGCCCGCGACCGCGAACGCCGCCTCCGCAGGCTCCGCGCTCCGGTACATCCACCCGCGCACGGGACTGTTGTACCGCGTCGTGACCCACAGGTGACCGTCTGGACCGAGGATCATCTGGTCCGCCACATGCCCCGCCAGGATTTCCTCCTGGCCCAACGGCATCCGGCCGACCGCCTGCCACGACTGACCGCCGTCGCGCGTCGCGTAGACCGTGCCGCGGCCGAGCACCGTAACCGCGCGGCCCAGTCCCGTCTCCGCGTCCACGCCGAGACCGACCACGCCCGCCGCAGTGCCCCACGCCACGCCGTCGCGCGGCTCCGGCAGTGCCACCGGCGACGACCACGACCGACCGCCGTCGTTCGTCCACCACGCCTGCGGGCCGGCGATCCCCGTCGCGCCGATCCCGACCACGACCGCACCGTCGCACAGCGACGTCTCGGCGAGGCCGCACGCCGGCGCGCCCGTCTGCCGGCTGCCCGGCGTCGCGACGGCCGCCGCGCCGAAGGTCTGGTAGGCGCCCCAGAGCGGCGTTGGCGCGTAGGAGTCGCCGCCGTCGTCGGTGGTGGCGACGCCCCAGTTGCCGCCGGCGAGGATGCGGCCGGAAGGCAGCGGCGCGAAGAGGCCGAGAAAGCCGTTGCGGACGCCGGCCTGGTCGACGGGGAGCGCGTCGATGTTGGCGGGCTGCCAGGAGGCGCCGCGGTCGTCGCTGTGGTGGAAGCGTCCGCCGGCGAGGACGCGTCCGACGTGGGGCGTGCCCGGCGGGACGACGGCGAAGCCGGCGGGTGTCTTGGGACCAACCGTCTCGAGCGGCGGCGCGACCATCACGACAGTCCACCTCCTGCCACCATCGGTCGAGCGAGCAAGGTCCCCGCTAAATGCGGCGACGAGCGTGTCGCTACTGAGCGGAAGCAGGGTAGAGATCCCGACCAGATACCCCCTCGCTCCCCACATTCCTCCTGGTGGGCCGGCGGGGCCTGGCTCGTACACATACGTAGTAAAGTCATCACTCGATCCATACAGACGGCCTTCTTGATCAAAGCGGAAGCTGTTGATGGCTCGCCCTCTGTCTGCCACATGTTCCCACGTGTAGACGCCGGTGCCTAGCGGTGGGAATGTCTGGGTGTGTGCGGCTACGCTGAGAAACAGCACGGCCAGCCAGGAAATGTGACGCATGACTAAAACCGGAAGACGAGAAATCAGAGTGTGGCCCGGCCTCTTCCACCGAGAGACCGGGCCACGTGAGACGACGCCTCAGCGGGCGACGGTGACGCGGCGGGCCTCGGTCCACGCCGCGCCTCCGCTGCGCGACACGCGGACCGGCACCACGTAGACGCCGGGCGGCGGAGCTACGCCGTCGAATGAGCAGATTGGATGACGCATTTCATCTATCGGATGGTGTGACCAACAGACGCAGAGCGCGCCGCGGGAAGAGTAAGGACTGCTGGCCCCAACCCAGCGTCAAGTCGAACGAGCGGTGAAGCCTAACGTTCTTGCGACAGCCTGAACGCGACGCGCCCCGGCGCCGCGCGGTGGCGACGCCGGGGCGCGGGCGTTCCTCCGAAAACGCGGCCGCTACGGCCTCGGCGGCAGCGCCGGGAGCGGCGGCGCCACCGGCACCTCGATCACGCCCTGCGTCTCGATCGGCCGCGTGCGGTCGCCGGCGCCCGGGTTGAAGTCGTTCATGCGCTGGCGGTAGTCGTCGCGCTCCGTCCGGATGAGGTCGCGGGGGAGGTCGCGGCGGGCGCGCATCGAGAGCGGGTCCACGAGGCGCGCCATCAGCACCACGACGAGCTCCTTCTGGACGACCTGCCGCTGCTTGTATGAGAAGAAGAAGTTCAGCAGCGGGATGTCGCGCAGGATCGGGACGCCGCGGCGCGTCGAGCTCTCGTCCGTCGACGTCAGGCCGCCGATGGCGCGCATCTCGCCCGAGAGCAGCGGGATCTGCGTGTTGATGTTGTTCTTGTTGATCGCGCCGCCCGGCAGCGCCGTGCTCTTCTCGACCTTGATGTCGAGGTGGATGAACTCGAGCGGCGTGTCGCCGCGGTCGTCCACGATGAGCGTCGGCGTGACGTTGATGATCGTGCCCGTCTGGACGTAGGACGTCGTTGTGTTGCCCGAGAAGTCGCGGATGTTGACGGGGATGTCCTGGCCGGACTGCATCTGGCCCTGCTCGCCGGACTGGACCGTCGTGAACGGCGCGGCGATGGTCTGGCCGAAGCCCTGCTCCTCGAAGTAGCGGAAGAGGTTGAGGACCTGCGTCAGCGGCACGCGGTCGCCGGAGACCTCGAGAAAGCCGTTGAGCGCCTCGAAGAACGAGCCCGCGTTGAGGTAGAACGTCGTGGCCGTCTGGACGCCTGCGCCGGCCGGGGCGCCGGGCGTGGTGCCGGGCGTGGCCGCGCCGGCGCCGGCGGCCGAGCCCGCGGCCGACGCCGCCGCCTGGCCGAACAGCGCCGGCCAGTTGGTGCCGACCTCGCGGGCGCGGCTCGTGTTGAGCTCGAAGATGATGGCGTCGATGCGGATCTCGCGCGTCTCGGCGGTCGCGGGCAGGGCCGCCTCGGCGGCCGTCGGGCCGGCCGGCGCCGAGGCCGAGATCGGCGCGGCGCTGACGCCGTCGGTCGTCGCCGCGACGACCTCGGGCTGCGTGACGATGAAGTAGCTGTCGGACTCGTTGAAGTCCAGGCCGTAGCGGTCCAGCACCAGCTCGAAGGCGTCGATGAAGTGGACGCCGTTGAGCGCGACGCCGATGGGGTCCGTGCGGTCCATCGGGTCCACGACGCGCTTGCCCGTCACGCGGAAGAACGTCGGGTTGATGAGCCGGAAGAACTGGTTCATCGGCGTCGACGGCGGGAACGAGACGAGCTCGTCCGGCGGGACGTAGCCGCGGACGACGCGCGGCGTCGTCGGGCGCGGGGCGCGCTCGGCGGTCTCGGTCTGGGCGCGCGCGGCCGGCGCGAGCGCGGCGGCCGCGAGCGCGAGCACGCCCAGCGTGCGAAGGAGAGCCGGCCGGGCCGTAGCCCGGAGGGCGGAGAGCCGGTCGCGGAAGGTCGAGGTCATGGCGGTGGGGGGAGGAACGCGGTCGCCGGCGGCGACGGGAGTCGGGCCGGGACCCGGGGTCGGGCGAGGCGCCCGAGGTGGGGCCGCTGCCTGCGCCGGGGCGCGGGACGGCGGCCGTCAGTCTGGCTAGCGCTGGCCGCCGAGCGGGGCGGGGCGGTACGGCTGCGGCGTGCGCGGCATCGGCGTGGGGCCGGTCGGCGCCGGCACGCCGTCGGGGCGGTCGTAGAGGTGCGAGCCGCGCGCCTCGGGCGTGCCCGGCGCCGGCGGCGCCGTCTCGAGGCTCGGCCCGGCCGGGATCTGGATGCGCCGGCCCGACGGGACGAACGTCGTCGCGCCGAGGTGCTGGCGGTAGCGCTCGCCCGTGTTGAGGTCGAGCTCGACGCGCTCGCCGATGCCGCCGCGGTTGAGCTGGACGGTGACGCGGCCGCGCTGCGGGTCCACGTTCGCGATGCGGCCGAGGTAGACGCGGTCGCCGGCGCGGAGCTGGCGCATGTCGTCGCCGTGCGAGAAGACGGCCGTGCCGCCGATGACCGACAGCAGGTTGTCCGTCTCGATGTCGACGAGGTCGTCCGAGTTGCCGGGCAGCGTGTCGAGGACGTACGGGAAGAACGGGTTGACGGCGGCGCGGCGGGCGGGGAAGGCCGCGGCCGGCGGCGTCACGGCGCTGTCCGGCGCCGAGAGGTCCGTGTTGCCCGAGAAGTAGCCGTCGACGGCCAGCGAGAAGTCCGCGAGGATGGCCTGCCGCGCGACGCCCGTGCGCGGGTTCGGGATGTCCGTGACGGCCTTCTTGATGTTCAGGTCGCGGACGCGGTAGAGCCCGCGGCTGTTCTCGAGGTGCCAGATGAAGGCGTAGAGGCTCTCGAAGTAGGCCTGGCCCGTCACCTGGTACGTGTAGTACGAGGCGTTGGGGCCGGGCGTGAGGCCCGTCAGCGAGAGGTCGAAGCGCTCGAAGCCGCGCGTCGAGAGCGCGTTGAGGTACTGCACGACGTCGGCCGACGTGAGCTCCGCGGGGAGGACCTTGTAGCGCGTGTTCCAGCGCTCGAGCGTGAGCGCGGCCTCGGTGCTCGCCTGCGCCTCCTGTGCGAGCAGCGTCTCGACCTCGGCCGACTTGTTCTCGATCGCCGAGATGTCGTCGGTGATCCGGGCGAGCTCGGCCGGCTGCTTCTTCTCCGTCACGTAGTACCCCGTGCCGACGGCGGCGGCGAGGAAGACGGACAGGATGAGGGTGTTGAGGGCCTCGTTGGACATGTCGGGTGCGGGTGGGCCGGGCGGGTGCCCGGCGGCGGAAGGCGCGGCGCGTGGGCCGCCGTCAGCGGCGGCAGGGCGGGCGGTTACGGGCCGGCGGCGTCGGCCGGGGCCGCGGCCTCCGGGGCGGCAGGCGCCGCGGCGGGTGCGGCAGCGGGCGCAGCAGCGGGCGTGCCACTGCCCGTGGGGCCCGTCCCCGAGAGGCCGGCGAGCGGCAGCGGCGCCGCCTCCGGCACGGGGTCGCCGGCGGCCTCGCGCATCACCCGCGAGATCTGCGGCAGCTCGTTCGGCAGCGCCAGCGTCATCCGGTACTCGAAGACCGGGATCTCGCGCAGCGCCTGGAACGTGACCTCGTTGATCGTCGCCTCGAGGCGCTGCGCCATCCCGACGACGCGCGCCCGGTTCGTGGCGTAGCCGTGCAGCTGGAGCTCCTGGCCCGAGGGCGTCATCTCCTCGATCCAGATGCCGCCCGTCTGCGCCGCGGCGCGCGTCGTGCGGAGCAGCGTCTGCGTCCAGAGGTCCGTGCCGATGAGCAGCGTGTCCATCGCGACGAGGCTGGCCGTCATCTCGGCCTTGCGCGTGTTGAGGCTGTCGATGCGGGCCTGGAGCTCGGGCGCGGACATCCGCGTCTCGGGCGGGTACTCGGCGAGGCGCTGCTGGGCCTCGGCGATCTCGGCCTTCTGCTGCGTGTAGCCGTACATGAAATAGAGCACGCTCATGAACAGCAGGACCGCCGCGACGAGCGTGTGCCACGCGAAGGTGAAGGCGAACTGGCGGCGCGTGCGCGTGAGCGCCGCCGGCAGCAGGCTCGCGTCCTCGAACGGGCCCTTGCCCTTGGCCGGGCGGAGGTGCCCCGCCAGCGCGGCGCCCGTCGCCTCGACGAGGCTCGGCGCGAGCGGCCCGTACGGCCCGACGAGGCCCAGCCGCGCCATGCCCTCGCGCAGCGTCTCGACGCGCGCCTCGGGGTAGAACGCGGCGAAGCCCTGCACGAGCTCGCGCTCGCGCTCCTCGGCCATCACGATCACGTTGTGGACCGTCCCGACGCCCTGCACGTCCTGCTGGAGCAGCACGCGCGAGCAGATCGTGTCCGGCCCGTCGAAGGCCGTCACGGACTGCATCATCTCGTAGTGGTGCAGCTGCCCGCCGGCGAGCAGCAGCACGACGGTGTCCTCGGAGCCGACGCGCACGAGGGCCGTGTTCTCGTTGGGCTCGGCCGGCATCGTCATCCGCGCCAGCCCGATCAAGAGCGGCACCTCGGCCTCGAGCGTCCGGAACTGCGTCTTGCGGTGCTGGCTCTGCTCGCGGAGCATGAACAGGCTCGGCGCGACGGGCTCGGACGCCGCCGGCATCACGGCGAAGTAGCGCTGGTGGCCGTCGCGGGGCGTCATCGGGACGAAGGCGGTCCGCTCGGTGTCGGCCGCGGGGAACTCCTTCTGGAGCAGCGCCACCAAGCGCTCGCGCTTCACGGACGTCTCGGGCTTCGCCTGCGCCGCCTTCGCCGCCGCCCTTGCTGCGGCCTTCGCGTCCGGCTTCGGCGGTGCCTTCTTGCCCTTCTTCGCGTCCGGCACGGCCGTCACCTCGGCGTACTCGACGTCCGGGGCGCCGACGACGAACGCGAGCGCGGGCTTCGAGAAGCCGGACTGCTCGCACTCCTCGAGGATGTCGCGGATCTCGTAGATGACGGGCTGCGCGCGGGCGCTCGCCTGCGCGCTCGCCGTCGGGTCCAGCATCGCGTCGAAGCTCATCTCGGCGTCGCCGCCGAGGCCCGCGAACTCGGCCGAGAAGTCGATCTGGCCGACACCGCCGAACTGGACATCCTCGCCCGCCGGGTCGTCGGTGTCCGGCGTGAACGCGCCGCTGTCGATGCCGCCGGAGATGGCCGTGCCGTCGCTGGCAGCGCGCGAGCGCACGAACTGGCGCAGCGGCTCGTAGCCGTCGGCCGTCGGCCGGATGAGCACGCCGAAGACCTGGCGCGGCGTCACGTGGAGGCCGAGCAGCAGGCTGTCCCTGACGCGGCCAGCCGCCCGGCCGCGGCGCTTGCGCGGTGCCTCGGGCGTGGCCTCAGGCGTGGGCTCGGGCGCCGGCATGGCCTCCAGCTCGAGCGCCGGCTCGACCGCCACGGGGGCGTCCTCGAAGGTCGCGTCGGTGGCCTCGAAGGAGCCGTCGAACGGCTCGAACGAGCCGTCGAAGGTGCCGCCGAAGGCCTCGAAGGAGCCGTCGAAGGAGCCGCCGAACTCGTCAGGAGCGTCGTCGTCGGTGAAGCTGAAGGTGTCGGACATCGGGGTCGGGGGACGGAATGCGGGTTTAAGGTTTAAGGCTTAATGTTCTACCGTTAAACACTAAACCTGAAACCGCATTAAGCAGCTTGCAGGAGCTGCTGGAAACGCTTCTTGTTGTTGGCGTACTGGAAGCCCGTCTCGGGCGTGATCTTGCGCTCGCGGACCAGCCGCGCGAGGTCCTGCTCGAGCGTCGTCATGCCCTGCCGCGCGCCCTCCCACATCATCTGGTAGATCTCGCCGGTGTTGTTGTTGAGGATGGCGGCCTTGACGGACGCCGTCACCCAGAGGACCTCCTTGCAGAGCACGCGCCCGCCGCCGATCTTCGGCGGCAGCTTCTGCGACACGACGCAGTTGAGCACGTCCGCGAGGCGCGCGCGGACGCGGTTCTGCTCGCTGGGCGGGTACTCCGCGACCATGCGGTCCAGGCTCTCGACGGCGGACGCCGTGTGGAGCGTCGAGAACACCTTGTGGCCCGTGTCCGCCGCCTCGATGGCCGCGTCGATCGTCTCCGGGTCGCGCATCTCCCCGATCATGATGATGTCGGGGTCCTGGCGGAGCGCCTGCTGGACGCCGGCCTTGAAGCTGGGCACGTCCGGCCCGACCTCGCGGTGGCGGATGATGCAGCGGTCCGGCGCGTGGACGTACTCGAGCGGCTTCGCGATGATGACGATGTGGCCGTCGAAGTCGTGGTTGTTGGCGTCGATGATGGCGTCGAGCGTGGTGCTCTTGCCCGAGCCGGTGACGCCGGTCACGAGCGCGAGCCCGGCCTTGACGTTCGAGAACAGCAGCCCACGCTCGATGGACGGGTGGAAGCCGAGCGACGCGATGGCGCGGACCGAGTCGTTGATGGCGCGGAGGCAGACGCCGAGGTGCAGGTTGTCGTAGTAGGCGGTGCAGCGGAAGCGGTAGCGCTCGCCGTCGGCGCCCTCCATCTGGTGCGAGAAGTCTGCGGATCGGGCGTCCCAGAGGTCGTTCAGCTGGCGCTCGGAGAGGAGGTTCAGGATCAGGACGTCGATCTCGTCGAGCGCCTGCGTGCCTGTCTCGAAGTGCGGCGTCTTCTCGCCGTCGACGCGGTACCACACGCGGCCGCCGGTCGCGGGGCCGCCCATGTCGAGGTCGGACGCGCCCATCGGGTGCATCCGGGCGACGTACTGCTCGATGAAGTCGCGGAGGCCGGCGCGCTGGTCCGCCGTGAGGCGGCCGATCTGCTCGGAGTAGAACTTCAGGCGCTCCTCACCGACGTAAAGGCGCGGCGCGGAGCGCGCGATCTCGCGGGCCAGCACGGGGAAAGCCGTGAAGCCCTCAGCGTTGCGGCGCGGCTCCTCGGCGGGCGCCGCGACGGCGGGCGCCGCGAACGGCGGCGGCGCAAAGGCCGGCGCGGCGGACGGCGCGGCGGACAGCGCGAAGGCCGGCGGCGCGGGCGCGCCCATCGGGGCGAAGCTCGGCGGCGCGGCGGGTGGCGCCGGCGAGAGCGGCGTGGCCCATGCCGGCGGCGCGGGCTGGCCGGAGTGCCCGTCGCCGGGTGCGGAGGGATCGAAGCCGGGCGGAGGAGGACACGCGTTCACAGAGGTAAGGGGTCGACGGGGAGCGGTGAGGCAAGAGACAGGCCATGCCGGGTGAGCATCGTCCGGGCGGCCTGGATCGGCGATTCCTGGCGTCCACCCGGCCGAAATGGAGTGTTTCCTACCCCTGCCCGGCACGATTGGTAACTCGGTGTAACGGCCTGAGCGACTCACAGACGGGCCGGAACGCGGCGCGGGGCCGCCCCCCGAGTGGAGAGCGGCCCCGCGACGGACCGGGCACGGCCCCAGGGTCAGCTTCCCTGGCAGATGATGTAGTCGTTGTGGGTGCCGATGTGGGCGCTGACGGCGTTGGTCGAGATGCAGATGCGTTGCTCGTTGCTCTCATTGCCTGGCGGGCGGTGCATCACGTAGACCTTCTTTTTGCCCTGGCACGTGCAGCCGGCACCGTTCGTGGTGCCCGGCGGCGGCGTGGTCGGGGGCGGCGTGGTCGGGGGCGGCGTGGTCGGCGGCGGCGTGGTCGGCGGCGGGTTGCAGGTCTGCTCCGTCTGGCGCTCGGCCGCGAGGCGGGCCTGCGCCTCGGCCGAGGTGAGCGGCGTCAGCGACACCTCGATGACCTGGTCGTTGAAGTCCGGTCGGTTGCTGTAGTCGGCCAGCACGCGGTAGCCCTCGCTGTTGGCGCTCGGCCAGCCGGTGCCGCTGTAGCCGTAGGCCTTGGTGGCCTGCAGGCTGTTCAGCGACGACGTGGCCGTCGGGTTGTCCCAGTCGCGCCTTTCGATGTCCTCCCACGCGATGCGCCAGCGCTGGCTGAACGCCGGGTTCTGCTCGACGAGGGCCCAGACGTTCTCGCGGATGTCGCTCAGCGACGCCGCCGGGATGTCGAGCGCATGGTGGACGTGGTCGAAGGTGGTCGGGTCGAACGTGTACGACCGGGTGTAGGCCCGCTCCTGGCACGTGTTCATCGTCGTCGTCCGCGAGGAGCAGTTCTGGTCGACGCCGATGAAGAAGTTCATCTGCGTGCCCGGCTGCACGACGATCTCGCGCGCTGGCTGCACGTTGCGGCGGTCCGAGTTGTTGGCCGAGAAGAGCAACTGCGGCGTCGGGACGGTCCCCTCGGGCATCCCAGACGTGTACGCCTGGTAGAAGACGGCCGAGCAGTAGCCTGCCACCGACTCGACGAAGCGCACGTTGAGCAGGCTCGCTTGGTTGGCGGTCAGCACCGGAATGCGGTACTCGTCGTGCATCGTGTACGACGCGCGGTAGGTGCCCGTCGCCGGGTCGTAGCCGCTCTGGCCGGTCGAGATCACCCGGACGCTGTGTCCCGACGTCAGCACGGCGCGCGACGTGTAGCGGCTGCCGGCGAAGGTGCCCGTCAAGGTGCCCGTTCGGGCGCCGAAGGCGCCGTCGTTGAACGTCTGGACGGCGTCGACGAGAGCGGTGCCGTGGTGGCGAATGTCGCCCATGGCGACGTTGAACGCGGACACGGAAACGTCGCGCGCAATGGTCTCTTCTTCGTACCCGCGCTGAGCGAGGGCCGTGCGGCCCTCACTTTCCTGCGACGTAAAGAGTTGGGTCGACAGCGCGATGCTGGAGCCCAGAACGAGAAGCAGGAGTGCTTTTCCCATGGTGGCCGGTAGTTAGGAGGAACAGGCAGGAGCCGCTCAGGCGGGCGGCATCCAGTAGGGGCGCACTTTCATCGTGCGCGTCCAGTACAACTCGCGGAGGTAATTGTCGGGCTTAAGGACGTACTCGGGGACGACGCCGAAGCGGACCTGGACGTAGTCGGCCCGGTCCACGTCGACGGCACCGGAGCTCAGGCGGGGCGTCGTGCCGCTGCGGTCGAGCAGGTTGATCTGGAAGAACGACAGCGTGCCGATGCTCCACAGGCCGCGCTGCCAGTCGCTCTCCTCCACCGCATCGGGCACGCCGTTGTGCACGGCGACGGTCGCCGAATCGCGCTCGACCTTGTAGAGCTGGTACGTCGTGTCGCGGAAGGCCGCCTGCTGCGTCCTGACGAGGCGGTAGCGGACGAGCTGCCGCAGCACGCTCCCGTCGACGCGCACCGAGTCGCTGAAGAACGTCCACTCGCTCGTGTTGCCGCGCGCGTCCACCACCGGGTCGCTGAAGCGGTACGTGTTGCGCCCGACGTTAGCGCCAAGCCCGAGCACGTCGCGCTCGACCCAGTGGCCGAAGACGAGCGTCTTGGCCTTGAGCGAGTGCGAGGCGATCTGCTCGATGCCCACCCGCTGCGAGCGACCCTGCGTGACCGAGATCGTCAGGATCAGGATGCTGCCGATGATGAGCGAGTTGAGATTGTCGAAGATGGGTTGCATAGGGCGTCGCCGGTGGCCGTGCCGCGGGGAGAGACGTCAGGTGCCGATCGGGCCGAACACGTCTTCGTGGTCCTTCTCAGCCTTGATCGGGTCGTAGGAGATCACGCGCGTTGCCTCAAGCACATCGCTGAGACCGCGGCGGACGAACTTGCTCCGCACGCGGACGGTAATGCGCTTGTGCAGCGACGGCGTGGCGAGTGCCGCCGTGCTCGTCGTGCCGGTGACGTAGATGACCGCGGTGGAGACGGTAAACGGGAAGCGACGGCCGTTGGCAAGCACGATGTCGACCGGGACATTCACGAGGCCGTTGAGGTCGTCGAGGTCGTCGCAGTCGGGCGTGATGGCTGGCGTGAGCAGGTCGCAGCCGGCCGTGCCGCGGTCCGTCGCCCCGAAGGTGGTACTGCCCGAGAACTGGGACGGGAGAGCCGGTACACGCTCGAGCGTCTGGATGGCACCCGGGGTCGTGGCTTCGTCGAATGAGCGGGCCTCGGCGAACTCGAGCACGTCGGATGCAAGGCCCGACGCGGCGAGTTCGATCTCATCGGTCACCATGCGCGTCTGCGACGCAGTCGTCAGCCGCTGCTGGTTGAACACCAGCAGGGAGGCGAGGACGAGCGCGAGGAGCGAGAGGAGCGTCTGAGGCATGAGTGTGCAGTCGGGGTCGCAGACGGTACGTGCACGTACCGTCCCGCACGTCTCACCGCGGGATCGGCAGCAGCGAATGGCACGGGGGCGTGCCCTCCTGCCGGGCCATTGCGTCTCACGCCGTCTCAGCGCGCGCCCGCCGGGGGTAAACCGTCCGTTTTTACCGACCCCGGCGTTCCGAAAGGTGGGCGGGCGGCGGGCGACATTTGCTACCACCGTTCTACTCTGTCATCCTGAGCGAAGCGAAGGATCCCGGCGCGAACCTCGTCGCAATGCATGACGGTCCATGTCGAGATCCCTCAGTTCGCTCAGGATGACCTGTTCGGATAGACGCGGCAGACGTGGCGAACGGCGCACGTTTGGAACGTCGCGAGCAGGTCAGTCCAACCCTTCCGACTTCCGCCTTCTGTCTTCCGCCTTCCGACCGTCAGTGCTCGCCCGCGGTCACGCGCATCATCTCGTCGATGGAGACCTCGCCGCGGCCGACGAGCACGCGCGCCGAGGCGGCGAGCGTGAGCATGCCCTCGCTCTCGGCGATCTGGCGGATCTCGTCCTCGTTGATCTCGCCGCCGGCGGCGACGATCGCGGCGCGGACGGCCGGCGAGAAGTAGAGCGCCTCGGCGCAGGCGCGGCGGCCCTTGTAGCCACGCCCTTTGCAGGTCGGGCACGAGCCGGTCGACGCGGTGTAGAAGACGTTCGAGCGGACCTCCTCCTCGGTGAAGCCGAGCTCGCGGATGAGGACCAGGTCCGGTGCGGGGTCCGGGCGCTTGCACGTGTCGCAGAGCGTCCGGATGAGGCGCTGCGCGACGACGAGGTTGATGGCGTAGGCGATCAGGAAGGGCTCGAGGCCCATCTTGTAGAGGCGGCTCACCGCCGAGGGCGCATCGTTGGTGTGGAGCGTCGAGAAGGTGAGGTGGCCCGTGTTGGCGAGCTTGATCGCGAGCTCGGCCGTGTCCTTGTCGCGCATCTCGCCGACCATCACGATGTCGGGGTCGTGGCGGAGGATGGCGCGCAGCGCGCCCTCGAGGCTGAGCTTGTGCGAGAGCTTGATCTGGCGGACGCCCGGGATGATGTACTCCACCGGGTCCTCCACGGTCAGCACGTTGACCTCGGGCGTGACGACGTTCGACAGCGCCGCGACGAGCGTCGTGGACTTGCCCGAGCCCGTCGGGCCGGTCAGGATGACCATGCCGTGCGGCTGGCGGATCGCCTTCTCGAACTTGGCCATCGCGCCCTCCAAGAGGCCGAGCTTCGAGAGGTCCGTGACCACCTTGCGGTCGTCGAGGATTCGGATGACGACGGACTCGCTCCGCACTTCGGGGTCGGCGTTGGCGATCGGGAGGATCGAGACGCGGTAGCGGATGAGCGTGCCGTCGATCTTGCGCTGGATGAAGCCGTCCTGCGCCATGTCGCGCTCGAAGCGGTCCACGTTGAGCGCGGCGTCCTTGAACACCGAGAGCAGCGCCTCGGGCGAGCCGCGCTCCTCGAGGTGCCACCGCGCGAGGCGCCCGTCGACGCGGAAGTGGATCTCGGTCTGCTTGTGCGCGTTGGGCCAGATGTGGATGTCGGACGCGCCCAGGCGGACGCCCTCGACGAGGACGGCCTCGACGAGGTTGATCAGGCTGGACGACGCGATCTCGGCCTCGAGCGCGTCCTCGTCGACGAGCGTCTTCTGGCCGGTCTCGAACGAGACGCCGAGGTCGAAATCCGGGCCGGCGTCGGCGGCCATCCGCTCGAGGAACTCGTTCTTGCGCGGGAACGCCTCGTCCACGACGCGGCTCACGACGGCGCCGGGCGCGTAGCACAGCTCGAAGCGCTCGAGCTCGAGCGCATTGATGACCTTCTGCAGCTCGGGCCGCATCGGGTCCTCGGTGATGAAGACGAGCTTGAGGATGCCCGACGGCTGGTCCTGCGCGTAGGCGTACGGGACGGCCTCGAGCTGGACGAGGCGCTTGCCGAGCTCCTCGTCGAACGACTCGATGACGGTCTTGGCGAACTCGGCCTCCGGCTCGCGGTCCTTGACCGGCGCGAGGCGGAAGGCGTAGGTCGCGGCCGCCTGCTCGAAGACCTTGTCGCGGTCGACGTGCGGGACCGTCACGAGGGCGCGCCAGAGCGGCTCGCGCGGGTCCGTCCGCAGCTTCTCCGCCTCGACGACCTGCGCCGCGAGCACGATGCCGCGGCGCAGCAGCGCCTGCACGACGCGGTCCTGGACGTTGGCGAAGGCCTGCGGCTGGACGGCCGGCGCCGCGGGCGCCGCCGCGAGGCCGCCGCCGGCGGGGCGGGAGAGCGCAGTCGAGAATGCGGACATCGGAGATGCGGTTTGATGTTTAAGGTTTAAGGGTCACACGGTCAAGCGTTAAACCTTAAACCGCCTTTTCTGCCTGAGCTCAGCCGCCCATGCCCATGATGTCGTTGGCGGACGGGCGGATCATGGCCGTCTCGGCCGAGAGGACCGTGAGGAAGGCCACCATGAGGCCGATGAACAGGCCGACGAACGTCTGGATCGTCTCGACGGCGACCTTCAGCTTGAGCGTCGTCTCGCGCTCGTAGTAGTCCGCCATCTGCTGCGCGGACTTGCGGACGGCGCCCGTCTCGGCGCCCGTCCGGAAGCGCGAGAGCGTCATCGCCGTAAAGACGCCCGAGGCGTCCATGGACTTCACGAGGTCCGCGCCCTGGCCCATCATCATCGGGATCGTGATCGTCTTGATCTGGTGCTCCATGTAGGCGTTGCCGCACGCCTCGGCGGAGACCTTGATGACCTCGAGGTTCTCGCCCGAGCCCGAGTAGAGGATCGCGAAGACGCGCGCGAAGACCTCGATGTTGAGCTTGTGCAGCAGCTGCCCGACGACGGGGATCCGGATCATGTACTTCGCCATCAGGAACTTGCCCTTGGGCGTCCGGAAGTACGAGAACAGGCTGACGGCCGTGATGAGCCCGATGACGCCCATCCAGCCCATCCAGCGGTCGAGGAAGGCCGACATCTGGAGCGAGAACGTCGTCAGCGGCGGCAGCTCGATGCCATCGAACGTGGCGAAGAGGCCGGCCGTGGCGGGCACGATGTACCAGACGTACCACACGAACACGCCGAGCGTCGCGATGATGGTCACGGCGGGCATGATGAGCGCACTCTTGACGGACTTGCGGAACTCGTCCTTGCGCTCGAGGAAGCGGGCGGTCGCCTCGTAGATCTCGGCCATGTTGCCGGACTGGCTGGCCACGCCGAGCATGTACGCGGTGAACATGCCAAGCTTGTCCTGGTGCTTCATGAAGGCCTGCTTGGCCTCCATGCCGCCCTTGAGGTCCGAGTTGATGTCCCGCAGCACGTGCTTCAGCGCCGGCGACGAGATGTCGGCCATGAGGAGGTTCATGACTTCGGAGAACGGCATCTTCTCCATCAGCAGGTTCGACGCGAGGCGCACGAACATGATGACGTCGCCCGTCGGCGGCTTGCGGGAGAAGTTGATGAGGTTCTTCTGGATCGAGAGGACCTCGAGGCCCATCCGCTCGAGCGCCGTCCGGATCTCGTCCTGCTGGTACGCCTTCTGCTCGCCCTTGACGACCTTGCCGGTCGGGTGCTTGACCTTGTAGCGGAAGAGCATGCGCTCCTCGAGGTCGCGGAGCGTGAAGGTGTGCTTCTGCGCGAGCGTCTGGACCTTCTTCTGGGCCGTCCGCTTGTTGGGCGCGTAGACGGTGCCCTGGACGGTCTGGCCGCCCGACGAAAGGCCGCTGAAGCGGAACTCTGCCATGTGAGCGCGGGAAGGCGGCCGGGGCCGCGGGTGGGGGCCGTGGGTATCGCCCGGGTTGCGGCGTCCGTAAACGTGGCGTCCGTTTTGCGGCACGGCCGGGTACCGGTGAGCGCCGAGACGCAGGCGCAGGCGCCGAGACGAGACGCAGGCGCCGAGACGAGACGCCGGCGCCGAGACGAGACGCAGGCGGACATGGCACGCCATGTCCCTACGATGGGTGGATTCCTGCGCTGGGTCAGCCGTCGCGGACGATCCGTCGCGGACGATCCGTCGTAGGGACATGGCGTGCCATGTCCAGTCCCTGCCTGTCCGGCCTCCAGTCTGTATGTTGCTCCATGGCCGATGCCCGACGCTCCCCTCGCCTCGGCGGCTACGACTACCGCCGGGCAGGCTGGTATTTCGTGACCGTGTGCGCACGCAACCGGGCGCTCGTGTTTGGCGACGTCGTCGAGGCGGAGGTCGTGCTGAGCGACGCCAGCCGGATTGCGCAGGCGGAGTGGCTCCGGACGCTGGCCGCTCGGCCCTACCTGGTGCCCGACGTCTTCGTCGTGATGCCCAACCACGTCCACGTCCTGTCCGGGCTGATGCCGGACGACGGGTCTGACGCCGGGGAAGGCCGCGGGGACATGGCACGCCATGTCCCTACGAACCCCAACGCGGCGCATCCCGACGCAGCGGATCCCACCGCAGCAGATCCCAACGCGGCGAATCACGATCCGTCCGCGCCCGACCCGAGATCGGTCGCCGGGGGTGGTGGTCCGACCAGAGGCGACGATGCCCGCCGTAGGGACATGGCGTGCCATCTCCCCGCCACGTCAGGGCCGGTGCCGGTCTGGACCCGCCGGGCGTTTGCCGCGCCGGTTGGGCGGTCGGTGTCCAGCATCGTCGGTTCCTACAAGGCGGCGGTAGCGCGGGAGGTCAACCGGTTGTGGGGCGGGGTCGGGGCGAGCCTGTGGCAGAGCCGGTTCCACGACCGAATCGTCCGCGACGAGGCGGAGCGGGCGCGTATCCGCCAGTACATCCTCGACAACCCGCTGCGCTGGCACCTCGATCCGCTGAAACCGTAGCGTCACCACACTCAGGCGGCGGCAAACAGGCGCCGTTCGTGGTTTGCGGCGAACGCCAGCATGCCACGGACGTCGCCCTCGGTGAGGTAGCGTCTCCAGCCAGCGTCGGGCCTGCTCCGGCGGCAGCGTGCCCACGACCTGGTTCGTGCTCCAGAAGCTCGGCAGGCCGTTCGTCCAGCCCTGCGCCGCGCGAGGACTCGCCGGCGCGCAGCAGAAGAGCACCTAAACGAGGCACTCCCCCGCGGCCAGGGCAACGGGGGAGCGCGAGCGCCGAACGGTGCCGGCAAAAGCTGGGCCGAACCTACAGACCCGTGAAGGTGCAGTCCGCATCGACGACCCCGTTCTTCACGATCGTCGTGATGCTGCCCGGCGTCGTGCCGGTCGCGGTCGCCTGGACAAGGTTGCCCGTGCTCGGCTTGCAGCCCTGAACGATGAACTGGGACGCGGTCGCATCACTGACGAGCTTGTAGTCCCCGTTGAGGTTCGTGTAGACCCCGTCCGCGGAGACGGTGTAGCCGAGCTTCTCGAGCGTGACGTCCGTGAACTCGCCGTTGCCGCCGCCGAACGCCTTCGGCTTGAGGTTCCATGCCTGCGCGTCGGAAACGATGCGGATGACGTCGTTGGTCATCGCGTCGGAGTTGGCCTTCTTCTGGTTCTCGCCGAAGGCCTGGATGCCGACGACGACCGCGAGGCCGACGATGACGATGCCGAGGACGAGGAGGAGGAGCTGCTGCTGACCCATGGTCGGTTGGGGCTGGTGGAGCCGG
>JBBSQZ010000019.1:0-20479 GCA_038243565.1 Rhodothermales bacterium | reverse complement strand
CGCGACGCTCGCGCTCCGCCGCGACTGGCTCGAGCAGCTCGAGCGCTGCCGCCGCGAGCTCGGCGTCCGCGCCGTCCGCTTCCACGGCATCCTCTCGGACGACGTGGGCACGTTCACGATCGAGCAGGGCCAGAACGTGGACTCGTTCTACAACGCCTTCCAGATCTACGACGGCATCGTCGGGCTCGGGATGACGCCGTTCGTCGAGCTCAGCTTCATGCCGCGCGCGCTGGCGCAGGGCGCCACGACGGTCTTCCACTACGCCGCCAACGTCACGCCGCCGCGCGACCCCGACGCGTGGGCGGACCTCGTGCGGCGCTTCGCCGCGGCGCTGGTCACGCGCTACGGCGCCGCCGAAGTGCGGACCTGGCACTTCGAGGTCTGGAACGAGCCCAACCTGACCGCCTTCTGGGACGGCACGCAGGCCGAGTACTTCGACCTCTACCGCTGGACCGCCCAGGCGCTCAAGGAGATAGACGGCGGCCTCCAGGTCGGCGGCCCGGCGACGGCCAACAACGGGTGGATCGAGGCCTTCGTGGCCTACGTCGACGGCGCGGGCCTGCCGCTGGACTTCGTCTCGACGCACCACTACCCGACCGACGCCTTCGGGCAGCCCGGCGACGACACCGAGAAGCAGCTCGCCGCCTCGCGGCGCGGCGTGCTCCGCGAGCAGGCGCAGGAGGTCGCGCGGCACGCCGGCGGCCGGCCCGTGATCTACACCGAGTGGAGCACGTCCTCCAACCCGTTCTTCTGGCGCAACGACGACCCCTACGCCGCGGCGTTCGTCGCCCGGTCGTGCCTCGACGTGGACGGGATCGTCGCTGGCTACTCGTTCTGGACGTTCTCGGACATTTTCGAGGAGAACTACTTCTCGAGCGTGCCCTTCCACGGCGGCTTCGGGCTGCTGACGATCCACGGCGTCGCGAAGCCGGCATACCGCGCCTTCGAACTGCTCCATCGCCTGGGGGACGAGCGCCTCGCCGTCGACGGGGCGCACCCGACGGTCGACTGCACGGTGACGCGCCGCGGCGACGACCTCGTCGTCCTGCTGACGAACCACGCGTTGCCGGCGCACGCCGTCGCCCCGGCGCAGGTTCGGCTCCGGCTGGCCAGCGTCGCCGGAACGCCCGCGGCGACCGTCGAACGCGTCGATGCGGACCACGCGAACGCGCGCCGGGCGTGGGAGGCGATGGGCGAGCCGACGTATCCGACGCCCGAGCAGCTCGAGGCGCTCCACGCAGCGTCGGAGACCGGGGCAGAGCCCATCGCGACGGCGCACGACGGCGGTGCGCTCGTCGTCGACCTCGACCTGCCCGTCCACGCCGTCGCCTGCCTCACGATCCCCGGCGCAGGCCGCCCGGCGTGACGGCGTCGAGCGGGTCTCGGCAGAGTCTGGACCGCCTGCGTCAGCCGGGACGTCACCGCTCAGCCGTGGTGCATCAGGTGCATCGCGTGGTCCATCCACGGCATCGCCCGTACCACGGTCACGATCCCGGCGACGACGGCGACGAGGCCCGCGATCCGGCTCAGCCCGGCGCGGCCGCGCGACCGGAGGAGCGCGCCGAACGTGACGACGGCGACCAGCGCCGGGACGGTCGCCAGGCCGAAGGCGGCCATCGTGAGCGCGCCGCCGAGCGCGGAGCCCGCGGCGACGGCCATCGCGAGCGCGGCGTAGACGAGCCCGCACGGCAGCAGCCCGTTGAGGAAGCCGAGCGCGAGCGTCGAGGCCGGGCTCCGGCGGCGCATGAAGAACGCCATCGCGGCGCGGAAGCCGGGGAGCCGGGCGAGCGCCCCGCCGCCCTCCATCCACCGCGCGTTCCGCAGCAGGCCGACGCCCATCCCGATGAGGACGAGGCCGAGGCCGATGCTCAGCGCGCCCTGCATGCCTGCGAAGAGGCTGCCGAGGCCGGCGCCGAGCGTGCCCGCGATGGCCCCGAGAAGCGCGTAGGCCCCGGTCTTGCCCAGGTAGTAGAGCACCTGCCGGATCAGGAGGCGCGCCGGCGACGGGCGGTCCTGCGCCAGCAGCAGCACGAGCGGCCCGCACATCCCCACGCAGTGGAGGCTGCCGGCGAAGCCGAAGACGAAGGCGGCGACGAGGGGAGCGACGGTCATCGGATCACGCAGTGCGAGGGGAACCGGACACGCGGGCGCCGAGGCGGACGGCGTTCCAGGTCACGGCCGCGCTCGAGAGCGTCATCACGACGACGGCCACGAGCGGGTGGAGCAGCCCGGCCACGGCGAGGCCCAGCCCGACCGCATTGTAGGCGAACGTCCAGACGAGGTTCTGCCGGATGGTGTGCCGGGCCTGCCGGCCGAGGCCGACGAGCCATGGCAGGCCCCGCAGGTCGCCGTCGTAGAGCGCCACGTCGGCGGCCTCGACGGCGAGCGCGGCGCCGTGCGCGAGCGCGACGCCGACGTCGGCCGCGGCGAGCGCCGCGGCGTCGTTGATGCCGTCGCCGACCATCGCGACGGCGCCGTGGGCAGCGCGGAGCGCGTCTACGCGGGCGAGCTTGTCCTCGGGCGAGACGCCGCCGCGAAACGGGACGCCGAGGCGCTCGGCGAGCGCGCGCGTCGCCTCGGCGCGGTCGCCCGAGAGGATTTCGACGTGGAGGCCCTGCGCACGGAGGTCGCGGACGGATTCCTCGACGTGCTCGACCGGCCGCTCGCCCAGCGCGAGGACCGCGACGGGGCGCGCGTCCACGACGACGAACAGGGCGCGGAGCCCCTCCGCCTCGGCGCGGAGCGCGGCGGCGCGGAACGGGGCGTCGGCCGGCACGCCGCTCAGCACGCCGGCATTGCCGACCGCGACGTCGCGGAGCAGGCCCTCGTCCAGAACCCGCCCGCGGACGCCGACGCCGGGCAGGACGTGCGCCTCGGCGCTCTCCGGCACGGCGACGCGCCGCGCCGCCGCCTCGGCGCGGACGGCCGTCGCCAGCGGATGGTCCACGCCGCCCTCGACGGCCGCGGCGAGCGCGAGCAGACGGTCGGCGTGAAGGTCGGCCGGGACCGGGATGCCGGTCGCCTGCCCGTCACCGGATGCGAAGCCTGCGGCGGTGCCCGGCGCCTCGGGGACGAGAATGCGCACCGTGCCCGGGCGGGTGAGCGTGCCCGTCTTGTCCAGCGCGACCGCGCGCACATCGCCCAGGTCGAGGAGCGCCTGCCCGGAGCGGACGAGCACGCCGCGCCGAGCGGCCGCCCCCAGCGCGACGTGGAGCACGAGCGGGACGGCCAGCCCGAGCGCGCACGGGCACGCGATGAGCACGACCGACAGCGACGCGTAGAGCGCGCGCTCGAAGCCGGCCACGGCGAACCAGCCCGCAAACGTGGCGAGGGCGAGCACGACC
Source organism: Rhodothermales bacterium (assembly GCA_038243565.1). Classification (GTDB taxonomy): domain Bacteria; phylum Bacteroidota; class Rhodothermia; order Rhodothermales; family Rubricoccaceae; genus DASVSE01. The sequence goes on along the minus strand of JBBSQZ010000019.1, from coordinate 17,135 downwards.
ACGCCGGGGACGAGGACGCGCAGGATGCGGTCGGTCGTCTGGACGATCCGCGGCGGCCGCTCGAGCGCCTCGCGCATCAGCCGCTCCACGCGCGCCAGCCGCCGCGCCTCGCCCGTCGCGTCGACGCGGACGACGAGGGCGCCGTCGAGGGGCGCCGTGCCGGCGTAGACCGGCGCGCCCGGCCCCTTCGCCGCCGGCGCGCTCTCGCCCGTCAGCCGGGCCTCGTCCACGAAGCTCTGCCCGCGGAGCACGGTGCCGTCGGCCGGGAGCACGCTGCCGGCACGCGCGCGGACGACGTCGCCGACGCGGAGGGCGTCCGGCAGGACCGGGCCGGGGTCGGGGCTCAGCCGGTCGACGGGCGCGTCAGGCACGTCGAGGAGGCGCTGGAGCACGCGCGTCGTCTGGCCGCGCGTGCGGGCGTCGAGGTAGCGGCCGAGCGTGTAGAGCGCGAGCAGCATCGTGGCCGTCTCGAGGTAGACCGGGCCGGTGCCGCGCACGAACGAGACGGCGCTCGCGGCGACGGCGCTCGTCGTGCCGAGGGCGAAGAGGACCTCGAGCGTGATCCGGCCGCGGCGCAGGTCGCCCGCGGCCGCGCGCAGCACGGGCGGGCCGAGCAGCGCCAGCGCCGGGACGGCCGCCAGCAGGAGCACCCAGTGCGCGGCGTCGATGTCGCTGCGGAGAGCGCGCAGCGCGCCGAAGCCGTAGCCCGACGAGATGGCGATGGAGAGGACCATCGTGAAGCCGGCCAGGAGGGCACCGACGAACAGGCGGTAGAGGAGCGCCTGCTCCTCGGGCGAGCGCGCGCCGGCGTCCTCTTGGCCGAGGACCTCGGCCACCATCCGGCAGCCGGAGCAGCAGTAGGCCGCGCCGGGCGTGCCGTCCGCGCCTTTGCCGGGCACGCCGCAGCCCGGCACGGGCAGGTCGCAGTGCGCGCAGCGCGTCATCGCGCCGTCGCGGCGGTCGTCGAGTCGCCGCCCGCGGCGGGGAGCGTCCGGTTCTCGGGCCGCGCCAGCTCGTCCGCCGTCCACGGGTCCGGGTGGTCCGTGACGGCGGCGCGCACGGCGGCGACCTCCTCGGCCGAGATCGGCTCGGCGGTGTTGCCCCAGCTCGAGCGCACGTGCGAGGTGACGGCGGCGATCTCGGCGTCCGAGAGCATGTCCCACGCCGGCATGGCCCCGTTGTAGGTCACGCCGGCGACGTCGACGGGTCCGCTCAGGCCGTGGAGCAGGATCCGGATGACGACGCCCTTGTCGCCCGCGACCCACTCCGAGCCGGCGAGCGGCGGGAAGGCCCCCGGCAGGCCGGTGCCCTCGGCCTGGTGGCAGGCGAGGCACTTGAGCTGGTACACCTGCCCGCCGTCGACCGCGGCGACGGCCGGCGCAGCAGCGGACGCGCCGGGGTGCCGCAGCCACGGCCACGGGCTGAAGTCGCCGACGTTGGCGCCGAGGTAGTAGACGGAGAAGAGGACGACGCCGAAGAGCGACACCCACAGCCACAGTGGCGGCGGCTCGGCGCCCTCGGGGGAGAGGGCGGTCTCGCGGAAGAACGGCGAGAGCTGGTCCAGCGGCTCGTCGTGCTCGTGCTCGTCGTCGGCGGGTACGAGGGCGGGCTGGAGCGGGTCGGGCATGGCGGTCACTCGGTGGCGGTGGGGTCCGCGAGGGGCTCCAGCTTAAGCGTCATCAGGTAGGCGACGAGCGCCTCGGCCTCCTCGGTCGGGATGACGGCGCGGCCCGGCGGGGCGAAGCCCGGCGGGAGAGCGACGGCGTCCGCGGGCGCGCCCCCAGGGCCGACCTCGACGGTCGTGAAGAGCCATGGGAAGGGCGGCATGATCGAGCCGGGGCTGACCGAGCGCGGGTTGTAGAAGTGGGCGTAGTGCCACGCGGACGAGGGCTGCCGGCTGGCGATGTCGCGCAGGTCCGGGCCGGTGCGCATCGTCCCGAGCAGGTGCGGGCGGTCGTAGACGTAGTCGCCGGGCAGCGAGCCGCGCGGCCCCCAGCCGCGCGCGATGTCGCCGCCGTAGCCCGGCGGGCGCACCTGCTGCGTGTGGCAGTAGATGCAGCCCTCGCGGATGTAGATCTCCCGGCCGCGGACCTGCGCGCCGAAGAGCTCCTCGGTGCCGGGCGTGGGCTCGATGGCGGTGAGCTGCAGCTTCGGCACGAGCGCGAGCGCGGTGAAGCTCATCAGGATGGCGGCGAACGCGCCGAGGAACAGCAGGGCGGGGCGGGTCAGCATGGCTAGAGCAGGGCCGAGGAGTCGACGGGGCCGCCGTCGCCCTGCCCGAAGACGCCGGCCGGCGGCGTGCGGAAGTAGACCGGGCCGGTCGGGGCCGGGCCGCGGTGGCGGACGATCTGCCACACGAGATACGCGAACGTCAGGTGGCCGACGGTCATCAGCACGCCCGCTACGGAGCGGCTCCACAGCCACGGCTTCGTCGCCGCGACGATGTCGAGAAACGGGATGCTCGCGTCGTTCATCATGCGGCCCTCGATGACGCCGCCGATGGTCATCCCGACGACGTACATCCCGATGCCGAGCCCGGTCGTCCAGAAGTGCAGCGCGATCAGCCGCCGGCTCGCCCACTCCCAGCCGGTCACCCGCGGCAGGATGTAGTACACCGAGCCGAAGGCGATCATCGTGCCGAAGGCGTACATCCCGAGGTGCGAGTGCGCGATCGTGTAGTGCGTGAAGTGCGTGACCTCCATCAGCGACCGGAACGGCATCAGCGCCCCCTGCAGGCTGACGGCCGTGTAGCTCATCGCCCCGAAGACGACGAAGCGCAGCGTCGGGCTGTAGACCACGCGCCGGATGCGCGAGAACGCCGTCATGTGGTGGTTCACGGCGACGACGAGCACCGGGATGATCATCATCACGCTGAACGTGATGCTGACCGTGACGAGCCACTGCGGCGCCGGCCCGCCGACGAGGTGGTGCACGCCGGCCCAGTTGTAGAACAGCGCCAGCGTCCAGAAGCCGAGGTACGAGAGGTGGTACGAGTACACCGGCCGCCCGACGACCTTCGGGATGAAGTAGTACGCCGACGCCAGCCCGATCGGCGTCAGCCACAGCCCCAGGATGTTGTGCGCGAACCACCAGTTGACCGTCGCGTGCGGCACGCCGGAGTAGATCGGCAGCAGCACGGCGACGAGCAGGATCGGCGTCCACAGCATGCACGCGCCGAGGTACCACACCGAGATGTAGAGGTGCTGCACGCGCCGCCGCCGCAGCGACGCCAGCATCGAGAACGCGACCAGCCCCAGCGCCGGCACGATGCAGACGAACGAGGCGACGGGCATCTCGACCCACTCGACGCCCGTCGAGGCGCCGGCGAGCAGCCCGATGATCCCAATCACCATGCCCACGTTCCACAGCGCACAGCTGGCGAGGAGCACGCCCGTGTGGCGGACCTCCGTCTTCAGCAGCCGCCCCCACAGCCAGATCATGATGCCGATGTCGACCATCGAGAGCCAGCCGTAGACCATCGCGGCGAGGTGCGCCGGGCGGACGCGCCCGAACGTCAGCGCGGCCGTCTGGCCCAGCCAGTCCGGCTCGTCGAGCTTGAACGAGGCCAGCAGCGCGAAGCCCGTCCCGACGACGAGCCACACGACGCCGCTGAGCACGTAGGCCAGCACGGGCCGCCGCGACGCCGCGTCGACGCGCCGCCGCCACGTGACGACGTCCTCGAGGACGGCGTCGGTGAGGCGCCCGGGCGTCGGGAGGACGGCCTCGGCGGCCTCGGGGAGGACAGGGGACGACGGGGTCATGTGGCCTGGGGCGGGCGGGTGGCGTCGGGGGCGAAGAGCTGGTCCTGCGGGACGCCCGGCGGCTCGGCCTCGTCGAACAGGACCGTCGCACCGGCCGAGAGGTGGCGGAAGAGGCCCGCGCGGTCGGCGCGGAACAGCACCGTCAGCGTGGCGGCGGCGCCGCCGACGAGGATGCCGACGATGACGAGGAGCGGCGCGTAGCTCATGGCGTCGAGGGTGTGGAGGACTGCGCCGCCGCGTCCTCGGGCGGCGCCAGCCTGGCCTGCCGGTCCTGGACGACGCGGAAGACGATGTACCCGAGCAGCAGGGCGGCGGCGAGGTACAGCGCGATCACGAACCCGCCGCGCGTGCGCTCGTCCTGGACGTCGTGGTCGGTCATGGGCGGGGGCGCGCAGCAGCGGCCGGTTCGGGCGTCGCGGTGAGGGCGGCGGGCAGCACCGTCCGCACGGCCCCGAGGAGGTTGCGCGCCGTGTGCCATCCCGTCTCGACGTCCTCGCGGTCGTGGACGGAGAGGAGGCCGGCCTGCGCGATGGCCGGCGCGCGCCGGGCCAGGTGCAGCGCGCGATGAACGGGCGTCTTGAGGACGCTCGACAGGCGGACGGCGCGGCCGGCGAGGCGGTCGAGGTCGGCCGAGTCGTCGTCCATCTCCTCGCCGTCCCAGGCGAGGAAGGCGCGCAGCGCGGCGCGGAAGGCGGCGAGCACGTCCGGCAGCGCCGCCGTGTAGCGGGCGTCCGCCGCCGCCGCACGGGCCGCGTCGAGGCGGGCCTGCGCCTCGCCGAGCAGGGCGCGGGCGCGCTCGGCCCGCGGAGACGTTTCCCAGGCGGGCGCGCCTGGGGTGGAAAGGGTCGGGACGGTCATGGGGCCGTGAGGTGGTGAGCCGGCAGGTCCGCCACGAGCGCCGGCGTGCCCGCCGGCCGGGACGCGAGCCAGGCGACGGCGAGCAGCGCCAGCACCTTCGCCCCTTCGGCCGCGCCGTAGAGCAGGTGCAGCGCGGGCGCGGCCGGCGGATGGCCGCCGCCGATGATAAGCGCGGCCCGCGCGCCGAGGGCCGGCAGCAGCCACACCGTCTGCGCCAGCACGACGAGCCACACGGCCCCTAGCACGACCCACATGCGGCGCGGCGCGCCCGACGCCCACACGAGCCCTACGGTGATGACGGCCAGGGCCAGCTCGGTCAGGTTGAGCGCCGCGAACACGTGCCGCCCCACGTCGAGCCCCACCGGGAGCGTCAGGCTCGGCGTGGTGAACTTGACGGGCGCCTCGAGGAACGAGATGCCGACGACGAGCCCCGCCCAGACGCCGGCGAGCACGCCGAGCAGGCGGAGGAGACTCGGCCGGGACTCGGCAACGCGAGAGGAGGGCATCTGTCCGGATCAGCAAGAGGAGAGTGCCGCCTCGGGCTGAGAGGGCGTGCGCAGCATAGGCCACGGACTGTGATCCTGACGTTAATAAAGACGAAATACTTCTAAAAAACCTTTGCTCTGCCCGAGCGGGAGCAGCGGAACCACGTCGGGTGCGCGCGGCTGAAGGCGCAGGCCGAGCAGGCCGGCACGCCGATGTCCGGTCACACGCGCCGCGCGAACGCCCACGCCGCCCGCACGCGCGCCTCGGGCACGCCTTGCGCCAGCCGCGGCACCCCGACGCCGTCCAGCACGACGAAGCGCAGGCCCGACGCGTCGCGCTTCTTGTCCGACGTCATCGCCGCGACGAGCGCGTCGTCGGTGAGCGCGTGGGGGACGGCCGGTGGGTCGAGGCGTCGGACGAGCGCGTCCATCGCCGCCCACGGCTCCGGGAGCGGCTCCACGGCCCGCCCGGCGGCCAGGCTCGCCGAGAGGTGCAGGGCCGCCCGCATCCCGACGGCGACGGCCTCGCCGTGCGTGAGCGTGCCGTAGCCCGCCGCCGCCTCGAGCGCGTGCCCGAACGTGTGCCCGAGGTTCAGGAACGCCCGCTCGCCCGCCTCGCGCTCGTCCCCGGAGACGACGGCCGCCTTGACGGCCGCAGCCATCGGGACGATCTCCGCGAGACGCTCCTCCCACCGCGGCGCCGCGACCATCGTCTCGAAGAGGTCGCCGCCGGCGAGGAGCGCATGCTTGACGGCCTCGGCCAGCCCGGAGCGAACCTCGCGCTCCGGCAGCGTCGCGAGCACGGCCGGGTCGGCGAGCACGAACAGCGGCGCGTGGAACGCCCCGACGAGGTTCTTGCCGCGGCGGGTGTTGATGCCCGTCTTGCCGCCGATGGACGAGTCGACCTGCGCGAGGACGGTCGTCGGGAGCTGGGCGAGCGGGAGGCCGCGCAGCAGCGTCGCCGCGGCGAAGCCGCCGAGGTCGCCGACGACGCCGCCGCCGAGGGCGAGGAGGGGCGTCTGCCGGCTCGGGCCGGCCGCGAGGCACGCGTCGCACACGCCGGCGAAGGTGGCGATGGACTTCGAGCCCTCGCCCGGCGGCACCACGACCGGGTGCGGCTGCCAGCCGTCCGCGCGCAGCGCGTCCGCGAGCACGTCGAGGTAGAGCCCGCCGACGGTTTCGTCGGTCACGACGAGCGCGAGGCCGGGTTCGAGGCCAGCGTCGCGGAGCCGCCGCGGCGCTGTGGCGAGCGCCTCGGTGTGGATGGCGTACGATCCGGAGGCGTGCGTGACGGTCGGCAAGGGAAATGGGGAATGGTCGGACCGAGGCGCCGCGATGGGAAGTGCCGCAGGCGTTCACCGTAGAGACGCCCCGGTGGAGCGTCTCGGTCCGTGCTTGGCCCGTAGTCGAACGCCTGCGGCCGTGGAACGACGGCGGGCGGGGGTGATGTCGGAGACGCCCCCGCGGGGCGTCTCTACCGGATGGCATCCGATCCGCGACTCGTGTACGGACGCACGCCGCCGCGCCGTTCGTCCCCGAACCCGATTCTGGCCGGTACCTTCGGCCGTCCCAACCTATCCCACCTGTGACCCGATCCCTGTTCACCGTCCTCGCCGCGTCCGTCGCGCTCGGCGCATGCTCTGCCGGCGTCGAGACGGCGCGCCTCGAGGCGCCGCCGCCGTCGACCGAGACGCTCGCGCCGGCCACCGACGCCGGCGTCCGCGAGGAGGCCGCCCTGTTCCTCGACGACTACGACCGCCGCTACGTCCCGCTCTACACTGCGTCGGCCAACGCCGAGTGGGACGCCAACACGCGCATCGTCGAGGGCGACACCGCCCAGGCGGCCCGCGTGCGCATGGCCAACGAGGCGCTGAGCGAGTTCACGGGCTCGTCGGACAACATCGCGCGCGCGCAGGCGCTGCTCACGCGCCGCGCCATCCTCTCGGACGTGCAGGTCCGCCAGCTCGAGGCCATCCTCTACAAGGCCGCCGGCAACCCCCAGACCGTCGCCCCGCTCGTCCGCCAGCGCATCGCCGCCGAGGCTGCCCAGACCGAGCTCCTCTACGGCTACACCTTCCACATCGACTCGGTCGAGGTCACCCCGAACGACATCGACGAGACCCTGCGCACGTCCACGAACCTCGCCGAGCGCCGTGCCGCCTGGAACGCCTCCAAGGACATCGGCCCGACGCTCACCGACGGCCTCGCGACGCTCCGCGACCTCCGCAACGGGACCGTCCAGGCGCTCGGCTTCCCGGACTTCTTCGCGTACCAGGTCCAGGACTACGGGCAGACGTCGGACGAGATGCTCGCCCAGATGCGCCAGATCAACGACGAGCTGCGCCCGCTCTACCGCGAGCTCCACACGTGGGCCCGCTACGAGCTCGCGCGGAAGTACCACCAGCCCGTCCCGGACCTCATCCCGGCAGACTGGCTGCCGAACCGCTGGGGCCAGGACTGGTCCGCCCTCGCCAGCCTCGCCGACACGACGGGTGGCCCGGACGCCGCCGCGGGCCTCGACGCCGCCCTCGCCACGCACACGCCCGAGTGGCTCGTGCAGCAGGCCGAGCGCTTCTACACGTCGATCGGCTTCGAGCCGCTCCCGCGCTCTTTCTACGACCGATCGAGCCTCTATCCGCTGCCCGCGGGCTCGCCGTACAAGAAGAACACCCACGCGAGCGCGTGGCACATGGACCTCGACCGCGACGTGCGCTCGCTGATGTCGGTCGAGACCAACGCCGAGTGGTATGAGACGACGCACCACGAGCTCGGCCACATCTACTACTACCTCCAGTACAGCCGCCCCGAGGTGCCGCCGCTGCTCCGCGAGGGCGCCACCCGCGCGTACCACGAGGCCGTCGGCAGCCTCATGGGGCTGGCCGCGATGCAGCCGCGCTTCATCGCCCACGTCGGCCTCGAGACGGACTCGGTCGCCACGCCCGACCCCATCCAGAACCTCCTCCGCGAGGCGCTCAGCTACGTCACCTTCATCCCGTTCTCGACCGGCGTCATGCCGTCGTGGGAGCACGACCTCTACAGCGAGGACATGCCGGTCGAGCAGTGGAACGCGCGCTGGTGGCAGTACGCCCGCGAGTTCCAGGGCATCGCCCCGCCGGACCCCGCCCGCGCTGCCGTCGGCGCGCTCTTCAACGACGCGGCCACCAAGACGCACATCAACGACGACCCGGCGCAGTACTACGACTACGCCCTCTCGTACGTCCTCCTGTTCCAGCTCCACGACCACATCGCCCGCGAGATCCTCCACGAGGACCCGCGCGACACGGACTACTACGGCCGCCGCGAGGTCGGGGACTTCCTCAAGACGCTGCTCCGACCGGGCGCGCTCGTCGACGGCAACCGGCTCCTCGAGGAGACGACGGGCCAGCCGCTGACGGCGCAGCCGATGCTGGACTACTTCGCGCCGCTGATGGACTGGCTCCGCGTCCAGAACGCCGGCCGCACGGCAACTATCTGAATGCAGTTTGGAGTTTGAGGTTTGGAGAGGTCGTAGTGAGTGCTGGATCGGAGCGCTCTCTCCAAACTGGAGGGCCGCTGCCTCTGTACGGCCGCAGATCTATGCCCCTCTTCAAACTGACAATGGCCGCGAGCTCGCTCGGAGCCCGCGGCCGCGGCGCATTCCGGCAGCGTGTGCTACTGCTCGCTGACGACGACGCCGAAGGGCTGGCCGCCCGCGTTCAGGTCCGTGTTGTCCAGGAAGTAGCCGTCGTTGACGCTGAAGAAGGCGTGGGTCGCCCCGGCCGGGACCGGCCAGCAGGCGTCCGTCGCGTCGAAGTCCTCGTCGATGTTCGTCGTCTCGCCCGAGGTCGTGACCGGGAGCGTCTCGACGTACCAGTCGCCGTCGATGACGTCCTTGACGCGGTTGAGCTCCGTCCGAGCGCTGAGGCTGTTGCTTGCGCTGAAGGCGCCGGTGACACGGATGGCCTCGGAGGAGAGGCGCATCCCGCCGCCGAGGTCGACGTCGCCGACGGCTCGGAAGCAGGCGACGTCGCCCGGCGCGAGGCCGTAGTCCGAGAGCAGGACCGGCGCCGCGTCGTCCGTAGCGGCGTCCGTACGGAGGTACGTCGCGGTCGGGAAGACAGGGGCGAAGGCCAGCGCAGGCGTGTTGCCGCCGGGGGGGATGCCACCGCCCGGGGGGGTGCCGCCGCCAGGAGTGTCGATGCCGGTGGAATCGCAGCCGGAGGCCGTCAGGGCGACGGCGGCGGCGAAGACGAACAGGAGGTGCCGCATGGGAGAGCCGAGAAAACGGGGTAGTGGGACGAGGTGGCGCACAGGCAAGGCGAGGCCGCGCGACCGTGCCAGCGCAATGATCGAACCGTTTGTTGAGGCATGTTAACCGGCGGCGGCTGTGAACGCGTCAAATTAGGAGTGAGACTCCATAGCACGGCAACGGCCGGTTAGCCGTGTCGCGGAACACCACGGCGCACCTCCGCGTGAAGGGACACCGGCCCGAACCCTCGGGCCTCCTCTCTCGCACCCGATCCAACACCATGGGACTCCTCGATTTCCTCAAAGACGCCGGCCAGGACCTCTTCAAGGGCAAGGATGGCCGCCAGGCTGACGCCGTGAAGGGCGCCGTCGCCTCCGCGCTCGGCTCGCACGTCTCCAACCTCAACGCCACCTTCGACGACGGCAAGGTGACGCTCACCGGCCAGGCCGACTCGATGGCAGCCAAGGAGAAGGCCGCGCTCGTCGCCGGCAACATCCAGGGCGTCTCGTCGGTCAACGACAACGGCCTGACGGCGCCTGCCGCCGCGGCGCCCGCCGCCGGCGCTGCCGCCACCGGTGCCACGCGCTACTACACGATCAAGAGCGGCGACTCGCTCTCCAAGATCGCGAAGGAGATGTACGGCGACGCCGGCGACTACAACAAGATCTTCGAGGCCAACAAGGAGGTCATCGGCGACCCGGACAAGATCTACCCGGGCCAGCAGATCCGCATCCCGGCCTGAGGCCGAGACGGCGCCTGACGCCCTCGCGCCCCGGCTGACCTCGCGTCGGCCGGGGCGCTCTTGTGTCGGGGAATGAGAACGGGCGGGACGTCCCGCCCCGGCCGGCTGCGTGTGGCAGCCTACCGCAGCGCCTCCGTCACCGCCTCGGCGGCGTGGCGCCCGGCGACGAGCGCGCCGTCGATGGAGCCGTTGCGGAGCCAGTCGCCGGCCATGAAGAGGGCGTCTCGGACGTGGAGGGGGCGCTCGGGCGGCTCGAGGCCGGGCAGATCGGGCAGGGCGTGCGGGATGCGGCAGACGTCGAGGCGGCGCCACGCGTCGACCTGCGGGCCGAACCAGCCGCGGAGCTGCGCCCGCGCCGTCGCGTCCAGCGCCTCGTCGTCCATCGTCGGCGTGCCGAGGACGGAGGCGGTGACGAGCGCCTGCCCGGCCGGGGCGTAGCCCGGCGCGACGTTGCTCATCACCTGCGCGTTGTTGACCGGCCCGCGGCCGTCGCCGTCGAGCATCAGGATCGCCTTGTCCGTCGGCGCGGTTTGCGCGGCCCACGCGATCTGGACGGTGCCTTTCCAGTCCGGGGCGGACGCGCTCGGGACGAGGCCCGGCACGGCCGCGGCATCCGTCGCCACGACGACGGCGGCGACGGGGAGCGCCTCGCCCGAGGCGAGCGTGAGCCCGCGGCCGTCCGCCTCGACGGCTGCGACGGGCGTGTTCAGGCGGACCGTCCCGGCCGGCAGGCGCTCGGCGAGCTGCTCGGGGATGGCCTGCATGCCGCACGCGGGAACGGCCGCGGCGCCCTCGGAGAACATCCGGAAGTAGGTCTCGAAGGCGCGGCTCGAGGCGCCGAGGCGCCGGTCCAGCAAGACGCCGCCGAGGAACGGGCGGAAGAAGCGGTCGATCATCTGCGCCGAGAAGCCGTAGCGCGTCCGCAGCGCGTCCTCGGTCGTCGTCTCGGGTTTCGACCAGAGGCTCTCGGGCGTGCCGCGCGTGACGGCCGAGCGCAGGCCGAGCACGCGGACCTTGTCGGACAGCGAGCCGACGCGAGCAAGGAGCGTCGGGAAGAGGGCCGAGAGGTCGCGCGTCGGGTCGCCGACGTGCTCCCAGCGGCCGCCGAGGCGCACGAGCGCGCCGGCCTCGAACTCCTTCAGGTCCAGCGCCGCATAGTCGAGCACGGCCGACGCCTCGGGGTAGGCCGTGAGCAGCACCTGGAAGCCGCGGTCGACGCGGAAGCCGTCGATGACGTCGGTCCGCACCCGGCCCCCGACAGCGTCGGACGCCTCGAAGACGGTCACGGCGTGGCCGGCCTGTGCGAGCGCGCGGGCGCAGGCGAGCCCGGCAAGCCCGGCGCCGACGACGGCGATCTCCGCGCTCACGGCATGGGGCGGCTCGAGGTCTCGAAGAAGACCGGCTCGGCCTCGCCCGGCGGGTGGACGCGCAGCGTGAGGTCGCCTGACGTCGTGACGAGGGCGGAGGTCGGCGTGTAGGTGCCGGCGGCGATCTGCGCCCGCGCCTTCGCGGCGTCGATGCAGAGGTCGCCGTAGCCGCGCTCGACGCGGTAGACGCCGGCGCGGTCGTAGAGCAGGCGCCGGCCGCCGTCGGCGGAGGCGGCGAAGCGGCGCATCTCGTGGCGGACGGCGTAGCGCCCGTCAGGCGCGCGGCGCACGGTTGCCGTCACGACGAGGTCTTCGCGGACGTACGGCGCGTCGGGCAGCGGGATGTAGCGCAGCGTGAGGCTGTCGCCCGCGGCCGTCACGTCGAGGGCCGAGAGGCGGAAGTCTCGGGCATCGGTGCCGTCGGCTTCGGGCGAGCCGAGGAGCGCGAACGGCGCCGCCGGGAAGGCGCCCGTCCGCTCGCGGACGAGCGCGGCGGTCGCGGCGAGGCGCGCGAGGCCGCTGAGGTCGTCGCGGAACGTCGCAGCGGTGCTGGCAAGCGGCGAGTCGGTCTGGGCGAACGCCGGCGCCGCGGCGAGAACGGCGAGCAGGAGAAGGAGTCGCATGGAAACGGGCCGGCGCAGGGCCGGGCAGAGTTAGGCGGGTAGCTTACGAACGGCCGGTGTCAGCGGTCCGTCCGTAGAGGTGGCGCAGAGCGCCCTCGAGCGTCGGGTAGGAGAACCGGAAGCCGGCGTCCTCGAGGCGCGCGGGCAGCATCCGGACGCTCGCGAGCGCAACCTCGCGGGCCGCCTCGCCGCCGAGCGCCTGGACGAGCGGGCGCGGGATGGACGCGAACGCCGGCCGGTGGAGCACGTCCGCCAGCGTCTTGACGACCGTCTTGCTCGTCGCCGGGTCGGGCGCCGAGAGGTTGTACGGGCCGCGCGCGTCGTCCGCGCCGAGGAGGTGGTAGACGGCGTAGACCCAGTCGTCGGCCGCGATCCACGGCCACCGGTCCTGCCCGTCGCCGACCCACCCGCCGAGGCCGAGGTTCGTCACCGGCCCGAGCACGCCGAGCATGCCGCCGGCCGGCGTGAGCACGAGGCCCGTCCGCAGGTGGAGGGTGCGGACGCCCGCGTCCTCGGCCGGGCGCGTCGCGGCCTCCCACGCGCGGCAGACGTCGGCGAGGAAGCCGCGGCCCGCGGCGTCGGCCTCGGTGACCGGCTCCTGCCCGCGCGAGCCGTAGTAACCGGACGCCGAGGCGGAGATCAGGACGGGCGTCTTCTCGAGGCCCGCCGCGGCGCGCGCGATGAGGTCCGTCCCGCGCGTGCGGCTCTCCCAGATGCGCCGCTTCTTGTCGGCCGTGTACACGGCCGAGGCGACGGGCTCGCCGGCGAGGTGCACGATGGCGTCGGGCGCGGCCTGCCGCAGCGCGCCCATGTCGATCTCGTCCTTCGACGGGTTCCAGTAGACGGTCTGCTCGTTGGGCCCGCGGCTCAGCGCACCCGCCTCGCCGCGGCTCCGCACGACGCGCACGACGCGGTGCCCGCCGGTCGTGAGAAACGCCGCCAGCGCGCTCCCGAGCAGGCCGCCCGAGCCAGTGATGGCGACGGTCAGGCGGCGGTCGCCGTGCGTCACCTGCCACGCGGCGTGCCGCTCGAGGTCCTGCCGCGTGACGCGGTGGCGGTAGCCGAACATGCGCTCGACCTCGGCCCGTGCCAGCCCACCGCCGACCATCTCGGAGACCGGAGCGAGCGGCAGCTCGACCTGCACGTGGTCCTCGAGGACCGACGCCTCGGCGCCGTCGGCGATCATGCGGTGCGTGTGCGTCCACGCCGCGAACGGCCCCTCGATCATGACGTCCTCGAACTGGCACATCCCGCCGCCGTCGGGGCGCGCGCAGGCGTCCGAGTAGCCGCGGTGCTCCGCGACCCACCGCACGCCTGGCCCCGGCCCGACGCGGAAGACGGCGCGGTCGCCCGTCCGGATGCCCTCCATGTGCTCGACGTGGAGCGTCTGCCATGGCGGCGCGAGGCGCTGGAACGCGCCGGGGCGCTCGTGCCACGCGAACAGGTCGGCGGCGGGGACAGGGACGTCGAGGCGGGACGTGTAGGAGATCACGGCGGGGCAGGAGAGCGGCCGAGGCGTACCGCCGGAGGCGCGGCGGGGTTCGGGGAAATGGGAATGGTCGGGCTGAGGCGCCGCGGTTCGTTCCTCCGCTGCCGCCCAGCCGAACCGCCGACCCGTTGGGAGGCCGGGGCAAACATCCAGCATCACACCCGCACGATCTCCGCGAGCGCCGTCAGGCGGCTCGTCGTGCGCAGGAATTTGTCCGCGATAGCCCGCTCGATGCCTCGGGCGCCCTCGGACGTGAACCACGCCGCCGGCTCCTGCTCGGACGTGAACGAGAGGACGGGCGCCTCGGGGAGGCCGTAGAGGTCGTCCGCGACGCGGAGCAGGCGCAGCGCGTCGTCGGTCGTGCGGACGGCGACGCCGTCGATGAACAGGGCGCGGCTCTGCGCGAGGTCCTGGGCGAGGCGCGTCCGCTCGGTCGTCGTCGTGAGCGCGAGGAGGTCCGGGAAGGTCAGCCAGCGCTTCGGCTCGGGCGCCGCGGCGAAGGCGGCCTGCATCGCCTGTCGCGTCGCGTCGGGCGTCCCGATCCAGGCGGTGCCCGGCTTGTCGAGGCCCTGCCGGTAGTCCGCGCCGCCGACCGGGACGACGTGGTACTGGTCCGCGAACTCCTCGGTGATGAAGCGCTCGAGGCGGTCGCGGCCGAACTGCCCCGAGACGAAGGCGTCGGGCTCGGCGTTGGACGTCGCGGCGAGCGTCACGCGCTTCTCGCGCAGCGCGCGGAGCACGGCGATCAGGCGGACTTCAGACGCCGGGTCGTCCAGCTCGACCTCGTCCAGGCACAGCACGCGCGCCACGGAGGCAATGCGCTCGGCGTACGCCTCGGGCGTCTCCGCGGAGCGGAAGAGGGTGGACGAGTGCGTGAAGGCGCACGCGACCGGCGACGCGCCCTCGGTGATAGGCGTGTTGAGCGCGTGGTAGATCGCGGCGAGGAGGTGCGTCTTGCCCGTCCCGACCGGCCCGACGAGGTAGATCCCGCCGCGCAGGCCCGGCTCGCGCGCTGGGCCCAGCCCAAACCACCGCGGGCGGCCGTAGCGGACGCGCACGAGGCGCACGAACGACCGCGCGCGCTGGAGCGCCTCGGCCTGGCTGGCCGTCTGCGGGGCGTACGCCGCGAACCGCGCCTCGTCGTAGCGCTTCGGAGGAGCGAGCGTCATGGCGTGTCGGGGACGACGACCGTCTCGGCGCGCGTCGCGAGGAGCGCCGCCGCGACGAGCAGCACGCCGCCGACGAGCGACCACGGCCCGAGGCGCTCGCCCAGAAACACGACGCCGAGCACCGACCCGACGACCGGCTCGACGTTCGAGATCACGCCCGCCCGCGCCGCCTCGACGCGCATCACGCCCCACGTAAACAGCACGAACGTGACGGCCGTGCACGCGACGCCGAGGAACAGGATGGACCACAGCGCGGCCCCCGTGAGCAGCGGCGGCGGGCCTTCGCGCCAGAACGCGAACGGCAGCAGCAGCAGCCCGCCGAGCGCGAACTGGAACGCCATCGCCGGCAGCGCCCCGATGCGGTGGCCGACGCGCCGCGAGATGAGCGTCCACCCGACGGCGCCGACCATGCTGCCCGCGCACAGCGCGTCGCCGAGCAGCGAGCGCCCCGGGCCCGGTGCGCCGACGAGCAGCACGATGCCCAGCGCCGAGAGCGCGATCGCGATCCAGGCCGTCCGCCCGGCCCGCTCGCCGTCCACGACCGCGGCGCCGACGGCGAGCAGCGGCGGCGCGACGGCGACGAGGAGCGCGGCGCTCGAGGCGGTCGTCAGGGCGAGGCCCTCGAACTGCATCACGAACACGATGTACGCCGCGATGAGCGCCCCGGCGAGGACGCGCCCGGCGTCGCCCCAGCCGATCTCGCCCGCGGCCCACTGCGCAGCGATGCGGCGCCACGGCACGAGCGGCAGCAGCACGGCGCTCGCAAGCGCGAGGCGCGACACGATGAGCCACGACGGCCCGATGGCCTGCATCAGGTGCTTGCCGAGGGCGAACGTCGTGCCCCAGAGGACGCCGGCGGTGAGGAGCGCCGCGAAGGCGCGCCGCCGCTCGGCAGGGTCGACCGTGCTCATTCGGGTCGCGTCGAGACGTCGATGAGGGTCGGGGCGAGCTCGGCCCCGGCCGGCGTCCGGAACTGGGACCCGAGCACGAGCTGGTAGCGCCGGCCCGGCTCCAGCTGCACGCGGGCGGTGAGCGCGCGCCCGTCGTCGCTCCACCCGACGACCTCCTGGATGCGGAGCACGTGGTCCGCGCCGAGCGGGCCGACCTCGAAGTTCCGGAAGCGCGGGCTCATCGGCTCGGAGAACGTCAGCGTCAGCCGCGTGACGGCCGGGTCTAGGTCGCGCGACCCGTTCTGGAACTCGGCGATGCCGGCGAGCGCGGGCCTGCTCGCGTCGTAGGCGGCGTGGAGCGTGGCGAGGGGCCGGTCGAACACGCCCGACGCGTCGACGAGCGCCTCGACGGCGGCGGGGTCCTGGTAGTCGAGCTCGATGAGATGCCGAACGGCCGCCTGCCTGTCGTCCCCCCGGTCGACCAGCGCGCGGGCGATGGTGTAGCCGACGGCGTAGCCGAGGTCGCGCACGCCGAACGCGTTGTCGGTGTCGTTGTAGAGCCAGTCGTCCGTGTTGGGGCTGAACATCTCGGTCGAGAAGCGGCCCAGCACGCGCGCCTCGTTGGCGGCCATGAAGGCGACGGCGGGCGTCGGGGACGGCTCGCCGGTCGCGAGCGCGGCCAGGAACTCGGCGACGCCCTCCTGCAGGCTCACCGCGAGAAGCGTCGCCCCGAACGGCCCCTGCTGCGTGTGCACGACCTCGTGGACGCTCAGGAACGGCAGGCGCTCGGCCGGATTGGTGTCGAAATAGCGCTGGTGGGACTGGCCGAGGCGCTCGGGCAGCTCGTGCGTCGGCGTCGTCGAGTCGGCGAGGGCCAGCTCGGAGCCGATGAAGACGGTCGAGCCGAGCGTCATCCCGTTCGTCATCAGCGCGCCCACGGTGAAGTAGACCGTGGCCGGCCGGAGGTCCGGGTAGAGCACCCGCAGCCCGTCCACGCCAGCACGAATCCCTGTGGCCGCGGCGCGTGCGTGCGCCGTGTTTCGGCGGACGGACGCCCAGAACTCGGGGTAGCGGGCGATCGCCTGCACGTAGTCCACGGCGGTATACCCGCGGCGCTCGATCATGGCGTCGAGGCCGGGCGTGCCCGGCGCGAGGTACAGGCGCTCGACGAGGGCGAGGCGCTCCAGGCTGTCGGGCGTGGCCTCGACGGCGTCGAACGCCTGCCAGAACCGGCCGAGGTCGTCGGTGACGACGCGGACGGTCTGCGCGCTCGCCGGGGCGGCGGCCAGGGCCAGCGCCGCGAGGCACACGAGGAGGGCGGGCCGAATCATCGGGTGCGGGGCAGCGAGACGAGGTTGGCGAAGATCCGCCACGCGCCCGGGGTCAGCGCCTCGAGCTGCCGGTACCAGCCGAGCGCCGAGTAAATGATGGTTCCCCGGCCGACGTGGGCGAGCAGCAGGCCCGTCGTGAGCGGCGCCTCGCCGGCGTCGTGCATCGAGACGAGGCGCTCCCAGCCAGCGTCG
>JBBSQZ010000018.1:0-21111 GCA_038243565.1 Rhodothermales bacterium | reverse complement strand
GTGTCGAACCCGCTCGACGTGATGACCTACGTCGCCTACATGGAGTCCGGCTTCCCGTCCGAGCGCGTGATGGGCATGGCCGGCGTGCTGGACACGGCGCGCTTCCGGACGTTCCTCAAGATGGAACTCGGCGTCTCGATCCGCGACATCTCGGCGATGCTGCTCGGCGGTCACGGCGACACGATGACGCCGCTGCCGCGCTTCACGACGGTCGGCACGCAGCCGGTGACGGACCTCATCCCGGAGGCGCGGCTGAACGAGATCATCGAGCGCACCAAGAAGGGCGGCGGCGAGCTCGTCGGCCTCATGGGCACGTCGGCGTGGTACGCGCCGGGCGCCGGCGCGGCCGAGATGGTCGAGGCCATCGTCAAGAACTCGGGCCGCGTGCTGCCCGCCGCGGCGTGGGTCACGGGCCAGTACGGCCTGACCGACATGTTCATCGGCGTGCCCGTCAAGCTCGGCACCGGCGGCATCCAGGAGACGATCGAGCTGTCGCTGAACGAGCAGGAGCAGGCGACGATGACGCAGTCCGGCGCCGCCGTCCGCGAGCTGCTCGACGCCTACGAGGCGATCAAGAACGCGGCCTGAGGCGGCGGTTCCAGCGAACCGCGGGCATGGGGGCACGAGGCATGGGGAGACCCCGCCCGCGCCTCGTCCCCCATTCCTGTTTACCGCCGGACCACGCGGGCCGACGCCGAGGCGCTGCCGGCCGAGGCGCGGACGAGGTAGAGGCCCGGCGCCCACGCCGACGCGTCGACGGGAACGGACTGCGCGCCCGACCCGAGCGCGGCGCTCTGCTGCCACATGCGGCGGCCGAGCGCGTCGAACGCCTCGAGGCGGACGGTCTGCGCCGCGGGCAGGGTGAGCGCGAGGCGCAGCGCGCCGTCCGTCGGGTTCGGCGCCGCCAGGAGCGCGAGGGCGGCAGCCGGCGCCGCGCCGGCCTCGCCCGCAACGAAGGCGGGAAGGCCTGGGATGGGCTCTCCGAACGTCATCGAGCCGACTCGGGCATATTCCAGACGCTGGTCGGTGCACGAAATCTCGCATCCGGCGATTCCGATGATGCCGATGTCCGCCGCAAACCGAGTCGTGAAGTAGAGCCAGGTCTGGCTCCTCACGGACCGCACGACGACGTCTGCGCCAATCGTAACCGCCGTGCCGGGAAAGACGCTGTAGCTCGGGTCCGGCGCGGTCCCGCACGGGACGGACGCCCCGCCGGCAGGGATCGGGAGGTCGAGCCGGCACGCGAGCACGTCGACCTCGCGTGTTCCACCGTTGACCGCCCTGCGAACCATCGCCGCCGGCGCGTCGAAGCGAATGAGGGCGTCCGACTGCCGGACGTCCCACGTATTCTCGTACCACGGTCGGAACTGCTGCGTGACGACGGTGAAATACGGCGTCCCGCCGATCGTCGTCTGGCCCGTCACGGTCACCCGCTCGAAGGGGTACCGCTCCGACAGCGGCGTGGGGTCGTAATCGCGGTATTCCCACTGGTTGCCGACGGCGAGCGGGTAGTAGGCCGCGGCCGGCGTCGGGTCCGGGATGCTCGTCTGCGCATTCAGCGCGGGCGCGGCGAGGAGGAGGGCGAGAAGCGGAGCAAGGCGCATGGTGGCAGAGGCGGTGGACCCAAAGGTTAAGGCTAAGCGAGCTTGGCAAGGGGGACGGCTGCCCTCACCTTGTTCCCTCTCCCGCCTACCGCCGCACGACGCGGGCCGACGCCGAGGCGCTGCCGGCCGAGGCGCGGACGAGGTAGAGGCCCGGCGCCCACGCCGACGCGTCGACGGGAACGGACTGCGCGCCCGACCCGAGCGCGGCGCTCTGCTGCCACACGCGGCGGCCGAGCGCGTCGAACGCCTCGAGGCGCACCGTCTGCGCCTCGGGCAGGGTGAGCGCGAGGCGCAGCGCGCCGTCCGTCGGGTTCGGCGCGGCTGCGAGTCGAAATGCCGCTGTGCCAGCCTCGTCCTGAGTCCCGACGACGACCGGAGCCCCGTACACGACCTCGCCCCGAACGCTCGCGTATTTTAATGTCAGAGTCCGGATTCCGCTGTATGTCCCCAGCAATCCCACGCCATCCGAATATTTGATACCCAGAGCTGCGCCTCCAGTATCGTAGAACTGCTTAATTCCTCCTGAATTATCAACTACGTAAAGATACTGTCTTTGGTTAATAGGTGTTTCACAGGACTCGTATCCGTCGAACGGAGCACCGAGCGGACACGTATAAGCACGTTCAGACCCATCGTCTCGGCGCTCGACAACTTCCGTCGTCGACGGTTCGTATCGGAGTAGGTGAAACGACGTTGGACCTGTCGGATACTCTCGCTCCCGCATGACGACGTACGCCTGACCGCCGGCAACGGTCGCTTCAGTGATGACGCGCTTGACGACCCGGTCATAGTTCAAGCCGCACGATCTCTCAGGCCCATTGCACTTCCGCTCGTAGTGCCACTCATTTCCTATGTCGAGCGGGAAATAGTTTTCCGGGGGCACCGGGTCTGGCGTCGTGAAGCTGGTCAACTGCTGTCCATACTCGACTCCGTCAACGCGTGCATATATGACCTTGAGGCTTACACACGCCTCACATCCCTGGAACACCACGCCTATTCCAGCTGCAAGTGTTCGCTCCGGGTAGGCACCAGCGAACCGGCGTGTGGCTCTGGTGAGCGCTGTGGTTCCGATCAGGATAGTCGCCGCCGGATCTCCGTAGTAAAATTCATACCCCCCCGTCCCGTCACAGACACCTTGCGGGAAGGGCAAGTCGAGGCGACATCCCAGCAGGTTGCTTTCAACTCCGCCTGGTGAGCGCACCCGTACGCTGGCCGACACAGTGTCGAAGCGGACGAGTGAGACGTTCACGTTCTCGATCCACCCTCCAGTCGGATCTGGCCGGAAACGCTGGGTGCGAACGACTGCATACCGCCAACCGGCAGCGAGCGTGTCGCGTGTGACGGTTCGCCTTTCGAAGGGGAATGTGGAAGAGTTCGGCGTCCCCGAGCGGCTCGGGCCGTATTCCCACACGTCGCCCACGTGAAGCGGATAGTAGTCCTCGGGCCGGTTGGGGTCCGGCGCGATCTGCGCGTGGAGCGCGGGCGCGGCGAGGAGCAGGGCGAGAAGCGGAGCAAGGCGCATGGCGATGGTGGCTGTGGACCCGGAGGATAGAGCATGCGATCTGGTTGGCCTGCAACTCGTGCTCGTTTTTTCAGCGCGACAGCAGCACGAGGAACGCCTCGACCGGCACAAGCCGCGCCGGAGCCGGGGGCAGCTGGCACGGCCCGAGCGCCGTCGTGTCGGCCGGCGTCGCGTAGAGCGGTTCGCGCCGCGGGTTGCGCACGAGCGTCGTCACCGCGACGTCCGTCCGGCAGCCCAGAAGCGGCTGGTAGCGCGCGAAGAGGACCGGCGTCACGCGCGGCGCGGCGCGGTCGATGCCGCGGACGAGCGCCCCGAGGCTCTGGGTGGGCGTCAGCGGGTCGATGGTGAGCGGCGCCGCGCGGTCTGGCCCGAGCAGGCCCGCGCCCGACCGCAGCACGAGCGAGTCTCTCGCCGCCACGCCTCGGAAGGTGACCGTCGCCTCGGTGCGTCCGTCGAGGAGCGCGGCCGGCGCGAAGACGAACAGCCCGACGCGGTCGGGGTCGGGCGAGGAGAGGTGCGTGTCCGTCAGGACGCGCACGCTGCCGTCGCGGCGCTCCTCCACGAGGAAGATCCGGTTGAAGAAGACCAGCGTTTGCCCGTCCGCGCCGAGGGTCCGATACTCCGACCGGATGTCGTTCGGACGCTCGGGCGCGACCGGCAGGCGGACGAGGTCGGCGAGGGAAAGCGCCTCGGGGAGCGGAACGGCCGGGCCTTCGCGCGACACCTCGCCGTCGTAGAGCGCGGTGAGTGCCGCCTCGGGCGGGCCGTCTGCGGCGCTGTCGCACGCGGCCAGGCTGGCGACGAGAAGCAGTGCGAGGAGCGACGGGCGCATGGGGTCGATGGACAGATGAGGTCGCGGAGAGTAGAGCAGGCGTCCTCCCGGATCAAGGCACGAACGCATCTCGTGTTGAAAACCGGACGAGGCGGATCAGCCCCGGCGGGCGCTGGTTCAACCCCTTCCAATCTCTCCCACCTCTCATGGCCAAGACCCAGACCACCGCCCCGAAGAACGGCTCCAAGGGCCCCAAGACGCAGCAGCTGCCCTACGCGACGCGCAACGACCTCTCCGAGGCGAAGCGCCACAAGCTCGTCGCGCTGCTCAACCAGACGCTCGCCGACACGTCGGACCTGTATTCGCAGACGAAGCAGGCCCACTGGAACGTGAAGGGCCACGACTTCTACCAGCTGCACCTGCTCTACGACGAGCTCGCCGAGAAGCTCGAGGAGCCGCTCGACCTCGTCGCCGAGCGCGTCGTCCTGCTCGGCGGCTACGCGTTCGGGACGGTCCGCATGGCCGCCCAGAACAGCCGCATCTCGCCGTTCCCCGGCGCCGACGTGGATCAGGACGGCGCGGACGACCCGTCGTTCATGTCCACCCTCGCCGACCGCTGGGCCGAGTACGCCAAGTTCATCCGCGAGGACGACGGCAACGCCGACGACATCGGCGACCCGGGCACGACGGACCTCTACGACCAGATCACGCACATCGCAGACCGCGGCCTGTGGTTCATCGAGGCGCACACGCAGCGCTACAACGGCGGCCTCACCGGCGACGGCGCGGACCCGTCGTAAGCACGGCACCCCCGAGCGCGCGGGGAGCGGGAGCACGGCCTCCCGCTCCCCGCGTTCGTTTTTTACGCCTCCGCCCCACGCTGCCTGTCCTATGCCCGAACTCGTCGTCGTCGCCGCCGTCGCGGACGCCCCCGGCCGGCCCGGAGACCGCCTCATCGGCGACGGCCTGAACCTGCCGTGGCACATCCCCGCGGACCTGCGGCGCTTCAAGGCGATGACGCTCGGCCACCCGCTCGTGATGGGCCGGCGCACGTTCGAGAGCCTGCTGCACCAGTTCGGCGGGCCGCTGCCCGGCCGCGAGACCGTCGTGCTGACGCGCCACCCCGAGGCCGCGCACCATCCCGGCATCCACGTCGTCTCGGGCCTCGACGCCGCGCTCGCGGCCGTTCCCGACGCGCAGACGGTGTTCGTCGGCGGCGGGGCGACCGTCTATGCCGCGGTGCTAGCCGGGCCGCGCCTCGCAGACCGCCTCGAGCTGACGTTCGTCGAAGGCGACTTCTCCGGCGACACGTTTTTCCCGCCGTACCGGCACCTGCTCGAGGACGCCGGCGGGCCGTTCGAGCGGACGTTTTGCGAGCGGCACCCGGCCGAGGGCGGGCGCCCTGCGTTCCGCTTCGAGACCTTCGTGCGGCGCGGCGTGGATTAAGGCGGCGGGCGGAGTGGCCGATGCCCCCGCGGAGCCGCTCTGCCCGCATGTCCCATCGTCTTGCCTCCGCCTTCGCCTCGGTGAACCCGGTTCAGGGCGGCCTCAGCGGGCCGGTCCTCGCGCTGCGCGCGATGCGCCTGGTGGCGCTCCTCGGTATGGGGTTGATGCCGGCCTTCGGCGCGCTCTACCACCTCGCCGACCCGTCCGTGTCGGACTCGATGGCGCTGCGGTGGAGCTTCTCAGCCCTGCTCGCCGCAAACGTCGTGGGGACCTACGTCAACGCGTGGATGCGGCAGCACGCTGCCCGCTTGCACGAGGCCCACGTCTACGTGCTGACGCTGTACTTCGGCGGCCTCGTCTACGCCAACGGGCTCTCGCCAGATTACGCGCTCGGCTACTTCTTCGTGATCGTCGTGCTCGCGCTCTCGCACAGCATCGCCTACACCGAGCGCACCCCGTTCGTCCGCTTCCTGTACACCTCGGTCGCGACGACCCTCGCCGTCGTCGTGGTGACGCCCGACCCGGGCGTCTCGGCGCCCATCTTCGTGCTCTGCGTCGGCGGGGCGGCCGTCTTTCTGTACGTCGCCGCCGCGGCGCGGATGGCGACGCACGAGTCGCTCGTCGAGAGCCGCGAGCAGCTGGCGGCCGCCGAGGCGCTCGCCGGGACGGGCACCTGGACCCACGACCTCGCCGCCACCTGCCGCTCGTGGTCCGGCGGCCTCTACCGCCTCGCCGGCCTGGAGGCCGCCGGTGAGCCCGCCCCGTCGCTGCTGACGATCCTGCACCCCGACGACACAGCGCGCGTGCGCGCCGAGCGCGAGGCCCTCTTCGCGACCGGCGAGCGCATGGAGTCCGAGTTCCGCATCGTCAGCGCGCAGGGCGACGTCCGCCACGTCCGCTGCGTCGTGGACCTGCTCACGGACCGCGCCGGGCGGCCGGCCCGCACGCGCGGCGTCGTCGTGGACGTCTCGGCCAACGTGCGCCGCGAGGAGGCCCTCCGCGAGGCCCGCGACCGCGCCGAGGACGCCGCCCGCGCCAAGAGCGCCTTCCTCTCGAACATGAGCCACGAGATCCGGACGCCGCTCACGGCCATCATCGGCTTCGCGCAGCTGCTCGGCGAGGAGATCGGCGACGCCCACCGCGACCTCGTCGACCCGATCGAGACGGGCGGGCTGCGCCTGCTGGACACGCTCAACTCCGTCCTGGACCTCGCCCGGCTGGAGGCCGGCGAGCGCCGCGCAGACCTCCGCCCGGTGGACGCTGCGGCCGAGGCGCACGCCGTCGTGACGATGCTCGGGGCGAGCGCGGCCCGAAAGGGCCTCACGCTCTCGGCCGACGTGGCGCCGGGCACGCCCCACGCCGTCGCAGACCGCGCCGCGCTCAGCCGCGTCCTCGCCAACCTCGTCTCCAACGCCGTCAAGTTCACACCGGCCGGCGGCGTCGCCGTGCGCGTGCAGGAGGCCGCGGGCAGCGTCGAGATCGCCGTCTCAGACACGGGCGTCGGCATGGACGCCGCCTTCCTCGAGGCGCTCTACGAGCCGTTCCAGCAGGCCTCGACGGGCTGGGCGCGGAGCCACGAGGGCACGGGCCTCGGCCTGGCGATCACGCGGCGCCTCATCGAGGACATGGGCGGCACGATCGCCGTCGAGAGCGCCGTCGGGCAGGGCTCGACGTTTACCGTCCGCCTGCCCGCCGCCATCGAGGCGCTCGCCGAGGCGCCGGTCAGCGCACGTGCACGACACGCTGCGTGAGCGGTCATGAGGCACCTGCCCCTTCCGGCCGGATCCTCTATCTTGACGCGTCCGTTCCCACCCGCACCCGAACGCCCGTCTCGACGCCATGCCTGCACCATCCTCCTCGGCCAGCGGCGGCCGGCTACGCCCGACGAGCCGCACCGCGCGGGTGCAGCGCAGCCGCCTGCCTGACGCTCGCGCCGCGCGTGACGCCGACGCGCTCTCAGCCGCGGTGGAGGTCGCCGAGGAGATCTCGGCGCGGCTCGGCACAGCGGCGGCAGATCTCAAACAGCGCCTCGACGCGACGGAGGCGCTCTTCTCGGATGTCTGAGTTCACGGACCTGCTCCGGCAACTCGTCACGATGGGCGCCAAGTTCGACGCGCTCGTCGAGCAGGTGAACCGGATCGAGGGGCGGCAGATCCAGCTGCTCCAGCGGCTGGCGACGCTCGAAGAGCGGTCCAACACCATCACGGAGAGCGCGCGCAGTGCAGCGCACGCCGGCGTCTCGGACCTGCGCGCGCAGTTGTCCGAGCGGCTCGCCCGCCTTGAGATGAGCGTCTCGGCGAGCAGTCCGCTGCTCCCGCCGGCCGAGACGCCACGCTGACGCCCCGACCGCGAGATGTGCCGAGGTGCCGGTCAGCGCGCGTGCACGACACGCTGCGTGAGCACCGTCCCGCCGGCGATGACGCGGACCGCGTAGACGCCCGCCGGCAGGCCGTCGCCGTCGAGGCGCAGCTCGAGCGGGGCCGTCGTGGCCGGCCCGTCGAAGAGGACGGCGACGCGGCGGCCGAGCGCGTCGAACGCCTCGGCGCGGACGGTGGCCGGCGCCGCGAGGCGCAGCTCGAGGTGTGCCGCTGCGCGGAACGGGTTCTCGCCGGTGAGCGCGAGCGTCGAGGCCGCCACGTCCGGCCCGGCCTCGTCCGCGACGACGATCTCGGGGAAGAAGGCGCGGCGGGCGAGCGTCGAGTCCAGCACGAACGGGTTGTCCTTGCCGCTCTGGCGCAGCGCGACGTGCGCCGAGCGGTCCTGGTCGGCCTGCGTGATCGGGTCCTGGTAGTGCCAGCGGTAGAGATCCCGCGCCTGCGCGTCCGAGAAGAACGACGTCGTGACCTGGCCGTCCCAGATCGTGCGCATGTAGAAGATGGCCCGCGCGACGTTGCCCTTGTGGTCCTCGCGCGGCTCGAAGCGCGTGCCGCTGAGCAACTCGCTGTACTCGTCGATGTTGGACGTTGGCGGCGTCGTCTGGGTGTAGGGCGGGGCGCCACGGTACCAGCGCGACGTCTGGGTGTCCGGCACCTCGCCGAACTGGAAGTTGGCGCGGTCGTTGTTGACACCCACCTGTGCCGCGTAGAGGTGGTGCAGATCCGACTTCGGGCCGGGGTCGCCGGAGAGCAGCGACTGCGGCCACGTGTGCTCGGTGTTGAGTCCGATGCCCGTGAGGGAATAGCCGTTGCCGATGTCCGTGTTGGGATCACAGCTCGGGAGGCAGTCGAATGGGACGAAGAGGCCGGTATACACGCCGATGACGCCGTCCTGCCCGCCGACCGTCACGCGGTCGATGGTGCCCATCAGGAGGTCCTGCGCGGCGCTGTAGTTGCCGAGCGAGGCCGGCCGGTAGGCCGCCTTCAGCGAGGCGCGCAGCTCGGCGCCGGACTGGCCCTGGAAGAGGACGACCTGCGTCTGCGCCGCGGCCGGGCCGGCGGCGGGGAGCGCGGCGGCCGCGAGGATCAGGAGGGAGAGAACAACGCGCATCGGCAGGGGCGGGGTCGAGGAGGCGAAAGAATAGGACGCTCCGGAAGCGCTTTGCGGAGCGCACGCGCGAAAAAGCGGATGAGACGAAACGTCGCCTGGCAGAAGCGCCGCAGGGAGGCACAAAACGGCCCCCGAGCGGGGCGGGTGCATTAATCGACCGTGACTATACCCGGCCTTCACGCGCGCCGGGGAACCGCGCGGTAGGTTCGCCCTCGCCGACCGCCCCCCGCCCCGGCGGGCACTCCACCTGGTCGCTCTCCAACCCCCTGGTCATGCGAACGCATTTGCTACCTCTCGGCGCTGCCCTCGTGGCGCTCTTCTTCGTCCTCGCCGCGCCCGGTGCGCACGCGCAGGGCACCACGACGGCCGCCATCTCGGGGACGGTCATCGACGCCGACGGCCTGCCGCTGCCCGGCGCGACCGTCCTCGCGGTCCACGAGCCCTCGGGTACCGAGTACCGCGCCGCCGCCCGCAGCGACGGCGGCTACGACCTCCGCGGCCTCCGCGTCGGCGGGCCGTACACCGTCTCGGCGAGCTTCATCGGCTACCAGACGCAGACACAGTCGGGCCTCCAGCTCGCGCTGACGCAGGTCCAGACGATCAACTACACGCTCGCCGAGGAGAACGCCGCCGTCGGCGAGGTCACGGTCACGGCCAACGCCGGCGCCGCCATCTCGGCGGACCGCACGGGCGCCGCGACCAACGTCGGCGAGGCCGAGATCGACGCCCTCCCGACGATCTCGCGCTCGCTCGCGGACTTCGCGCGGCTCTCGCCGCTGACGACGACCAACAACTCGGGCTCGTCCGTCGGCGGCCGCAACAACCGCTTCAACAACATCCAGGTGGACGGCGCGACGCTGAACGACGTCTTTGGCCTCGCCGGCAGCGGCACGCCCGGCGGCCAGTCCGGCACGCAGCCCGTCTCGCTCGACGCCGTCGAGCAGTTCAACGTCGAGGTCGCGCCATTCGACGTCCGCTACGGCAACTTCACGGGCGGCCTGATCAACGTCGTCACGCGCTCCGGCACCAACGACTTCCGCGGCACGCTGCGCGTGCTCGCCCAGAACGAGAGCTTCGTCGGCGACCGCTTCAGCAACACGACGGGGCTCGCCGTCCCGTTCGAGAACTTCCGCGACAACTACTACATCGGCACGCTCGGCGGGCCGATCCTGCGCAACAAGCTGTTCTTCTTCCTCTCGGGCGAGTACGCCTCGAACGCACGCCCCAACGACACCGGCCTCATCGGCTCGGGCGCGGCCAACACGTTCAACGCGTCGCCGGAGCTCGCGCAGGCGTTCGTCGACATCACCCGCGACGTCTACGGCTACGACGCCGGCGGCTTCGACACCATCTCGAACGACCGCACGTCGAGCAAGGTGCTCGCCAAGATCGACTGGAACATCAACCCCCGGAACCGCTTCTCGCTGCGCCACAACTTCGTCCGCGCCGGCGACGACCAGGGCAACACGCGTAACCAGGGCACCTTCGACCTGAGCAACCGCTACTACGTCTTCCGGAGCACGCAGAACTCGACGGCCGCACAGCTCAACTCGACCTTCGGCAGCCGCGCCTCGAACGAGGCCCGCCTCGTGTACACGGCCATCCGCGACGCCCGCTCCGTGGACCCCGCCTCGCAGTTCCCGTCGGTCACGCTGCGCCTGCCGCGCACCGGCGGCCAGCAGGGCGACGACTTCCTCCAGACGGGCGTCGAGCGCTCGAGCCAGGCCAACTCGCTGGACCAGGACCTCTACGAGCTCACGGACAACCTGACGCTCTTCGCCGGCAACCACACGGTCACGCTCGGCACGTCGAACCAGCTCTTCCGCTTCCGGAACCTGTTCATCCAGGACTTCTACGGCTCCTACGAGTTCTCGCCCATCGGCCAGGACCTCGACGGCGACGGCGACACCGAGACCGCGCTGGACGCGTACCGCCTCGGAAGCCCGAGCCGCTACCGCTTCTCGTACGCCAGCCCGCTCGCCTTCGACGGCCAGGGCCGCCTCGTGCTCGGCGCCAACGGCGCTCCGACGCGCACCGTCGCCGCGGGCGCTCGTCCGGACGCGACGTTCGTCGGCGGCCAGCTCGGCCTCTACGCGCAGGACGAGTGGCAGGCCATCCCGGACCTCCGCTTCACCCTCGGCCTGCGGATGGACCTCCCGTTCTTCCCGGACACGCCGACGCTGAACCCGCTCGTCTCGGGCGGCACCGCCGTCGACCCGAATGGCACCGAGGTCGAGATCCTGCCGGCCTTCCGCGAGGACGCCTACGTCACGTCCTACAGCACCACGGCCGCCACGCAGGCGGGCCGCGATGCCGGCCTCTCGGGCGCGCCGCTCGCGGCCTACGTCGCGACGAACGCCCCGCAGATCGCGGACGCCTACCGCAACGACCCGGCCTATGCCGGCCCGCGCTACACGGACTACTCCAACCTCTCGACGGAGGAGGTCCCGAACGGCAACGTGCTCATCTCGCCGCGCCTCGGCGTGAACTACTCGGTCCCGACGCTCGGCGAGCGCCGGCTCCAGGTCCGCGGCGGCACCGGCCTCTTCTCGGGCCGCACGCCGTACGTCTGGATCTCGAACCAGTACTCCAACACCGGCGCCGACTTCGCGCGCCTGGACCAGTCGTTCGGCAGCACGCCGGCGCCGGTCGGCTTCTTCCCCGGCTCCTCGGACCCGGCGGCGCAGCCCGTGCCGGGCGTCACGCCGGGCCTCTCGCCCGTCGCCACGTCCAGCCTCGCGCTGACGAGCCCGGACTTCCACTTCCCGCAGGTCTGGCGCTCCAACCTCGGCTTCGACCAGGACCTCGGCAACGGCTTCGTCGCAACGGTCGAGGGCATCTACACGAAGACGATCTACGACGTCGGCTTCGTCAACCTGAACACGCTCCAGGTGGGCACGGCCGCCGACGGCCGCCCGCTCTACGGCACGTTCGTCGGCAACACGTCCACGCTGGCGCGTGTCAACAGCCGCGACTTCATCGACGCGATCCTGCTCGACAACACGACGAAGGGCTACGAGTACAACACGGTCGTGCAGCTCCAGCGGCAGGCTCGCGACGGCTTCGGCGGCTCGCTCTCGTACACGTACGGCCGCGCCTTCGCCGTCAACAACGCGACCTCGTCGGTGGCGTACTCGAACTGGCGCTTCAACGAGTCGGCGGACCCGAACGACCTGAACGAGCTCGGGACAGCGGACTTCGAGGTGCGCCACCGCGGCCTCGCCTACGCCAACTACCGCCTCCGCTACGCGGACCGGTTCTCGTCGCAGCTCGGCCTCGTCGTCGACGTCCGCTCGGGCGAGCCGTTCTCGTACATCTACGCGAACGACGCCAACGGCGACGGCGAGACGTCCAACGACCTCGTCTACATCCCGGCGACCGAGCGCGACGTGTTCCTGACCGGGGGCACGTACACGCAGCTCGACGCCTACATCCGCAGCCAGCCGGGCCTCGACGGCCACCGCGGCCGGATCGTGCCGCGCAACTCGGGCCGTGGCCCGGGCCAGGCGCGCGTGGACCTCGAGTTCACGCAGGGCATCGAGACGGTCCGCGGGCAGCGCATCGACTTCGAGGTCACGCTCGTGAACCTGCTCAACGCGCTGAGCTCGGACTGGGGCGTCATCCGCTTCGCCAACAACGCGGCGGTCCGGACGCTCGGCTCGGGCGGCTACGTCACGGCCGGGCAGGTCGGGCAGACGCTCGCCGGCCGCATCGTCACGCAGGACGACATCGGCAAGCCGATCATCACCTTCTCGGAGCAGACCGTCAACGACGCGCTCACCAACGACCGCTTCTCGACGTCCGACCTCGCCTCGCGCTGGCAGCTCCGCTTCGGCCTGCGCTACTCGTTCTAACTCCTGACGCCGACTGGCGGGGGCCGCTCTCCCGGCGCCCCCGCCCCATCCTTTTGCAGATGCCTCTCCTTACCCGCCTCTCCGCGCTCGCGCTCGCCGGCCTCGTCGCCATCGGCGCGGCCGGCTGCGACAGCTCGGACACGTCGGCCGCCGCCACGACCGGCCCTGTCGTCCAGTTCGGCACCAACAGCAAGCTCGCCACCGAGGGCACCGTCGTCTCGATCCCGGTCACGCTGACGGGCTCGACGGGCCAGCCGGTCACGGTCGAGGTCCTCTTCGCCCGCGGCTCCTCCTCGGCCGCGTTCAACGCGGACTCCACCGCCGCCGGCGCCGACATCACCGACTTCGGCATGTCGGACGGCAACGTCCAGAAGGCGACCGTCTCGTTCTCGGGCGCCGCCGACGAGACCCAGACGGTCACGTTCCGCGTCGTCGCCGACGGCCTCCTCGAGCCGTCCGAGACGGCCGTGTTCGCGCTCCAGCGCGCGTCGGGCGCCTCCATCGGCACGCCGCGCGAGCTCACGGTCAGCATCGGCACCCCGCCGATCTCGACGATCCGCGCGGGCACCCTCCAGTCCATCTACACCGTCGAGGGCGTCGTGACGCGCGCGCTCGGCCGCAACATCTGGATCCAGGACGCCACGGGCGGCATCGTCCTCTTCGGCCCGGCCGGCTCCGCGATCGCGACGGCCATCGTGAGCGGCGACCTCCGCCGCGGCGACCGCGTCCAGGCGACGGGCCGCCTCGTCGAGTTCCAGTCGTCGACCGGCCAGCCCGGCACGGGCCTGCTCGAGATCGACAACATCGCCGCAACGGGCTTCCTCCGGCTCGCCCGCGACCAGACACTGCCGGGCATCCAGACGGTCACGCTCGCGCAGCTCACCGCCGGCGACCCGGACCCGGACACGTACGAGTCCGAGCTCATCCGCGTGACGGGGCTCACCATCGACCCGGCCGGCGAGGTCGTCTTCTCCGCGGCCAAGAACTACACGGTCTCCCAGACCATCGGCGGCGTCACGACGACGGGCATCCTCCGGATCGGCTCGGCAGGCGACTCGGAGGCGATCGGGACGCCGATCCCGACGGGGACGATCACGTTCGAGGGCGTGGCGGGCCAGTTCCGCGGCGCGAACCAGCTCACGGTCGTCAAGACGACGGACCTCATCCCGCAGTAGCGGCGAGGCGCTCCGGCGCCGTCCGTCCCGCGGGGCGGCTCTCCTCGGAGGGCCGCCCCGCGCTCGTTTCGGGCAGGGCGTGCGTACGTTACATCGCTCCACACCACGCGTCCGATGGAACACATCCGGCTGACGGCGCTCATCGAGGCGGACGACACGGGCTACGTCGCGCTTTGCCCGGATCTCGACATCGCGAGCGAAGACGACACGGTCGAGGAGGCACGGGCGAACCTTACCGAGGCGCTCGAGCTGTTCTTCGAGGTCGCGCCGGAGGATGAGGTTGCACGGCGTCTCCGCCGAGACGTGTTCGTGACCAGCATCGACGTGGCTGTCGGGTAAGCTGCGCGTCCTGTCCGGCCGCGAGGTGTGCGCGCTGCTCGCGGCACACGGATTCGTCCAGGTCCGCCAGCGAGGCAGCCACATCGTGATGCAACGTGTCGGGTCGTCCGGCACGACGACCATTCCGGTGCCAGATCATCGAGAGGTAAAGTCCGGGACACTTCGCGCGATCGTCCGCCAGGCCGACCTGCCCCGCAGCTGTTCGAGCACGACGGGTAGCGCCGTGGTGCCCGAGCCGGACGGGCGTGGGGCGTTGAACGCCGCCGAGCGCCGCGCCCCTGTGATCAGGGCGCCGGCACGCCGTGGGGCAGGCGCGCGGGCATCTCGGCGGCGACGTAGAGCAGCACGGCCGTCGCGGCGACGGCGCGCGCGAGGTCGCGCGGGTTCAGCTTGTCGGGCGTGTCGGCGTGCGTGTGGTGGTAGCGGAAGTAGTCCTCGTTGGCCGTGTTGAGGCTCAGGCCCGGGACGCCGGCCTCCATCAGCGCCTCGATGTCGGCCCCGCCGCCGCCGGCCGTGATGCCGATCTGGCGCGCCGGCTCCGTCTCGAGGACCGGCAGGATGAGCGGGTTCACGATGTCGCGGAGCATCTCGAGGCCGCCTGGCGCGCCGGTGTAGCCGAAGCCGCGCGGCGCGAAGACGCCCTCGTCGGACTCGAGCGCGAGCTGGATGCTCCCGACGTCCGCGCCGACCGAGTCGCGGTAGGCCTGCCCGCCGCGCGTGCCGTTCTCCTCGTTCGTCCAGCAGACGGCCCGCACCGTCCGCCGCGGGCGCAGGCCGAGGCGCCGCAGCACGCGGACGGCCTCCCACGCGACGACGCAGCCGTCGAGGTCGTCCACGGCGCCCTGCCCGACGTCCCACGAGTCGATGTGGCCGCCGGCGACGACGGTCTCGCCGGGGAGCTCGCGGCCCGTCACCTCGGCGAGGATGTTGCGCGAGCGGCGGTCCGGCGCGGTGTGCGCGCTCATCGTGAGGCGCACGACGGGCGTCATGCCGCGGGCCTGCATCCGGGCCATCCGCTCGGACGCCTCGACGGTGACGGCGGCCGTCGGGAGGTGGGGCACGCCCTCGGCGTAGCGCATCGTGCCGGTGTGCGGCGTGCTCAGCGAGTACGGCGTGACCGAGCGGACGAGCGCGGCGACGGCGCCGACACGTGCCGCGGCGCTCGCGCCGGCGGAGCGGTAGCGGACCGTCGCGCCGTACGTCGTGAACGGCACGTCGAAGAGGACGATGCGGCCTGCCGCCTCGGCCGCGTGCGCCGTGAGGTCGTCGAACGACGACACCACGAGGACGGGCGCCGTGACGCCGCCGGCCGGCGTCGCGACGCTGCCGCCGAGGCCAAGGATGGCGAGCGGCTCCTCGCCGTGCTCCGTCACGAGCGCCGCGGATTCGGCGCCGCGGATCCACACGGGCACCATCACCGGCTGGCCGCGGACGTTGTCGAGGCCGTCGGCGCGCATCCGCGCGAGGATGTCGTCGATGGCGGCCTCGAGGGCGTCGGTGCCGCTGAGGCGCGGGCCGTGGGCGTCGGCGATGGCGGCGATGCGCTCGTAGGCGGCCGAATCGGAGAGCGCGGTAGCGCGGATATGGGCGGCGGCCTCGGCGTACGGCGCCGAGGCGGGCGTCTGCGCCGAGGCGGCGCAGCCGAGGGTGAGGGCACCGAGCAGGACGAGCGAGCGCATAGCGGGTCTGGAAGCGAGGGACTGTAAGATCGTGCACGCCGCGGCGGCTCGGCGGTGGCGGAACCCCGCGGCGGCTTCAGCCCGTTCGCCCGCCTCACCTCTCCCCTGCCCCATGTCCCCGACCGACTTCCTCGCCCGCCACGCCGACGCCCTCAAAGCCGGCGACGCCGACGCCATCGCAGCCCTCTACACGGACGACGCGACGCTCGTCGCGCTCGACAGCGCCGCGCAGGGCCGCGACGCCATCCGCGACCGCTACCAGACGTTCTTCGACTACCACGGCACCATCTCGTCCGCCGAGACGACGCACCAGCAGGCGACGGACGACGCCGTGTTCACGGCGCTCAAGATCGCCTCCGAGCGCGGCACGTTCACGCTCGTCAACGTCTTCGAGACGGACGGCGAGACGTGCCGCCGCCACTTCTCGAACGAGACGGAGGTCACGCTCGACCGCGACGAGGTCGCGCGCGACGTGTGATCGTAGCCCTCAAAGCCGCGCGCGCTGACCATCTGCCCCCCGCGGGGCCGGTTGCCCTGCAACTGGGGCGGCGGTTCTGCGATGCCGTCGCCGAGGCGCTTCGCGGCGTGTCGCCTCGGCCGGACGGAGACGCGCCGCCGGCGCGTCTCTACGGGGATGGTGCCGGCCACGCGGTTCTGCGGCGACGTGGCGACTGCGCCTCATCTGGCACCGTCCCCCTGATCCGTTCGGCTGGCGCTGTGCGTCAGCCGCGGGCCTTGCGGTCGAGGCGCGCCTGCGACGCCTCGTCGGCCTTGTCGGTCTCCATCACGCCCTCGCGGCGCGTCTCGCCGTACCAGACGGCGAGCGCGAGCGCCGTGGCCGTGTCGGCGTGCTCGCCGAGGTCCGGCGCCTCGGCGCCCGTCTCGGCCGCGACGCGGGCGACCATCGTCTGCGCGGCGACGGCGGCGACCGACGCCTCGGCCGGGCTGATCGGCGCCTCAATGACCGCGGTCGAGTCCTGGGCTTCGTTGCCAGACTGCTCGATGATGGTCGGCGACGGGCCGGCGTCGGACGTACCCGGCGCGCCGGGTAGCAGGTTGCCGTCCTTTGCGCGGTCGCCGCCCGGGGCGGCGTTGCCGAGGTCGGCGCCCGAGTAGAGCGCGTCGACGGCGCCCGAGGCGGCGTCGAGCGAGCCCGGCACGTCGACGACGCCGATGCGGTAGAGCCGCTCGAACGTGTCCACGAGGACCTGGAGCGAGACGGCATCGGCGTCGGGCGCGTGGCGCAGGCTCACGGCGATGGCCGACGGGCCGCGCGCGTGGAGCGCATCGGCCGCGGGCTGCCCGCCGGTCGTGACGACGCGGACGTTGCCGGCGTACTGCTCCTCGGACGCCATCTCGGAGAGGACGTCGGCGGTCGGATCGTCGCCGGTGAGCGCGCGCAGGGCGCGGACAGTGTAGGTCGGGCCGTCCAGGCCCGGCACCTGCTCGACGAGGGCGAAGGCGGCGGGGACGGAGTCGCGGGCGTGGACCGCGCAGAGAAAGGTGGCCATTGGGGCGGGGAGAGTGGAGAGACCTTACCCGCCCGGACCCGCCCGCGGTTCCGCCTACGCGCTCGCCTACGCGCTCGCCGAGGCGCTCGCGTCCGCTCCGTCCGGCCGGTCATCCACGCGGACGATGGTCCGCCGACGGTCGATGGCGACGACGCGCAGGCGGCTGCCGGCCGAGACGAACGCGCCCTCGGTCGAGACCTCGAGGCGCTCGCCGGCGATCTCGGCGACGCCCGCCGGCCGCAGCGGCGTGATCGCCGTGCCCGTCTGCCCGAGGAGCCGCGCCCGCGTCTCGTCCGCCGCGCGGTCCGCCTCGGGGTCGCGGCTGAGGCTGTCCGTGAGGATGAACTTGTCCCACGCGCCGGACTCCCAGAGAGCGTAGAACAGCCCGCCTGCCGCCGCGACGGTGCCGACGAGCACGACGAGCCCGCCCGCCGGCCCAAACTCGACGAACGACAGCACGACGCCGACGGCCATCCCGACGACGCCGCCGACGCCGATCACGTTGAGGCCGGGTACGAGCGACACCTCGACCAAGACGAGCGCGAGGCCGACGAGCACGAGCGCGATGGGGAGGAGGACTTCCATGGTGCAGGAGGAAAAGGCGGTTTGGAGTTTGAGGTTTGGAGAGGACGAACGTCCAGCCAAGGAACTTCCCACCTCGCCCACTTCAAACTTCTCTGACTTCCACCCGCGCGCCGCGGGCCGAGACGACCTCGACGGCCGAGCCCGCGGCGACGAACGAGCCCTGCGAGACGACGTCCACGCGGCGATCGCCGACGAGGGCGGTGCCGGCGGGCCGCAGCGGCGTGAGCGCCGTGCCCGTCTTCCCGACGAGGGTCTCGTCCGTATCGGCGGACGTGTAGCCGCGCGCCGCCGCGAGGTCCGGCACGAGGATGAGGCGGTTGAAGCGCTCCGAGCGCGGCAGCCAGCGCGAGAGCGAGACGCCGAGCAGCACGACAAGCACGAGCGCCGCGGCGAGCGTCGCCGTCGCGCGCGCCACGTCGCCGTCGGTCGGGAAGGCAAGGCCGACGTTGGGGACGAGGGCCAGCACGAGCGCGGCCAGCACGAGCACGATGCCCGAGATGCCGAACGCGCCGAAGCCGGGGATCACGAAGATCTCGATCAGCAGGAGCAGCACGCCGATCCCGAACACGACCAGCTCCCACGACTCCACGAGCCCGAGCATGTAGTGCGGCGCGACGAACAGCGCCGCCGCGACGGCGGCGACGGCGCCGGGGATGCTCAGGCCGGGCGCGTGGAGCTCCATGAACAACCCGCCGATCATCAGCGCGAGGAGCAGACCCGCCACGAGCGGCGAGCCGAGCACGCGCAGCGCCCGCTCGGCCGGGTCGGTCCCGAACGCGACCTGCGGCCGGTCCGCCAGCCCGACGGCCGCCACGGCGGCGTCGACGGAGGGCAGCACGGCGTCCGCGACGCCGGCGCGGAGGGCTTCCTGGGCGGACAAGGTGACGAGGCGCCCCGGCGCTACCAGGCCCGGCACGCCGAGGCGCGGGTCCACCATCGCCTCGGCGATGCGCGGGTCACGGCCCGTAGCCTCGGCCGTCGCGCGCATGAGGCTGCGCGTGTAGCTCTGGATCTTCTCCGGCGCCGCCTCGCCCGCGCCGTCGACGGCCGTCGCGGCGCCGATGGACGCGCCGGGGACCATCACGATCGTGTCGGCGGCGTACGTGATGAGCGCGCCCGCCGAGGCGGCGTTGTGATCGACGACGGCGACGACCGGGACGGTCGACTCGAGCAGGCTCGTCCGGATGGCGTCGCCCGCATCGAGGAGCCCGCCGTAGGTGTCGACGCGGACGACGAGGGCGGACGCGCCCTGCGCTTCGGCCGTTGCGACGGCCCGCGCCGCGCGCTGCGCCAGCGCGTTGTCCACCATGCCGTCGAGCGTCACGCGGACGACCGGGCCGGGCCCGGTAAGCGTCGGCACGCCGCGCGGCGCCGTCTGGGCGAGGGCGGGCGCCACCGAGACGAGGGCGACGAGCAGCAGGCGGAGCGAGAAGGCAGGCATCGGAACAGTCTGGAATGGTCCTCAGACTACGCCCCGCCGCCGGACGGTGTTGCGCCGCGCCGCGCTCCTAGCGCCGCCGGTACGTCGTCTCGGAGCCGTCGACGGCGGCGGCGGAGATCACGAGGCGGTTGCCGGAGAGGATGGTCTCGTTGTAGCCGCTGCCATCGGCCAGGATGATCGACGCGGACCAGATCGGCCGCGTCACGGTGTCGACGTGGTCGATGCGGACCTCATAGCCTACGGGCCCCACGGTGCGCCCGTTGAAATAGCCCTCGACC
The DNA here is from genome assembly GCA_038243565.1 of Rhodothermales bacterium. Classification (GTDB taxonomy): domain Bacteria; phylum Bacteroidota; class Rhodothermia; order Rhodothermales; family Rubricoccaceae; genus DASVSE01. The sequence continues at coordinate 1,419 of JBBSQZ010000018.1, read as the reverse complement.
CTGGCAGCCGACGCCCCGTTCGCCGACGCCGGCGTGAACGTGAGCGTCTCGGTGCGCTGCGCCGAGGCGGGTGTCGTCTCGATACAGCGCGTGCTCCCGTCGCCGCACGACACCGTCTTTTCCCACACCCACGTGCCGGCGAGGCGCGTGGTGTCGAGCGGGTCGCGGCCGGAGCGGTCGATTCCGTCCGAGTCGCACCCGGCGAACGTGGCGAGGAGGACGGCGGCGAGGACGAGACGCGGCATCGAGGCGGCGGGCGGGTGAGGCGCGGAGCATACCGCGCCGGCGCCGCGCCGAGCAAGGGCGTTCAGAACCCCCCGCCACAGCGCCCATCGCGAGAAGGCAGAACGCGCGTCCGTCGAGGCGTTCGTGGCTCGCTCCGGGGCGCTCTGGCTGTCCCCCTCGAACGAGGGGGACAGTTTGGACGCGCGACGCTAACCTGCCAGAATGCCTCGAGACGCGCGCGTCCGATCCGAAGGACGGCGAAGCCCACGGGGGGGTCTGACGCCGCGTGCGCTCGCCCCACCTACGGCTCGATCACGACCGGCGTGCCGACCTGCACGTACTGCCAGAGCTCGTCCATGTGGACGTTGCGGAGCGCGACGCAGCCGCGCGTCCACGCCTCGCGGCGGCCCGAGCCCGAGCCGTGGACCTCGATGAGGCCGCCCATCGCCGTGTTCATCGGCGGCGCCTGGCCCAACGCGTCCGCGCGGACGATGGCCTGGTACGTCGTCTCGCCGATGAGGCCCTGCTCGAGGCCGCGCAGCGCGTGGACCGGGTCGGGATAGGACAGCACGAAGGCGCGGTAGTACGACGAGCGGTCGTTGAGGCCGACGACGTAGAACGTGCCCTCGGGCATGCGCCAGTGCTCGCGCTCGTCCTGCCCCGAGCGCCGCACCTTGTCGCCGTCGGTCGTCGCGACGTCCGCCGGCAGCGTCCGCACGAGGTCGGCGCCGCGGTAGACGTAGAGCGTCCGGTCGGACTTGTCGAGGCGCATCCAGACGTTCGAGAGCGACCCGGCGGGGACGTAGCCCTGCGAGCCGCCGAACTGCACGCGCTGCCACTGCAGGCCGCCGGCGAGCGTGTCGCCGAGCACGCGGACGCCCTCGCGCAGGCGCAGCGTCTCGAGGGCCGCCCCGGTCGCCGCGGGCGTCGCGCGGAGCTGGGTGCCGGCGCGGACGACGTAGAACGCGGGCGCCGTCCTCGCGTCGGGTGCGCGGGCGGTACGCGCGGCGCGCGGCGCCGTGCTCGCGGCGAAGTCCTGCGCCGAGGCAGCCGTCGCCGTGGCGACGAGCGCGAGCAGCAGGAAAAGCCTCGGGGTCGGGAAGGTCAGCATCGGGGCGGCGGCAGGGCTCCAAGGTATCGGATGGACGAACGCGAGTTCAAGCATTCGGCGCGCCCGGCGCGTCATTTTTACCC
>JBBSQZ010000017.1:0-21312 GCA_038243565.1 Rhodothermales bacterium | reverse complement strand
TCGCCGGCGAGGTACGACCCGAGCTTCCCGAAGCTCGCTGATGTCGATGACGCGCCGATCATCGGGCCGCCTCGGACGCGTCCGCATCAGTGGACCGACCGAGGCGCTGGACGGCCTCTCGGACCTCGGCGACGGCGGCCCGCGCCTCGGCCACGAGGCGCTCGGCGTCGGGCCGGGTAGCACCCGACGCGGTGCCCCCGTTCGCCGCGCGGACGAGCTGGTTCAGGTTGACCCCGATCCGGTTTAACTCGCGCTGCGCCCGCCCGTCGACGAGCGGCGCGACGGGCCGGCCGAGCAGGCGCCGGCGGGCGTAGGCCGAGACGGTGAGCCCCGAATCGGCCGCCGTCCGGCGGACGGCCTCGCGCTCGGCCTCGGTCAGGAGCGCCTGGACGGCGGAGCGTCTGGCGTCGGGCGGCGCGCTCTTCGGCCGTCCCCCTTTCAGTCGTCCGGCGCGGGCAGACGTAGCCGACGGCGGGGGCGCCTCACGTGCCGCCTGGGCGTGAACCGGCGCCGCGGCGGAGCCCGAGTTCGACGGGTCGTGTGGGGTGAGGATGGAGGAAGATGCGGTCACGGAACAGGCGGACGATCAGAGGAGACGTGGAAGGCTCAAACGTGGCGAGCACCGCGCCGGACCGGAGGGACGGGGCGGCTGCGAGGCAGGTCACAGAGCCGGAGCAGGAGGTTTGTCTATTAGACAAACACATCTTGCCAGAAACAGAAGTCGACCGGATCCCCCCTCAAACCTAATCACCCCTGAGAGCGATGCCCAGTCTTCCGGAGCACGCCTCGAGGGTGACGGACGACCTACTAAGGTGACGGCGAGCCGGCCTGCTCGCGCCTCGTCTGGCGGGGCGCTGGGCGGTCCTGCGCCCTCTCATGGTAGAGCCTCGCGCGTGCGAGGCTCTGTTCTGGAAGACCCTTTCGTCGGGCCTTCCGAGTCCCCAGCACGAGCGCAAACCACCCATGCCTCACACGCAGATCGGCAACGACGGCGCGGTGCCGACCCTTCCTTCCGGAGAGGATCCAGAGCCCAGACGACCGGCCTTTCGCCGGTTCGCGCGCGCGGTGGCTGCACGCAACAGCGCCCGCTCACCTGGCCTCATCGTGGCCGCCCGTGCGGCCATCGATGTCGTGCTCGGGCAGGACAGCGAGCACAGCCAGGAGGCGAGCGCCGAGACGCTCGGCAGCACCACGGACGGCTCAGATCCGGGAGCCGCACGGGAGCCGGAGCATCCACTCCCCCGCCCTCTTCGCGGGGTCCGGATTATCGCTGGCGCGGCCATCGCCGTCGCCGTCTGCGCGGGTACGTTCGGCCGGGCCGCGTCCGGTCTCGAGGTCGCCGCCGCGAGCGACGCGCCGGTTGCGGCGGGTCTGACGCCGCTCTCCGTTCTGCAGTCTGCCGCGCGTCACTCGGCTGCGGCTGTAGGCGCGGCGCGCGACACGCTGATCACCGAGCCGCTCGGTCTGGGCAGTGTCGGTGTGCGTGTCTCCGCAGACCCGGTACGCCGCCCCTCCGCGCGAGACAGCAGTGGAGCTGCGCGCGTGCGAACCGACTGGCTTCGGCGTCAGACCGAGGCGCTCCGCCGCAGGCCCTCGCTCCCTCCTGGACTGCCCTTCGGTGCGCCCGTCGCGGGGCCGGTGAGCTCGCCGTTCGGCTTCCGCCGCCACCCTGTCCTCGGCGGTCAGCGCCACCACGACGGGACGGACTTCGCTGTCCCGCTCTGGACGCCTGTCCATGCGACGGCCGATGGCCGAGTCGTCTCGGCAGGCCACCGCTCGGGCTACGGGCTCGCCGTCGAAGTCGCGCACCGCGACCCGGCAGGGCTCGAGACGCGGACGCTCTACGCGCATCTGAGCTCGGCCGTCGCGCGGCCCGGCCAGTCTGTCCGCCGTGGCGATGTCGTCGCGCTGAGCGGCGGCGTCGGGCCGAGTGCCGGACTCTCGACCGGGCCGCACCTGCACTACGAACTGCGCCTCGGCGCGGCCGGCGGCGCAGCAGATCCCGCCACGCTCGCGGACCGCGTCCAGGCGTGGCGTGCTGAGTCGGCCAGACGTGCTGCGCTCGTCGCGCACGCTCTCCGAGATGCTCGTGCGATGGAGGCTCGCACGGACTCGGTCAGGTAGATCTCTCCTCCTCAATCTCGATGACGATTTCCAGATTCACACATATGCCAGACGTGGACGCTCCAGACCAGACATCGCGCCCGAGCAGCGCCGCGGATGTCACCCGCACCATCCGCACCGTCCCTCCGCTGACGCACGCGGAGCGTGCGACGCTCACAGCTCTCGCCGAACACTCTCGCCCGGCAGATCTGGGCGAGTACGTAGTGCAGACGTCGGAGATCGCGGCCGTGGTCGGCACCGAGGATGCGGCGGCCATCGCAGCGGCCGTCTTCCCGCTCGTTGGCCGACGCACCGAGCGCCCGCCCGAGCGCCGCGAGGACGAGTGGTCGGCCGTGGCACTCGTCTCGGGCGTCCGCGTCCACGGCTCGCTCTGCCACATCGAATGGGGTCCCGGGATGCGCGGACACATCGGTGACTCGGCGTGCTCTCCTATGGACCTGACACGGCTGGCGGAGTTCGGGCTGACCGATCCGCAGATCGACGCGGCCGTCGCGATCGCAGCCAAGCAGGGACCGGAGCGTGTCGAGCGCAACCTGGCCTACGTCGAGGCCGAGCTCGCGCGCGGCAAGGAGATCGAGGCGCTGGGCGCGTACACCCACCGAGCGGTCCAGGGCGACTGGGCCGGGCGGGCCGCCATCGCGCAGCGCAAGCGTGACGCGGTCCGGCGTGCGGCGGCGGCTCGGTGGGAGGTCACACGGCGATCCATCTTCCCTCCCCCGGCGCTCCGAAGGCGCACAGCACGCTTCTCGGATGGGCAGAGAGATTCTGGGCCGGCGAGGTCGGGTGCCTTGTCCACGGCGGGACCTTCTCCGCGGAGAGGAGACGCACCTCGAGAGGAGCACCAGGGCAGACAGGCACGCGAGGAGGAGAGCGACGCAGCCGGCGCCCCGGTCCAGAACACAGGCCCAGCTCGTGGCTACGTCGGCCGCTCGTTGCTCGTGCTTGCCCTGGCGGTCTCCGTCGTCGGCTGCTCTGCTGAACCGCGCGAGCCAGTACCTGAAGCGGCTGACGTCGGGTCTGTGGACGGGCGCTCAGCTACAGCTGACCTCCTCGGTGTGTGGGACCTCGCCGAGGTCCCGGCTGAGTTCGGCGAGTGCCACGAGGCATCCATCGGGTACCGCGCCGACGGACGGTACGTGACCAAGAGTGGGAGCCAGATCGTGACCGGCCGGTTCTCGGCCGAGCCGGCTGCGCTCCCTGCACCGAGTGGCGAGACGAGTGGCCGCCAGTCGCGGCGGCGTGGGTTCGTCGTTGTGCAACGCCCGGAGGCGCACAACGGCCTTCCGAACTGCCAGGGCTTTCCCGCAGACATCGCAGTTTCGCAGAGCCCGCGTGCGGCGTTCGTTGAGGTCGAGCGCGGCGCAGAGGGACGTCCCGACGAGGCGCGGGTCTACTTCGACCCACAGGCCTCCGACCCGGCAGTCGTCCTCGTTCGCCGGACGTCCGGCAGTTGAGTCGCACAGCGCGGGGTGGCGCCCGGGCGGGTGGTTGGCTCCTCCGCTCTCTGGGCCGACCGATGGCTGAACCACTCCACGCTGGGCAAGACGTGCGTGTGTGGCCCCTGTATCTTTGAGTGCCCTCCTGCTGCCCTCCCCCCTCTCGGATGACCGACCAGAGCCTCAAGACTGGATCCGCTGAGAACGCGCCGAGCGGACCGTCATGGCTGACGGCCGAACCGGATGACGAGCGCAAAGTCGTCACACGCAGCTTCCGGCTTTCGGCTCAGGAGGGCGCGCGCATCGACGGAGCTGCCCGGGCGCTCGGGATGACGACCTCGGCCTACGTCCGCTCGCGGGTGTTCAGCCCAGGACCGGACCTCGCTGCCTGGCGCGCGGTCTACGAGCGCCTCGCCCGTCTCGCGACAGAGTGTGACGGGACGACGGCCGCGGACCGAGTTCATGCCTTCAAGGAGGACTTCGAGCGGATCGTGCTCACAGTGCCGGCTCCGGGTGATGGTCAAGCGTGATCACGGTGAGTGAGGGCCGGTCGCTGACGTACGTCGACCGGAGGGCGTCTGGGACTGAGAGGGTCCGCTCTTCTCAAAGAGAAAACGGCGTCGTCGACGTTTAATAGGTTTAAGAACGTTTAATACGTTTAGGTTTGACAAACATCTGTGGGACAACGGGTTACGAGGTGTAAGGTCCCCATCTATGGGACGAAAGGTCCCCGTCTGTGGGATGGGAGGTCCCCATCTATGGGATGAAAGGTCCCCGTTTGTGGGATGGAAAGGTCCCCATCTATGGGATGAGCGCGTCTCGCGCAGAATCGGCCATTCTGAGTTATCAGGGGCTTTTCTCTGTGAAGGGTCCCCATCTATGGGATGAAAGGTCCCCGTTTGTGGGATAGGGTCCCCATCTGTGGGACGGATCTTGTAATACAGTCCGTACGACGCGAAATTGAAGCTGAGCTGACTCGGAGCCCATGTATGGGCATGAGCTCGGGCGTCAACAAGGATCCGCCGTGAGGCGGCACGGGTGTACCCTTCCGTCTGCCTCCGCCGACCATGCCGTCGAAACGAACCAAGCCCAAAGCCAAGGTCCAGGCAGTGCTCCCGCAGGAGCTGAAGAAGCACGTCGGGGCAATCCACGTGAAGGGCGGACTGTCTCTGCTTCAGCGGAAGGCGTCCAACGTGCTGCTGCGCAATGCCTACCACGAGCTTCCGGACCGAACCGTCCTCGAGCACACGATCTCGCTGGCGGATCTCGCCCTCGCGATCGGCTTCAACTCGAACAACCACCGCGTGCTCAAGGAGACGCTCGAGGCGCTCGTCGACCTCAAGCTCGTCTGGAACGTGCTCGACCCCGACGGTCAGCGCGAGTGGGGAGCGGGCGCGCTGCTCGCGGCCGTTCGGATCAAGGACGGCTCGGGCGTCTGCCGCTACCAGTACTCGCAGGCGCTCCGGGAGCTGCTCTACAACCCGGCCATCTATGCCCGCGTCAACCTGCTGGTCCAGACCCGGTTCACGTCGGCGGCTGGGCTCGCACTCTACGAGAACTGTCTCCGGTTCCGGCAAACGGGATCGACGGGCTGGATCTCGGTCGAGGACTGGCGAGGCCTGCTCGGCGTCGAGGACGACGAGTACCCCGAGTACAAGAAGTTCAGGTCGAAGGTCATCGGGCCGGCGATCGAGCAGATCAACCTCTACAGCGACATCCGGGTCGAGGTCGAGGACCGGCGCGAGAAGCGGCGGGTCGTGGCTCTTCGGTTCACGATCACTGAAGCGCCTGAGGCCGAAGCTGCGGCGCTCCTGGCCCGCGCGCCCGAGGTTCTCCCGCCTGCCGTGGTCGTCGCAGCGGAGGGCGACTCTTCTGAAGACGCCTCGCCCGGTGGCGACGGAGAGGTGTTCTCGCGGCGACGGCTGACCGAGTTCGGCCTGACTGGTCCTCAGGTGGAGGCAGCGCTCATGCTTGCCGCGGCCGATAGTCCGGAGCGCGTCGAGCGCAACCTGGCCTACGTCGAGGCCGAGCTCGCGCGCGGCAAGGAGATCGAGGCGCTGGGCGCGTATACCCACCGCGCCCTCCAGGGCGACTGGGCGGGGAGCGCCGCAGCGGCAGATCGCAAGCGCAAGGCGACGCGGAAGCGTCCGGCTGTCAAGGAGGGTCAGGGTGAGCTGGCGCTCTCGCCTGCGCAGACCGCACAGGCGGAGCGGGACGCGCGCGAGGCGGCTGAAGCCCGGCGTCTCGACGCACTGGCCGCGGCGCTGACGGGTCCTGACCGCGAAGCGCTAGACGCCGAGGCGGTCGGCCTGCTCCGTGACCAGAGGTATACGGGCTGGCGGGAGATCGAGCAGGCCGTGCGAGAAGGGTGTGAGGACGCCCTCGGACCGGCGGGCCGTGGAGCGCTCACGACTGCCCGTCGCGACGTCGTCTCGGGCCGGCTCTCAGGCAAGACCCCCTCCGCTTCTTCTGATCGGTAAAGCTGAGGGAGAGCCGTTTGCCGGACGATGATTGCGGCACGGGTTGTCGGCAGTACAGGAGCCTCTTCAGCGCTTCCCCGCCGCCGCACGGTGGATTGCGGTCACGAGTTTGTACGAGTCCGCCTCCTCGAGCACGTACCCACGCGCCCCGGAGAGCGTCCGCGACGTACGCCTCGTCGCGTGTATGGAGAGTCGGAGTGGAACGTCGGCCCATTCGGCTCGTCCTCTTCAGGCGCACCCATCCGACTCTTCTACCCATGGCCAACAGATCGACCTCCGCCGGTGCCGTCTGGAAAGGAATCGCAGCCGGCGCTCTGGGTGGCCTCGCGGCGTCCTGCGCGATGAACCTGTTTCAGCAAGCCGTCCCGGCCAAGACCGTCGCCCGCCTGATGGGCGAACAGCCGGACAACGGCTCGAACGAAGGCGGCTCGGACGAGAGCGAGCCCACGACCGTGGAGGCGGCCGAGGCCATCTCGGAGGACGTCTTCGACCACACGCTGACGAAGAGCGAGAAGAAGACCGCCGGCCCTGCCGTCCACTTTGCGCTCGGCACGTCTGCCGGGGCGCTCTACGGTGGCCTCGCCGAGGTCGCTCCCGTCGTTCGGGCGGGCTTCGGCACCGGCTTTGGGACCGTCTTCTGGGTCGCCGCGGATGAGGCGGCGGTGCCGGCCCTCGGCCTCTCCGAGGCACCGCGGACATTCCCACCGTCGACGCACGTCTACGCATTCGTCTCGCACCTCGTTTACGGCGTCACGACGGAACTTGTGCGGCGCGCCGTCCGCGCGGCGGTGTAGCCATGCCCGACCGCCTGCCCCGCCGCGCCGGGGCGACCGCCCCGGACGCCATCATCGTCGGCGCGGGTCCGAACGGGCTCGCGGCGGCGATCCGGCTGGCGGAGAGCGGCCTGCGCGTGGTCGTCTTCGAGGCCAACGAGGCGCCCGGCGGGGCCGTCCGCTCGCTGCCGCTGACGCGCCCCGGCTTCGTCCACGATGTCGGCGCGGCGGTCTTCCCGCTCGGCGTCGGCTCACCGTTCTTCTCGTCGCTGCCGCTGGAGCGGTACGGGCTGCGGTGGCGCTGGCCCGAGGTCCCGCTCGCGCACCCGCTCGACGGCGGGCGCGCGGCGGTCCTGGACCGCTCGCTGGAGGCGACCGCGGCCGGGCTGGGCCGCGACGGCGCGGCCTACCGGCGCCTCGTCGGACCGCTCGCGCGCCGGTGGGACGCGCTCGGCGGCGAGATCCTGCGGCCGCTGCTGCACGTCCCCCGTGACCCGCTCGTACTGGCCGGGTTCGGGCTGCGCGCGCTCGTGCCGGCACAGGCACTCGCCCGCGTCGCCTTCCGCGAGGCACCGGCGCGAGCGCTCTGGGCCGGGCTCGCCGGCCACTCCGGGCTGCCGCTCGCGGCGCCGGGCTCGTCGGCGGTCGCGCTCGTGCTCGCGGCGCTGGCGCACCGCGTCGGCTGGCCGGTGCCCGAGGGCGGCGCTCAGGCCCTCACCGACGCGCTCGTCGCGCACCTGCGCGCGCTCGGCGGCGAGGTCGTCACCGGCGTGCGCGTCGAGCACCTGGGCGAGCTTCCCGAGGCGCGCGCCGTGCTCCTCGACGTCTCGCCCGAGGCCTTCTTGCGCCTCGCGGCGGGCCGCCTGCCCGGCGGCTACCGCCGCGCGCTGCGCCGCTTCCGCCGCGGCCCCGGCACGTTCAAGGTGGACTGGGCGCTCGACGCGCCGATCCTGTGGGCGAACGCGGCGTGCGGGCGCGCCGGGACGGTCCACCTCGGCGGGACGCTTGCCGAGATCGCCGCTGCGGAGCGTGCCGTCGCCCGCGGGCGCGTGCCGGAGCGGCCGTTCGTGCTCGTCGCCCAGCCGACCCTCGCCGACCCGCCGCGCGCGCCCGCGGGCCGGCACGTCGCATGGGCGTACTGCCACGTTCCCAACGGCTCCACGGCGGACCAGACGCGCGCCATCGAGGCGCAGGTCGAGCGCTTCGCGCCCGGATTCCGGGACCGCATCCTGGCCCGCCACACGGCGTCGCCCGCCGACCTCGAGGCGGCCGACGCCAACCTCGTCGGTGGTGACCTCACGGGTGGGGCGCAGACGCTCCGGCAGCTCATCGCCCGGCCGACGGTGACGACGCCGTACAACACGCCGCTCGCCGGCGTCTTTCTGTGCTCCGCCTCGACGCCGCCCGGTGGAGGCGTCCACGGGATGTGCGGCGTCCACGCCGCCGATGCCGCGCTCGCCGACGTGTTCCGGTAGCGCAAACTCCGAGTTGGGTTGGGTTACCTCGAACCCTGAACCTCGCACCAGTCAGGTTTTCGATCTGGTGTCGGTCCTCGCCCCGTCGGCGTCAGCAGATGCGCGGGAGCGGGTCGCCGACGAGCATATCCACCATGCGCGTCCCGCCGAAGGCGCTCCGCGCGAGGACGCCGCGTGCGGGCTGCTCGCGGACCTCGCCGATGACGACGGCCGCCTCACCGCCGGGCACGGCGTGGAGGGCCTCGAGCGCCGCGTCGGCCGCCTCGGGGGCGACGACGGCGAGGAACTGGCCCTCGTTGGCGATGTGGAGCGGCTCCAGCCCGAGGATCTCGCACGCCCCGCGCACAGCGTCGCGCAGCGGGATCGCCTCGTCCCAGAGGACGACGCCGAGGCGCGTGTCGCGCGCGAGCTCGTTCAGCGCCGAGGCGACGCCGCCGCGCGTCGGGTCGCGCATCCAGCGGACGGAGCCGGCCACGGCACCGGCGAGGGCCTGGACGAACGGCAAGACGGAGCGCGTGTCGGACTCGAGGTCGGCGTCGAGGTCGAGCTCGCCGCGCGCGAGCAGGATCGTGATGCCGTGGTCGCCGATGGGGCCGGAGAGGATCACGCGGTCGCCCGGCCGGACATAGGCCATGCCCAAGTCGAAGCGCGCGTCCATCCGCCCGACGCCGGCCGTGGTGATGTAGAGCCCGTCCGCCTTGCCGTGCTCGACGACCTTCGTGTCGCCGCCGACGACCGCGACGCCTGCCGCCTCGGCCGCGCGCGCCATCGCCTCGATCTCGGCCCGGAGGACGTCGCCCGGGAGGCCCGCCTCGACGATCAGCGTCGCGAGCAGCGCCTGCGGCACCGCGCCCGCCACGGCGAGGTCGTTGACGGTCCCGTTGACGGCCAGCTCGCCGATGGAGCCGCCGGGGAAGCGCAGCGGGCTCACGACGAAGGCGTCGGCGGTCATCGCGAGGCGCTCGCTGCCGAACGGCAGCACGGCCGCGTCCTCCATCCGGCTCAGGACCGGGTTGTGGAGCAGCGGCACGATGAGGCCCTCGATGAGGCGGCGCGTGGCCTTGCCGCCGGCGCCGTGCGCCATCTCGATCTGCGGGTCCGTAAACCGGACGCGCGGGGTTGGGATCTCGCTCATGCGTCCTCGAGGATGTCGAGCTCCTCGATCCGGACGGCGTACTGGTACTGCGCCGCGCACGCGCCCTCGGACGACACCATCAGCGCGCCGATGGGGTGCTCGGGCGTGCACGCCTTCCCGAACAGCTTGCACTGGTGCGGCTTCAGGACACCCTTGAGCACCTCGCCGCACTGCGCCGCCTTGGGGTCCGTCACGCGGACGCCCGGCACGGTGTAGCGCGCCTCGGCGTCGAACGCGGCGTAGGCCGCGCTCACGCTCAGCGCGGACTGCGAGATGAAGCCCATGCCGCGCCACTCGAAGAACGGCCGCAGCTCGAACGTGTCGGCCATCGCCCGCAGCGCCGGCAGGTTGCCGTCCCACGGCACGACGCGCGCGTAGGCGTTCTCGACCTCGGCGCGGCCCTCGTTCAGCTGCCGCAGGATCATCACGACGGACTGGAGCATGTCCAGCGGCTCGAAGCCCGACACGACGAGCGGCAGGCCGTAGTCGCGCGGGATGAACTCGTAGGGCCGGCAGCCGATGACCGTCGAGACGTGGCCCGGCCCGATGAAGGCGTCGAGGCGCATGTCCGGCGAGTCCAGGATGGCGCGGATGCCGGGCAGGATGGTGACGTGGTTGCAGAAGACGCTGAAGTTGGTGACGCCGCGCGCCTTCGCCAGCTGGAGCGTGAGCGCGGTCGAGGGCGCGGTCGTCTCGAAGCCGATCGCGAAGAAGCAGACCTCGCGGTCGGGGTTCGTCTCGGCGAGCTTCAGCGCGTCGAGCGGCGAGTAGACCATCCGGACGTCCATGCCGCGGGCCTTGTGCTCGAGCGGGCTACCGGCCGAGCCCGGCACGCGCATCATGTCGCCGAAGGCGGCCAGGATCACGTTCGGGTCCTCGGCGATGGAGAGGCCGTCGTCGACGCGGCCCATCGGGAGGACGCACACGGGGCAGCCGGGGCCGTGGACGAGCTCGATGTTGTCCGGCAGCAGGTCCCGGAGGCCGTGGCGGTAGATCGAGTGCGTGTGGCCGCCGCAGACCTCCATGATGCGGTAGTGGCGGGCCGGGTCGGCCAGGCGCTGGATCTCCTCGGCGGCCGCCCGGATCAGGGCGCTGTCGCGGAACTCGTCGACGTATTTCATGGGATCGGTGCGGATGGGGGAGAACGACGGGGGCGCGGCGCTACGGGTCCATTACGGGTCCATCGGGGGTGCCGACGGACTGTACATTGGTCGGGTGGCCTTGCCGTTGGTGTGGACCTCCGAGCGTCCGGCGTCGAACGGGGCGTAGAGGTCGGCGCGGCTGAGCGGGAGGCTGCTCGGGCCGCCGGCGGGTTTCTGGAGGAGCGACTGCCCGAGGTCGAACACGCCCCGCGCGAACTGCCACGACGCGATGCCCATGTAGATCCGCCAGAGCCGGTACATCCGCTCGCTGCCCAGGCGGACGGCGTCGTCGGCGTGGCTCTCCAGACGCTCCGTCCAGGCGTGCAGCGTCCGCGCGTAGTGCTCGCGCAGGTTCTCGACGTCGCGGACCTCGAAGCCAGCGGTCTGCGCCACGAGGTTGGCCGCGCTCACCGAGACGAGCCCGCCCGACGGAAACACGTACCGGGTGCGGAAGGCGGTCGCGCCGACGAGGACGGGTTCCAGCACCCGGTGCAGGGCCTTCCCGACCCACGAGCGGCGTTCGGGATGCGAGGCGATGCCGTGGTTGAGGAAGAGCCCGCCCGGCACCAGCGCGCGGAAGACGTGCTCGAAATACTCCGGCAGCCGCTCCTCCCCGACGTGCTCGAACATCCCCACGCTGGCGACCTTGTCGAACGACGCCTCGCCCACGTCGCGGTAGTCCATCTGGCGGACCGTCACGCGGTCCTCGAGCCCGGCCTCGGCGATCCGCTGCTGGGCGAGGTCGGCCTGCTGCTCGCTGAGGGTGACGCCCGTGGCCTCGACGTCGAAGTGCTGGGCGGCGTAGATCACGAGGGCGCCCCAGCCGCACCCGATGTCGAGCAGGCGCTCGCCGGGCTGGAGGCGGAGCTTGCGGCAGATGTGCTCCAGCTTGCGCTCCTGCGCCTCGTCGAGCGTCTCGGTGCCGGTCGGGAAGTAGGCGCACGAGTAGACCATCCGGCGGTCGAGGAAGAGCGCGAAGAAGTCGTTGCCGGCATCGTAGTGGTACTGGATGCCCTCGCGGTCCCAATCGCGCGTGTTCTCGGCGGCGTCGATCTGCGCCGCCCGCTCGCCGTAGCCGGTGCCTGTGAGGGCCTGCCCGTCGTCGCGCGGAAGGGCGCGCCAGAGGCGGGTGAGGTCCACGAGGTCGCGCACCGACCCCGTGGCGTTCATAGACGCTTCGAGCCCGGGCCCCGCCCTGCTGACGTTGCCTTCGAGGTCGAAGTCGCCCCGGAGGTAGGCCTCGCCGAGCGACAGCTGGACCGGCGGCCGGAGCATCCGCCGCAGCGCGCCCGGTGAGTTGATGATGGCGGTCATCTCGGTCTCGCCCTCGCCGGGGATCACGGTGCCATCCCAGAGCCGGATGTCGAAGGCACGGGACTCGGGAAGCAGTCGGGTCAGGAAGGCCGTCGCCCGGCGCACGTCTTCATTCTGGGAGATAGAGGGCGCAGGCGACGTCATCAGAGAGAGGGGGAGCGAGAAGGGATCATCCTGGCGAGAACACGGCCGACGGCCTTCCGCGCCCCGCGAGTCTTACCAGGCTCCGAGGCCGGGTCAGGAGCGGTCGCCGCCGTCGGCGTTGGCGAAGCCGTGCTCGGCCTGCTCGACGGCCACGACGGAGCCCGCAAGGTGGTCGTTGAGGTGCATCAGCAGACCTCCATGATGCGGTAGTGGCGGTTCGGGTCGGCGAGGTGCCGGATCTCCTTCGAGGCGGTGTGGATCAGCGCGCTGTCGCGGAACTCATCGACGTATTTCATGGATCTGGGGCGGTTACGAACGCGGTGCGCGCGGCGGCGATGCGGTGGGGCGCGAGCGCGTCGTGCTGGCGCTGGGCCTTCCGCGAGAGCGCGCGGAAGTCGACGCCGCGGAAGCGGGGATCGTCGGCGCAGGCGGCGTCGAGGGCATCCCAGAGGTCGCGCTTTCCGGTGATGCCGAGCAGGAGCGCCTCCAGCGCCTCGAGCCGGTTCAGCGGGGTGTAGGCGAGTGGGTCGCCGCTGGGTTTCAGCCGCTGGGCCTTCTCGGCGACCCACGCACCGGCCTTCTTGACCGGGTTCTCGGTGCCGCCGATGCGGCCGATCAGGTCCTTCAACGTGTCCTGGTCGTCGCGGACCTTGGCCAGCAGGCGCGTCAGGACGTCCGCGAGCGGGCCGTCGGGGGCGTGCTCGATGGCGTGTTCGAACTGCTCGATGGCCATGACCGACCCGGCGAGGTGGTCGTTGAGGTAGATGGGCAGGAGCGCGTCGTTCATGGCGGGCCGTTTGAGACGTGGGCGATGGCGACGCCCATGTGGACGAGGAGCACGTCGCCGGGGCGCGCGTCGGGCGTGAAGGCGATTGCGACGTCGGCGCGCTGGCCCGCCTGGTCCTCGACGCAGGCGAACCCGCCCTCGCCGAGCGCGACGACGCGCACCGGCACCGCGACGTCGCCGCAGGTCGTGCAGCCGTCGTCGGCGAGCGTGCAGGAGCCGAAGGCGGTCAGATCGGCCATACGTCGCCGGTCGGCTGGTCGCCGAAGGAGTAGCCCTGGACTTCAGCGATGGCCTCCGTGACCTCGCCGAGCTCGGTGAGCATCCGGAGCTGGAGGGCCGCCTCATCGGCGCTGATCTTGCTCATCGCGAAGCCGACGTGGATGAGCACCCAGTCGCCCTCGTCGAGCGGCGCGCCGCGGAGCAGGTCCACGTTGACCTGCCGGCGCACGCCGGTCACCTCGACCGTGGCGAGCGAGCGGTCGGCGGAGAAAGAGCGGATCTGGCCGGGGATGGCGAGGCACATGGCGGGAGGGGATGGTGGACCGTGGGTGGTGGATCGTGGGATGCGAGTCGTGGCTTTCACTATCCACTACCAACCATCCACGATCAACTACCCACGATCAACGGCGGCCGGTGATGTAGGAGCGCGGCGTCGTGGTGACGCCCATCGGGCGGTGGTCGCGGCTCTGGGCGCGCATCTTGAGGTAGCGCGAGATGGTGGGGATGTTGGCCGCGATCGCGGCACCGACGAGCGCGACGGGGACGGCCGCGAGCGTTTTCTTGACGAGTCCCATGGGAGTTCAGGCAAGGGTGGACGACAGGCCATCCCGCACGGCGGGACGGGGCGAAGAGGAGCCGGGTGGCCGGCCTGCGAGCAGATCGTCGACGAGCGAGCGAACCATCGCGGCGGCGATGGGCACGGCCGCCTCGACGGCCGGGCTCAGCCCGAGGTCGTCGGCGTCGAGCACGGCCGGCTCGATGCCGACGACGTAGAGCCGCCGGACGTCGCCGCCGAGCGAGCGGACGAGCTGGAGCACGAGCAGCGGGTTCAGGCTGTGGCCGTTGACGACGGTGCCGCCCGCCTCGATCTCGGCGAGGTCGGGCTGGAGCAGCGCGACAGTGCCTGGCGCCGCGCCCTGCGGCATCGCGTCCACGAGGACCGTCGCCTCGGGGCCGTCGAGGAGGGCGTAGGCGAGGTCGTAGCTGCGGATGCCGTAGTCGGCGACGACGACGCCCGCAGGCCATGCCTCGCCGACGAGCGCCTGCGCGACGTGGCAGCCGACGGCGTCGTCGCCGTGGAAGATGTTGCCGATGCCGGCGACGAGGACGCGGGGAGCGGTCATGACAGCACCTCGACGTCGGCGGGGGTGAAGAAGAAGCGGTGGCCGGGCTGCCGCAGCCGGCCGAGGTCGGCGCCGGGGTCGTCGTCGAGGATGAGCGCGAGGTGGATGTTGCCGTCGAAGTCCTGCTCGATGGCCTCGATCTCGGCCGTGCGGCCCTCGAGGGCGACGTCGAGGATGTCGGCGCGGCCCTTCGGGTGGATGCGGACGCGCCCGCCGGTCTCGTACGAGACGCCGGCGACGGTGACGCGCTCGAGGCGCGTGTGGTCGCCGAAGAAGTCCCACGGCTCCGTCCCGCCGTCGCCGCCGGCCGCGCCGGTGCTCGCCTTCGCCGGGCGCACTTCGCGGACCGTCCCGTGGAGGTTCATCAGCGCCTCGGGTGACATCGCCTCGGTCCGCTGGAGCAGGCGCCGGCCGACGTCGTCGGCCTGCCGCATCTCGTCCTTCTCGGCGTCGGTCATCGTGAGCACGCGCAGCGCGAGCATCTCGTCCATCTCGAGGCCGTCGAAGAAGTCGCCGGGGCTCTCGGGCGCGATCTCGGGGTAGTCGTAGAGGATGATCGGCGACGAGAGCACGGTGTCCGTCGCGCCCTCCTCGCCGACGAGGACGGGCCACGTGCCGACGTTCTCGCACGCCGCCGCGGCGTCGGCGTACTCGCTCGGCGGGTCGAGCAGCGACAGGAACGCGCCGTCGGTGACGGCCAGGATGGTGTGCGCCGAGGCGAGCGTCCGCAGGACGACGGTCGCGTCGTCGCCGGGCATCGCCGCGGGGATGGGCGTGTGGTTCTCGATGCGGACCGTGACGCGGAGCACGGCGTCGTCCACGGGCTCCACCGAGACGCGGACGGTCCCGGCGAGCGCCTCCTGCGCCCGCTCGAGCACGCCGACGACGCGCCCGCCGTCGTCCTCGATCGCCTCGAACTCGAGCGAGGCCGGGACCGAGATGGGTGCCTCGGTCAGGCCAGTCAGCGAGACGCTAGGGACCTCGACCGTCCGCTCGACAGCTTCCTGCCACGTCTGGAACATCCGCTCGCCGATCCTCATCGCGCGGACGCGCTCGAACTCGGGCGCCTCGGGCAGCGCGTCGAGCGGCTCGGCGAAGCGCCCGACCGTACGCGCCGTCGGGTGCAGGAAGCTCACGCGGACCGAGAGGGCGGTCTCGGGCGTGCGCCGAAGGAGGACCTGCGTCTGCATCGCGCACGGCTCGGCGCCACCCTGCGCCTCGCTGTACGCCTGAGGGTAGACGCGCCCGAACGTGAACCGCTGCCGGTTCTTGGCGGCGGACGGCCGGTACGGGTACAGGATGTAGCCCTCGTAGAGCACGGCCCGCACGATGCGGTCGACGGGGGAATCGCTCATGGCGTGACCTCTTCGGATTCGGGGAGCAGAAGGGCGAGCGCCTCCTCCCAGCTTGCGAGGCCGTGACGACGCTTGAAGGCGTAGAGCCGCTCGAAGACGTCGCGGCGGAGCGTCAGCCAGGCGCTGTCCGGGTAGTGCTGATCCATCATGCCCTGCCAGACGGCGACGGGCATCCGGTACTCCGCCTCGGCGTTCCACGAGACCGGTGCCGCCTGCACGCGGCCGTCGGCGGCGGCGTAGAAGACGGTGCCGCTGAAGAGGAACAGCAGCGGCACATCGCCCTCCTCGAGGGCGTAGAAGTACTTCGTCGCCGAGAGGGTGAAGTCGTAGCTGCACGGGACCGGGAGGGCGACGGTCGTGGTGCCGGTAAAGGCCGGGACGATGACCGTCGTGTGCGTCCACAGGCGCGTGCGGAGCGTCTGGCCCCAGCGCTCGGGCGTGCCGAAGAGGTCCGAGAGGCGGTCCTGTTCGCCAGCGTCGTAGGTGCGGCGGTTGGAGTGGATCTGGATCTGCGCCTGGAGCATGACCGACTGCACCGGCTGCTCGGCCGGCGCGTTCGTCGCCTCGACGGCGAAGTGGAGCAGCGGGGCCGCGCCGCGCATGGCGGCCTCGACGCCGGTGACGCGGAAGCTCAGGTCAGGCATCGCAGATCACGCCTCGCGGCGAGGCTCGCGGACGGGGACGGACTGCGCCTCGAGGCGCTCGAAGTAGGCGTCGATCTCCTCCCAGACGCGCTCGCCGCCGGAGAGCCCGCGCCAGTGCAGCCGGATGAGCCCGACGAGCCCGAAGCAGGCATCGATGGGCGCGAGCAGCGCCCGCCGGTTCTGCCCGACGCGGTTGACGAGCAGCGCCTCGACGTCGGGCTCCATCCGGTCCAGCACCGGGTTGGCCTCGGCGAGCGCGGACCAGGCGTGGAGCGGGAGCAGCGAGTCGGTCGCGCCGGCAGGGCTCGGGTACATCGCCACGACGCGGTCCGCGGCGGAGCTTCGGTAGAAGAAGGCGAGGTTGATCGGCAGCGAGAGACTGTCCCAGAGCCCGTCGTCGAGGCGGAAGCCGGGCAGCGCGCGCGGGTCGCGGGGGATCAGCGCGAAGCGGCCCTCTACGACGTCCTCGAAGCGCAGCGCGCAGCCGTCGCACGCGCACGCCACCTGCCGCGAGGCCGTCTCGAGCAGGTGGCGGTGGACCGGCGGCACGCGCACGCCGCACAGCTCGCACCGCTCGACGGGGCCGTCGGCGGGCTCCTCGCGCACGAACTGGCGGAGGGTGGCGAACGGAGACGGGGTGCGCGGTGGCGTCATCGGGTCAGGCGGCGCTCACGGTGGAGGTTCGGACGGCCGGGACGACGGCCATCGCTGCGCGCCACGCCTCACCCGCCGACCACACGGCCACGCCGAGCGAGAGGATGTCCTTCAGCAGGAACTGCCCCGGCATCGGCGACGGGAAGGGGAAGCCGTAACCCGGCTGCCACACGCCGGGCGTCGTGAGCAGGAGCGAAAGCGTGATCGTGAACATCACGATGGCGCCCATGCTGCCGATCGCCGAGACCTTCGGCGCGAACGCGCGCGTCGCGATCATCAGGCCGAGCGCGATCTCGATCACGCCGAGCAGCGCCGAGAAGCCCGACACGCCGAACGCGCCGTTAGCCCACGCCAGCAGCGGGCTGTTCGTGACGAGCCCCTGGATGCCCTCGGTCTCGTAGGCCGTGAACTTCAGCGCGCCGACCGAGATGAGGAGCACGGCGAGGCCGTAGCGGAGGATGTCGTGCCCGACGCGCTCGAGGGTCGACTGGTTGGGATAGGTGGTCATGGCAGGACGGAGCTGGGGAAGGTGGATTCCGAGAGCAGGCGCTCCGTGAGGCGGAGACATCACGAAGCGGTCACAGCGGGAAGCGCGACCCGGACGCCGTCGGGCTCGACGAGCAGCGGGAACGGGGCGAGGTGCGCCGAGGGCGTGTCGAGGCCGCGCCCGGCGCGGATCACGTCGAACGTCTGCGCGCAGGCCGGGCACGCGAGCGCCGTCCCCGAGACGGTCGCCGCGCCGAGCGACGCGGCGCAGATGGGGCACGTCGCGTCGTAGGCGTAGAGGTCGTCGCCGAGGCGGCAGAAGAGGACGGTGTGCCCGTCGAGGCGCTCCGTGCGGACGCCGCGCTGCGCGAGCGCGTCCAGCCCGCCGACGGCGACCCAGCTCGTCGGCGTGGGCGCCTCGGCGCCCGTCGCCCCGTCGCCCAGCTGCGGGAGCGGGAACGGCAGGTTGTCCGAGGCGGGGACCTCGTCCTTCACCTCCTCGACCGCCACGACGTCCGGCGCCGCCTCGGCGATGGCGTCCTCGACGGCCAGACGGAGCGTCACCGACGACGCCGGGCAGGTCCCGCACGTCCCCTTCAGCCGCACCCGGACCACGCCGTCGTCCACGCTCACCAACTCGACGTTGCCGCCGTGCGACTCCATGTACGGCCGGACGGTGTCGAGCGCCTGCTGGACGCGCGTCTCGACGGGCACCGGGTGCAGGCCGTGCAGCAGCAGCAGGTGGCTTACGAGCGGGTCCGACGGGAGCGCCTCCTGGACGAGGCGCTCGCCCTCGGGGCCGCCCTCCCACACGATCTCGAGCATCCGGTTGACGCCCGCGCCGTGCAGCTCGAGCAGCGTCTGGACGAGCTCCTCGGCGTTGGCGCGCGTCGCCGGATCGGCCGCCTGCAGCGCCGCCAGCAGCGTCTCGACGCGCTGGAGGCGTCCCTGGAATCCCTTGCTCTGGTTGTCCATCGGGCGTGGCGGGTGTCTAAACGGAGAGGGGCGCACGCGCGGGTGGCGGTGCGCCCCTCGAGGGTGGGCCGGGCACCTAGCCCGGCTGGTGGCCGAACATCGGGACGTGGTTGACGGTCTGGATCTTCTCCCCGCCGCCCGTAAACATGTGGACGCCGCACGGCAGGCACGGGTCGAAGCTGCGGACGGTCCGCATGATGTCGATCCCCTTGAAGTTGTCCTGGCCGTTCTCCTCGAAGATGGGCGTCCCCTGGACCGCGTCCTCGTACGGCCCCGGCGTGCCGTGGACGTCGCGGACGCTCGCGTTCCACGGCGTCGGCGGGTAGGGGTGGTAGTTGGCGATCTTGCCGTCGCGGATGACCATGTGGTGCGAGAGCAGGCCGCGGACGGCCTCGTGGAAGCCGCAGCCGATGCCCTCCTCGGGCACCTTGAACGCGGACCAGACGTCGGTGCGGCCGGCGTGGAGCTCGGCCATCGCCTTCTCGATGAAGTAGAGCGCCGCGCCGGCGGCGTAGGCCTGGAAGTAGGACCGCGCGCGGTCGCGCTCGAGCGCGTTCGAGAGGCCCTTGCCCTGCTTGTCGCGCGGGATCTTCCACGTGAAGTCCACGGCCGGCTTGAGGGCGGTCTTGGGGAGGTGGAAGCGGACCGTCTCGTCGCCGGGCGCCTGGACGTAGCCCATGTCGACCTTGCCCGCGAGGGCCGTCGCCATGAGGCGCGCGAAGGGGCCGCCGCCGGTGTCGAGCGCGAGGTGCTCGTCGGTCCGCTTGTCGTACCACCTGGGCGACATGACCCAGCTGTACTTGTCCTCGAAGTCGCGTCGCTGCGGGCGCGGCGTCGTCGTCTGGTTCCAGGGGTGGTCCTGCGAGACCGGGTTGCCGAGCGGGTCGTGCGAGACGAACGTCTGCTCGTTCTCCCAGCCGTCGTAGAACGAGGACCCGAGCAGGATGCGGATGCCGAGGTTGATGTCGACGAGGCTGGTCGTGACGAGCTCCTCGTCGACGATGACGCCCGGCGTGACGAACATCTCGCGGCCCCACGCCTCCATGTTCTTGTAGTCGTAGTCGCAGTGGTCCGGGTCCTGGAACGAGCCCCAGCAGCCGAGCAGCATCCGCCGGCGGCCGACCTCCTCGTAGCCCGGCAGCGCCTCGTAGAAGAAGTCGAAGAGGTCGTCGTGCAGCGGGACGCACTTCTTCATGAACTCGACGTAGCGCATCAGGCGCACGAGGTAGTCGGTGAAGAGCTGCACCGTCGGGACGGTCCCGACGCCGCCCGGGTAGAGCGTCGACGGGTGGACGTGGCGGCCCTCCATCAGGCAGAACATCTCGCGCGTGTAGCGGCTCACCTCGAGCGTCTCGCGGTAGAAGGCGCCCTCGAACGGGTTCAGCGCCGTCATGATGTCGGCGATGGTCTTGTAGCCGTGGTGCTCGGCGCCCGGCGCGGCGGTCTTCTGGGCCTTCTCCCAGACGCCGGGATTGGTCTCGCGGACCATCTTTTCGCAGAAGTCGACGCCGACGAGGTTGTCCTGGTAGATGTTGTGGTCGAACATGTACTCGGCGGCCTCGCCGAGGTTGACGATCCACTCGGCCATGGGCGGCGGCGTGACGCCGAAGGCCATGTTCTGGGCGTAGCACGCGCACGTCGCGTGGTTGTCGCCGCAGATGCCGCAGATGCGGCTCGTGATGAAGTGGGCGTCGCGGGGGTCCTTGTTTTTCATGAAGATCGAGTAGCCACGGAAGATGGAGGACGTGCTGTAGCACTCCTTCACCTCGCGGTTGGCGAAGTCGATCTTGGTGTAGATGCCGAGGCTGCCGACGATGCGCGTGATGGGGTCCCACGACATCTCGACGAGGTTGCCCTTGCCGTTGGAGGGCAGGACGTTGGACTTGGGAGACGACGGGCGCGTGGTGATTTCAGCCATGAGGATGTCCTCGTCTGAGGATGCGTGGGGAGAGCGAGGCGTCAGGCCCGGCCGTAGGTCGTGGGCTCGTAGCCCGTGGTGAGCTCCGGCCGCGGGTGCCGCCACTTGGGCTCCTTGTTGACCGTGTGGTTGGTGATGCTGCGGAGCTTGCGGATCGTGACGCCGTAGCTCTTGATCGCGACCGACGAGAGCTTCGCGCCCGGCGGCTCGTCCATGAACGGCATGAAGTCGTCCGGGAAGCCGGGCATGGTGCAGCCGATGCAGATGCCGCCGACGTTGGGGCAGCCGCCGATGCCGGCCATCCAGCCGCGCTTGGGGACGTTGCAGTTCACGACCGGCCCCCAGCAGCCGAGCTTCACGATGCACTCGGGCTTGCCGTACTCGCTCGCGAACTGCCCCTGCTCGTAGTAGCTGCCGCGGTCGCAGCCCTCGTGGACGGTCCGCCCGAAGAGCCACTCCGGCCGGCCGGCGTCGTCGAGCGGGATCATCGGGGCGAGGCCGGCGACCTGGTAGAGCAGGTACAGCAGCGTCTCCATGAAGTTGTCCGGCTGCACGGGGCAGCCGGGGACGTTCACGATGGGCAGGCCGGCCTTCGACTTCCAGTCCCAGCCGAGGTAGTCCGCGAGGCCCATCGCGCCGGTGGGGTTGCCCTTCATGGCGTGGATGCCGCCGTACGTCGCGCACGTGCCGGCGGCGACGACGGCGATGGCGTTCGGCGCGAGGCGGTCGATCCACTCGTTGGTCGTGATCGGCTGCCCATCGGCGCCCGTCCCCATCGCGGCCCAGTAGCCCTCGCTCTTGATCTTCTCGTTGGGCACCGAGCCCTCGAGGACGAGCACGAACGGGCCGAGTTCGTCGGCCGCGGCCATCTCCCACCACTTCATGAAGTCGTCGCCGACCTCGTAGGCGAGGACCGGGTTGTGGAGGTGGACTTTGGGGAGGCCGGGGATGGCCCCGAGCACGAGGTCCTCGACGCTCGGCTGCGTCGCGGCGGTGATCGAGATGGTGTCACCGTCGCACCCGAGCCCGGTCGTCATCCAGATCACGTGGATCTCCTCGATGTCCGGCGGTCGGTCGGCGACGGTCTGCGGCGAGTCCATGAGAGGCGTCCGGGAGCGCTCCCGGAC
>JBBSQZ010000016.1:0-22243 GCA_038243565.1 Rhodothermales bacterium | reverse complement strand
GAGGCCGTCGCGCTCGTCGCCAGGCTGCACCGCGCGCTCGCCCACGACCGCGCCTACCTGCTCGCCGCCCGCGTGGACCGGCAGGCGCGCTGGAACGCCGGCGCCGCGCCGGGCTACCTCCCGCACGACGCCCACCCGGCCGCGCATGGCCGCTGGACCATCGAGCCCCTCCCGGCCGACCTGCTCACGCGCCGCGTCGAGATCACGGGTCCCGTCTCGGACGCCCGCATGGTCATCAACATGCTCTCGCGCGGAGCGGACGGGCAGCGCGCCGACGCCGCGATGGTCGACTTCGAGGACAGCATGAAGCCGTCGTGGGCCAACGTCACGGCCGGCGTCGAGAACGTTGCCGCGGCGGCGCGCGGCACGCTGACGGCCGCCAAATACGACTCGGACGGCAACGTGGCCAAGGAGTACCGCCTCGACCCCGACGACATGGCCGTGCTGATGGTCCGCGTGCGCGGCCTGCACCTCGACGAGTGCAACCTGCGCGTCGACGACCAGCCCGTCGCCGGCGGCCTTCTCGATTTCGCGCTGTGCGCGGTCCACGGCGCCGCGGCGCTGATCGAGCGCGGCAAGACGCCCGCGTTCTACGTGCCCAAGGTCGAGCACTTCCTCGAGGCGCGCTGGTGGAGCCGCCTCTTCTCGCTCACCGAGGACGCGCTCGGCTTCGCACGCAGCACCTTCCGCGCGACGTTCCTCATCGAGACGCTGCCGGCGGCCTTCCAGATGGAGGAGATCCTCTACGAGCTCCGCGAGCACGCCGCCGGCCTCAACGGCGGCCGCTGGGACAAGATCTTCTCGGACATCAAGTGCCTGCTGACGCACCCGGACCGCGTCCTCGCCGACCGCGCCTCGATCGGCATGAACCGCCCGTGGATGCGCGACTACGTGCGCCACCTCATCGACGTCTGCCACCGCCACGGCGCCTTCGCGATGGGCGGCATGGCCGCCTTCACGCCCGGCCGCGACGCCGAGGCGCGCGCCGAGCAGACGGCAAAGGTCGTCGCGGACAAGCAGTTCGAGGCCTCCATCGGCCACGACGGCTGCTGGGTCTCGCACCCGTACTTCATCGGCCCCGCCTTCGGCCCCTTCCTCGAGGCGCTCGATGGCGCCCAGAACCAGCTCGGCGTCCACCCGGACATCGTGCCCCGCCCGGACATCATGCCGATCGGCGGCGGGCCGTACACGCTCGCCGGGCTCCGGACGAACGTCCGCGTGGGCATCGCCTACCTCAAGGGCTGGAACGAGGACATCGGCTGCGTCGCCTGGGACGACCTCATGGAGGACCTCGCGACGCTCGAGATCTCGCGTGCCCAGACGGTCCAGTGGCGCCTCCACGGCGTCACGCTGGAGTCCGGCGAGACGGTCACGAATGACCTGGTGGCGGCTCTGTTCGACGAGGAGCTCGCCACGATCCTCGGCGAGGTGCAGGCCGTCGGCACCGAGGCGGCGCGCTGGACGCAGGCCGCCCACGACGCCCGCACGGTCTTCCTCGAGCGCGACATGCGCGCCTTCCTCGCGACGGGCAGCCCGCTCGCGCCGCTCGCGACGACCGCCCCCGGCACGTCCGGCGACGGCCACGTCTCGGACGCCGTGCCGACGCTCTGACGGATCTGGCCGGTTTCGTTTGGAAACGGACGCGGCCAGTCTGACGGATTGCTGATCTGACAGGCGGGCACGGCAAGCCGTGCCCCTACGGGGATGCGCATGGACGGATGGTTCTGTGCGGACGGCGCATTCCCCCTTTAACCCCTCCCCTTTTCAACCCTTCAACCCCTCCTCCGATGGAACTCCACGCTGCCCGGCACCTCGCCGCCGACGACCTCACGCACGACTGGGACACGAACCCGCGCTGGGCGGGCGTCGAGCGCCCGTACGACGCCTCCGACGTGGCCGCGCTCCGCGGCTCGGTCGCCATCGAGCACACGCTCGCGCGCCTCGGCGCGGGGCGCCTGTGGAAGCTGATGCACGAGCGCCCGTACGTCGCCGCGCTGGGCGCGATGACCGGCGGACAGGCCGTGCAGCAGGTCAAGGGCGGCCTCGAGGCCGTCTACCTCTCCGGCTGGCAGGTCGCGGCCGACGCCAACGGCGCCGGGCAGGTCTACCCGGACCAGAGCCTCTACCCGGCCACGTCCGTCCCGACGGTCGTCGAGCGCATCAACCGGGCGCTGCTCCGCGCGGACCAGATCGCCGTCTCCGAGGGCCAGGGCGACGACACGTACTGGCTCGCGCCCATCGTCGCCGACGCCGAGGCGGGCTTCGGCGGCGCGCTCAACGCATACGAGCTCATGCGCGCCATGATCGAGGCTGGCGCCGCGGGCGTCCACTTCGAGGACCAGCTGGCGTCTGAGAAGAAGTGCGGCCACTTGGGCGGCAAGGTCCTCGTCCCGACGTCCGAGTTCATCACCAAGCTCGTCGCCGCGCGCCTCGCCGCCGACGTCCTCGGCGTGCCGACGATCCTCGTCGCCCGCACCGACGCCGACTCGGCGACGCTGCTCACGTCCGACGTGGACGACCGCGACCGCCCGTTCGTCGATGCCGACGCGGAGCGCACGCCGGAGGGCTTCTTCCCGGTCAAGAGCGGACTCGAGGCGGCCATCGCCCGCGGCCTGGCCTACGCGCCCTACGCGGACCTGCTCTGGATGGAGACCTCCACGCCGGACATCGCGCAGGCGCAGGCCTTCGCCGACGCCATCCACGCCCAGTTCCCGGGCAAGCTCCTCGCCTACAACTGCTCGCCGTCGTTCAACTGGGAGGCGAAGCTCGATGCCGAGACGATCGCGACGTTCCAGCAGCAGCTCGGCGCGATGGGCTACGCCTTCCAGTTCGTGACGCTCGCGGGCTTCCACGCGCTCAACCACGGCATGTTCGACCTCGCCCACGGCTACGCCCGCGAGGGCATGGCGGCCTACTCGCGCCTCCAGCAGGCCGAGTTCTCGGACGAGGCGCGCGGCTACACCGCGACGCGGCACCAGCGCGAGGTCGGCACGGGCTACTTCGACCGCATCCGCGAGGCCGTCACCCAGGGCACGGCGTCCACGGGCGCGATGGCGCACTCGACCGAGACGGCGCAGTTCTGAGGACGGAAAGCGGAGGGCGGAGGACGGAAGGCGCCTGCATTTGTGCGCCTTCTGCCCTCTAAATTTCCCGATGGCCGTTTACCGGTGGCCGATGCCCGGCCCCAAGATGGGGAAAAGGCTCACGTTGCGGACGCTCGCGGCGCCGTACGTTGAAACCGCCAGGCGCCTCCTCTTCGTCCAGCTGTTCTCATGACGCCGTACACCGCCTTCAGCTTGCCGTCGGGACTCCCGGCGCTCCCCGGGCCGCTCGACGCCGCCGGCCTCGCCGACTTCGAGGCCGCCCTGCTCACGGCCCTCTTCGACGCCGACGGGGCGTCGTCCGAGTCGCTCGTCTCGCGGATCCAGGTCTCGCACGAAGACATCGACGACGCCCTCCGGACGCTCAGCCGGCGCGGGCTCGTCGAGCGCGACGGCGACATGGCGTGGATGACGGGCGAGGCCTTCGGCCTGCGCCGCGCCGTCCGCCGCGCCGGCAGCCGCGGCGCCATCCGCTGCTGATCGCGGCGCCTCGCAAGAGGCCAGACGCGCCGGCGGCGCGTCTCTACGGAGACATCCGAAACGAACGAGGCGACGCGGTAAACCGCGTCGCGTCGTTGCATACAAACCCGGGTCCTTACCGGCGGCTCTCGCCGAGGCGCCGGCCGAACGAGACGGCGAAGCCCACGCCGAGCACGATCGTCCCGAGCCACAGCAGCGACAGGAACGGCTTCTCGTACGCCTGCACCACGACCCACTCCGGCTGCGCCGGCGTCGCGCCGTCGACGGCGAGCTTGATCGCGCCCTGCTCGATCTCCATCCCGACGAAGGCCAGCCCGAGGCCCCAGTCCGTGGCGCGGTTCTGGACGAACATCTGGCGGCTCTGCTTGTCGATGACGTAGACCGGCCGCATGAGGCGCGTCTCGCCCGTGCGCGTGTTGCGCACGTCGAGCTTGGCCGCGATCGCCATGTCGACCGAGTCGCGGGAGAGGCCGACAGCGTCGAGGTCCACGTCGAGGTCGTAGCCCGTGAAGCGGACGACGTAGGCACCGGTGCTCTCACCGGCGTCCAGCACGAGCGAGTCGCCCTGGGCGAGGAGCGACGGCTCGTCCTGGCCGGCCGTCGGGTTGGCGCTCATCGCGGACGGGAAGACGGCGACGTAGAGGTCGCGGACGAAGCCTTCGCGGACGTCCGGGTGCTGGATCCACTGGTCGCGGCCGTCCTTGTAGACCACGTTCTGCGTCTGGAACGAGTTGCCGCGGCGGTCCGTGACGTCCATCACGTAGATCGGCCGGCCGTCGGCGTTCGTCTGCTTGCCGGTATAGGTCCACGAGTAGCCGTCGGCTTCGACGGTCTGGCCGAGCGGGACGATGACGTTCTCGCGGGAGCCCGAGATGTCCGTCCCGGCGTTGTCGGAAATGGGATCGTTGAAGACGCTCGAGGCGAGGATGCCCAGCAGCATCAGCCCGAAGCCGACGTGCGTGAGGCTCCCGCCGACCATCTTGAGGTTGCCGCGCCCGACGCGCCACATCACGAGCGCGTTGCCGAAGAACGTGAAGAACGCCGTGAAGAGGAGCAGCAGCAGCAGCAGGCTCGTGCCGTGCGTGTGCAGGAACGTCGTCATGGCGACGGGCACGAAGCCGGCCGAGGCGACGGTCGCGCCGCCGGCAGCGGGGAGCGGGCGGACCGTCTCCTGCACGAACGGCGTGAACAGAACGACGGCCGCCGTCGCGGCGACGGTCAGCGAGACGGGCCTCAGCAGCACCCGGTTCACGTCCTCGACGGTCATCCGGCGCCACCAGAACGTCTGCCCCAGCCCAGCCAGGAAGGCGATGGCCACGCCGAGCGGCAGCGTCCACGTCGTGTAGAACGCGGCGGGCCCGGCCGAGGGGTTGTTGCGGAAGACCTTGCCGATGATCGGTGCCGACGTGCCGAGGGCGATCACGACGCCGGTGATCGCGAGCAGCAGCGCGCCCGTGAACACCATCGACTCGCGGCTGAGCGCCGTCGGCGCCTTCGTCGGGACGGGCAGGTCGCGCCAGCGCCATGCGAGCAGGCCGAAGCCGAGCACGCCGATCGAGCCGATCCACACGAGCAGCTGGTTGTACAGCCCGAGGTCCACGAACGAGTGCACGCTCACGTCGCCGAGCACGCCCGAGCGCGTCAGGAACGTCGAGTAGATGACGAGCTGGAACGCGACGACGGTGAGGGCGAGGGCGGACTTGTGGCCGGCCGAGGTCTTCTTCTGGACGACCATCGCGTGGAGGCCCGCCACGGCGAAGAGCCACGGAACGAGCGAGGCGTTCTCGACGGGGTCCCACGCCCACCAGCCGCCGAAGCTCAGCGTCTCGTAGGCCCAGTAGCCGCCCATCATGATGCCCACGCCGAGCACGCCGCAGCCGGCGAGCGCCCACGGCAGCGACGGCCGCACCCACTGCGTGTAGCGCTTCCGGATGAGGCCCGCGGCTGCAAACGCGAAGGGCACCATCAGCAGCGTGAAGCCGGTGAAGAGCGTCGGCGGGTGGATGACCATCCACGGGTTCTGGAGCAGGTCGTTCAGGCCCTGCCCGTCCGCCGGCACGAAGCCCGCCACCTGGAGCATCGGCGCGTCGGGGAACTTGGCGGCGAGGCTCACGAAGGGGCTCACGCCGATGGGCAGCGGCCCGAGCTTGAGCCCGACGACCATCGACAGCAGGAACGCCTGGCACAGCGCGACGACGGCGAGCACGATCGGCCCGAAGCTCGTCTGCGCCTCGCGCGCGGCGCCCGCCCGGCCCGGATGCGTCCACCACCGGATGAGGACCGCGCCGGCGACGGCCGTCATCATGGCCCACAGCAGGAACGAGCCCTCCTGGCCGGCCCAGAACGACGAGAAGGTGTAGTGCCACGGCATCGCGCGGCTCGTCTGCTGGTAGACGTACGCGAGCTCGAAGTGGCGCCCGAAGAGGGCCGTCCAGAGCAGGCCTGCAGCCGTGGCGAGGCCCAGGCCCATCACGGCCCACGCCCAGCGGCCGGTGCGCGCCCACGTCGGCGCCTCGGGCGTGCCGCGAGCGGCGAGGACGAAGGCGACGCCCGCTACGAGCGTGGCGACGAAGGCGACGATCAGAGCGAGACTGCCGACGGTTGCAAGCATGGCCGGGCGGGTTTCATCAGTAGGGCATGGAACGTACGCCGGCGCTGTGGCGAATCGTGCGGGGGGTGCCCTCGCACAGCCGTTTCCGCCGCGTCTTCCCGCAGATGAGCCATGGGGCAAGAGGGAGGGGCCATGAGGCGATGCCGTCGGTCCATCCGCTGCCTCTCCATGCCTCTTGCCTCATTCCCCATGCCCGTCAACCGCCCGCCGTGCCGTCGTTCGGGTTGATGGTGAACTCGCGGACAGGCGGCTTGGCCGGCACGAGGCCCGCGCGCTGCACGACCTCCTGCCCCTGCGTCCCGAGGACGAACGTCGCGAAGCCGGCGGCGAGGCCGCCGCGGGCCCCGCGCGTGACGAGCACGATCGGCTGCCGCAGCGGGTACTCGTCGAGGTAAACGGCCATCGGGCTGGCGCGGACCGTCTGGCCAGCCGAGTCGATGAGCGCGATGGGACGGACGCGGGCCGTCGTGTCGGCGCGCAGCGTCAGCGTCGAGACGAGGCCGAGGGCGTCGGCGCGGCCGGCGACGCGCGCGAGCACGTCGCGCTCGTCCGCGGCGCGGATGGCGGACTGCGGGAGCGCCCCGGCCGGCAGCAGCCGCCGGGCGAGGTACTCGACCGTGCCCGCGTTGCGGTCCGTGAGGACGAGGCGCGCCTCGCCCGGCGTCCCTGGCGCGACGCTCTGCCACGTGACGGACTGGCCCGAGAGCAGCGTCCGCACCGCCTCGAGCGGGACGGCCTGCACCGTACTCGCCTCGGGCACGACGACGACGACGGCGCCCTCACCGATGAGCGTCTGCCCGACCGGGACGCTATACTCCTCCGCGATGCCCGTCTCCTCATCGTTCATCATCCGGTCCACGATGGCCGACTCGAGGCGCCCCTGCAGCACGCCCACGATGGCCGCGCGCGCCGAGCTCTCGACGACCTCGACCGTCGCCTGCGGATACAGCTTGTGGAAGTCCTCGGCCTGCTTGCGGACGATGGCGGCGAGCTCGGGCGTCGTGCCGAGGTGCAGCGTGCCCGTGAAGCCGACCCCGTCCATCGGCCTGCCGGACGACTCGGCGGGCGTACCCGGCGCGGGCTCGGACGACGAGCAGCCGGCGCCGCCGAGCGTCAGGCCGAGCGTGGGGAGCAGAACGAGCAGCAGGACAGAGCGCATCGGGTCAGAGAGTCAGGGACGGTCGTCGCGGCCGCGGCCCAGCCCCACGGCGCCGCGGTAGAGGCCCATCAGCACCAGAATCACGCCGACGGTGATGCGGAGCGTCGGCTCGGGCGTCTCGGGGCCGATCAGGCCGAGCGCGACGAGCAGCCCGACGACGATGAGCAGGGCAGCGACGGTCAGCGTGAGCACGCGGAGCGGGAACATCGCGGTGGGAAATGGGAGAGGCCGAACGCACGGCGGGGCGAGGGAGTTGCCCCCGCCCCGCCGCATCTGCCGGGGTCGGATCAGCGAATCTCGAACGTGACGGGAAGCGTCATCCGGACCGCTACGGTGCGCCCGTTCTGGATGCCCGGCGTGAAGCGCGCCTGCCGCACGGCGTCCAGCGCGGCGCGGTCCAGCCCCGGGCTCACCGAGCGGACGACCTCGACGCTGCCCGGCACGCCGTCCGTGCCGACGATAAAGCGGACGATGACGCGTCCGGACACGCCCGCCTCACGATCGAAGCGCGGATACGCGATGCCGGCCTGGAACGCGTCAAACCCGCCGACGAGCGCGGGCGGGATCTCGGACCGGTCGACGAACGCCGGCGCTGCGGGCGTCTCGACGGCCGGCTCGGCGTGGCGCGGCGGAACCGTGGGGGGCGTCGTCCCGGCCGTGATCGGCGTCTGAACCTGCGGCGCTGTGCCCGGCCCCGGCGATGTGCCGTCGCCGGTGTCCGGCGTCGGCCCGACCGGCCCGATGGCTGAGACGGCATCGTCGGCGTTGCGCGCGAGGGTCGCCTCGGGGCGCGCCTGCGTCTCGGGGACCAGCGTGACGACGCCCGAGGTCGCGGCCCGTGCTGGCGTGCCGCCGCCAGGCGGCGCCGCAGCGAGGCGGGGGGCAGGCGTCGGGCCCGTGGGTGGTGTGATGTAGATCTCGCGCCAGTCCGGCTCGGCCGGCGGCGGCGGCGTGAACGTCGCGTACGAGACGGCCCAGAAGATCCCGATGGCCAGCAGGTGCACGTTGACGGCGACGAGCAGCGCGCGGCCGAGGGTCGAGTTGGTGGCGGTCTTCAGGCGCGCCGCGTTGGGCGCGATCTGCGCGAGAAGCGCGGCGGTGACGTCGCGCGGGGCGCGGTTGGAGAGCGTCATGGCGGGCTGGGATGCGGCCGCGGCAGGAACCCGCTGGGCCTGGACGTGAGAAACGCTGCCCCCCGGCGACGGTCGTCGCGCGAAGGGGCAGCGTTTCTTCGCGCCCGTCGGATGGTCTCGTCTGCCTTACGGGCGCGGCATCAGCCGGTGATGCGGAAGGTGACCGGGAGCGTCTGGCGCACCGGCACGGCCTGCCCGTTCTGCTTGCCCGGCTCGAAGCGCGCGCGCTCGACGGCCTGCACCGCGGCGCGGTCCAGCCCCGGGCTCACCGATCGGACGACCTCGACGTTCGAGGTCCGGCCATTAGCGCCGACGACGAAGCGGACGATGACGCGGCCCTCGATGCGGGCGCGCTGCTCCATGTCCGGGTACTGGATGCCCTGCTGGAGGCGCTCGATGCCACCGATCAGGACAGGCGAGACCTCGGAGAAGTCGAGCGGCTCGTTCGTCGGCGGCGGCGGGGCCGGCGGCGGGGCTGGCGGCGGGGCTGGCGGCGGGGCTGGCGGCGGAGCCGGCGGCGGAGCCGGCGGCGGCGTGCGGACGGGAGCGTTGCTGGGGGGGCCGGTGCCCGCGACCACGCCGACGCCGGGACCGGACGTCGCTGGGCCCGACGTCGAGATCTCCTCCTGCGTCGCGATGGTCTGCTTCGGCGGGGCCTGCTCGTCCGGAACGGGCGTCGGCGTGCCGCTTACGACAGCGGCGGCGGCGGGCGGCGGCGGGGCGGCATCCGGCGGCGGCGGCGCGTCCGTGATCGCCGGCGGCGTGATGTCGGCGTAGGACACCTGCTCGAGCACGGTCTCCTCGACGAGCGGCACCTCCGTCGCCTTGACGTAGCCCCAGTACGCGCCGAGGGCCACGAGGTGGATCGCCGCAGCGATGAGGAGCCCGCGGCCGAGATAGCCGTTGTAGTTCTTCTTGAGGACCGCGGCGTTCGGCGCGATCGACTCGAGGATGCGCTGGTACGCGTCCTGGACGACGTTCGCCTTCGCCGGCGCGGCGGCCTTGGGGGCAGCGGGAGTTGCCATGGGTCGGTCCCGGTTGGGAGAGTGGGCTCAGGCGCCGGCGCCCGTCGCGAGGACGAGCGTGCTGTCCTGGGCGGTAAACGGCGCGATGCTGAACCTGGTAACGCCGGCGAGCTTGATTTCGTCGAGCATGTCGACGACGTTGTTGTACGTCCCGCGGCGGTCCACCTTGACGATCGCGATGAGGTCGTCGCCGAGGCGCTGGTGCTGGTCCGCGATGACGCCGCCGAGCTCGTCGTAGGTGATCTTCTGGTAGGGGTCCGTGCCCATGTTCCAGTAGACGTTGCCGTCGGAGGCGCCGCGGAGGCTCAGCACCTTGCTCTCGGCGATCTCGACGGGCTCGTCGGAGTCCGGGAGGTTGATCTCCATGGCCTGCGGGCGGCTGAAGACCGTCGTGAGCATGAAGAACGTCAGCAAGAGGAAGGCGATGTCGACCATCGGGGTCATGTCCATCCGAATGCCGACGCGCTTGCCCTTCCGCTTCTTTTTGTGACGTCCTCCGCCGGAGTCGCCACCGATGTCAACACCTGCCATGTCGTCGTGTGGTGTGCGGGCGCCGTCGCCCGTCGTGTGAGAGAGTGGGCGGTTACTCGCGCGCCTGGCCCTGCCCGACGCCCTCGAGGTCGGTGATGAGCGAGAAGCGCGTGACGTCGGCGTCGCGCATCGCCTTCATGACGTCCTCGATGGGGCCGTAGTCCGCGTTGCGGTCCGCCTTGATGACCGTCCGGAGATTCGGGTTGGCCGTGCGGTACTGGACGATGGCCTGCTGGAGGTCGCTCACGCGGACGCGCCTGGGCGACTCCTCGCGGTCCACGCCGATGAGCACCTCCTCGTCGGCGCCGACGAGGATCATGAGGATGTTCGACGGCGGGAGCTTGACGTCCGTGTTGCTGCTCGGCAGGACGATCGGGATCGGATCGGGCTCGGCGAACTGCGCCGTGAGCATAAAGAACGTCAGCAGCAGGAAGGCGACGTCGACCAGGGCGGTCATGTCGAGGGACGGCCCCCGCCGCTTCATCTTCTTAATCATGGGGATCGGGTCGGTTGGGCCGGCAGCGCCGGGGGCGGACGGGCGGGGCTACGGCAGCAGCCCCGCCTGCGTCGGATCGGGCACGCACGTGGCGCGCTCCGCCGTGCGGGAGCCTAACGCGCGACGGCGGCGCTCTTGTGCGCGAGCGTCTGCACCATCGTCGCGGCCGCCTCGTCGATGTTGTACGTGAACGCGTCGACCTTCGTCGTGAAGTAGTTGTACGACACGATGCCGATGATGGCGGCGACGAGGCCGCCGGCCGTGTTGATGAGCGCCTCCGAGATGCCGAGCGAGAGCTGGACGGCGTCCGGCGCGCCGGTCGACGAGGCGAGCGCCGAGAAGGCCTTGATCATGCCCATCGTCGTGCCGAGCAGACCGACCATGGTCGCGATGGACGCGATCGTCGAGAGCGCGACGAGGTTGCGCTCAAGCAGCGGCACCTCGAGCATCGTGGCCTCCTCGATGGCGGCGCGGATCTCCTCCTCGGTCTCCTTACGGTCCGAGCCGCCCATCTGCTCGATCGACTGGAAGCGGCGCAGGCCCGCCCCGAGGACGGAGCCGAGCGTGCCCTGCTGCTTCTTCGACGCCTCGACGGCCCCGGCGATGTCGTTGTTGGCGAGGCGCGCCTGGAGGTCGCGCATGAACGGCACCGCCGCGACGCGGCCGCCGGCCTTGCGCAGCGACAGCAGGCGCTCGATCGTGAACGTGACGACCATCAGCGTCAGGGCGACCAGGACGATCACGAGCGGGCCGCCATCGCGGACGTACTGGGGCAGGAGATACTGGAAGATCACGAACGCGAGGGCGAACGTGGCGATAATGACGACCGTGAAGAAGACGGAGTTGTTCTTCATGACGCGGATGCGGGACGGGTGAGTGCGGCGGAGAGGGCAGCGGTGCGAGAGAGCGGCCGGTCGGCCAGGGCGCCCGCTGCGGGTCGGGGAAACTACGGTGTGACGGCGGCGCGTGCGCGGCCCGTGAAGGCGATCACGCCCGGCCTCCGTTTTTTAGTGCTCCGGCGGCGCCGCGTTCCCGTCCCAATGCAGATCGCCATTCGGCGGCCGAGTAGCTTCCCGGCCCTTACCCGCTGGCCCATGCCCGAGATCCGCCGCCTCTGCGTCTACTGCGGCTCCGCCGCCGGCGTGCGCCCGGCCTACGCCGAGGCCGCGCACGTGCTCGGCACGCGCCTCGCGGCCGAGGGCGTCGGGCTCGTCACCGGCGGCGGCCGCGTCGGCCTGATGGGCGTCGTCGCGGACGCCGCGCTGGCCGCGGGCGGCGAGGCGACGGGCGTCATCCCGCAGGCGCTCATGGACCGCGAGGTCGGCCACGGCGGCCTCACCGAGCTCCACGTCGTCGCGTCGATGCATGCCCGAAAGGCCCTCATGGCGACGCTCTCGGACGCGTTCGTGGCGCTCCCGGGCGGCCTCGGCACGCTCGAGGAGATCGCCGAGATGATGACGTGGGCGCAGCTCGGGCTGCACCCCAAGCCCTGCGGCCTCCTCGACGTGGACGGCTACTACGCGCCGCTCGTCCGCTTCCTCGACCACGCGACGGCCGAGGGGTTCGTGCGCCCCGAGCACCGCGCGCTGCTCGTCGTGGACGCCGACGTGGACCGGATGCTGGCCCGTCTCCGCGCTCACGTCCCGCCGGGCTGAATTCGCCCGAGGTGGCTGGCCGGTCCTGCCGGCCGCCGCGCCATCCTGGAACGTGGGCGCGGCAAACCGCGGGCACGGCAAGCCGTTCCCCTACGATTTTCCTTCACTCCCCGATGCTCACCCGCCGCGCCTCGCTGGCCCTCGCCGCCGCCGTGCTCGCGGTCCTGCTCGGCGTCGTGCTCGCGCCGCAGCTCTCGACGTTCCGCCTCGGGCTGGACGCCGGCCTGCTCGCCGAGCTCTTCGGGCGGACGCGCGCCGCGGGCTTCCGCGCGCTCGTGACGAGCGTCTCGGTGTCGCTGACGACCGTCGCCGGGGCGGCCGCCGTCGGGACCGGGCTGGCGGTCGTGCTGGCGCGCGTGCGGTTGCCGTTCGGGCGTCTGCTGGCCGCCGCTGCGGCGCTGCCGCTCGCCCTCCCGCCGCTCGTCGGCGTGCTCGCGTTCCTGTTTCTCTACGGCGAGAGCGGGATGCTGCCGCGCGGGCTCCAGGCGCTGACGGGCTCGGCCGAGGTGCCGTTCGCCTTCGGCGGCGTCGGGGCCGTCATCGCGGTTCACATCTACGTGTTCTACGTCTACGTCTACCTCTTCGTCTCGTCGGCGCTCGCCGGCATCGACGGGAGCTTGCTGGACGCCTCGGCCGACCTCGGGGCGGGCGCCGTCACGACGTTCCGCCGCGTCGTGCTGCCGCTGCTCCGGCCCGCGCTCGTCGGCTCGGGCCTGCTCGTATTCATGCTGTCGATGGCGTCCTTCACGGCGCCCCTTCTCTTCGCCGAGGGCACGCCGTTCCTCACTACGCAGATCTACACCTTCAAGACGAACGGCGCGCTGGACCGCGCCGCGGCGGTGTCGGCCGTGCTCACGCTCATCTGCCTTGTGGTCCTCGCCGGGGCGGAGCGCGGCGAGCGCGGCGGCGCGTCGGGCGCCGCGAAGGGCGTCGGGCGCGCGGCGCAGCCGGTCCGGAATCCCGTCGTGCGCGCGTTCGCCGGGCTCGGCGTCGTCGGGGCGCTCGTCGTCGTGGCGCTGCCCGTCGCGACCGTCGTCCTGCTGTCGGTCGTCGTGGACGGGACGTGGACGACGCAGGCGCTGCCGGACACGTTCTCGCTCGCCAACTACGCGGCCCTGTTCTCGGACCCGAACGTGCTCGCGCCGATCGGCGCCTCGCTCTGGATGGCGACGCTCTCGACGGCCGCCAACGTCGTCTTCGGCGTCGTCGTCGCGTTCGTCGTGGCGAAGGGGCGCGTGCCGGGCCGCGGGCTGATCCGGGCGCTCTCGATCCTGCCGTTCGCCATCCCCGGCACGTCGATCGCGCTCGGCCTCGTCGTGGCCTTCAACGAGCCGCACCTCGCGACGGCCGGGCAGGTCCTCGTGGGGACCGTCTGGATCCTGCCGCTGGCGTACTTCGTGCGCCACGTGCCGCTCGTCGTGCGGAGCACGCAGGCCGCGCTCGAGGGCGTCGACGACCGCCTCGCCGAGGCGTCGCAGGACCTCGGCGCGGGCGCGTGGACGACGGTCCGCCGCGTCGTGCTGCCGCTCGTCACGCCCGCCATCGTCGCCGGTGCGCTGCTGACGTTCGTGACGGCGCTCGGCGAGTTCGTCGCCTCCGTCATGCTCTACGTCTACGACAACCGCCCGATCGCCGTCGAGACGTTCGCGCAGCTGCGGCAGGCGCACTTCGGGCAGGCCGCGGCGTACAGCGTGCTGCTGATGGCGCTCGTCGCGGCGTCCGTCGGCGTCAGCCGGTTGGTGGGAGGACGGGTTGAGGGGTTGAGGGGTTGAAAGGGAAAGGCGGCCCGAACCGGGCGGTGCGTCTGGAAACCAGAGCATTTCCCCTTCCACCTCTCCACCCTGACACCCTTCAACCCTGTCACCCCGCGTTTCGCCGCCGCACTACCTTGTCTGCCCCCCCGGCTGCACACGTCATGAAGATCACCGTTCTCGGAGCCGGCGCCATCGGCTCGGCCGTCGCCTACGACCTCTGCCGCCGGCCCGAGGTGCAGGGCGTCCAGGTCTGCGAGGCGCGGCCGGTCGTGCTGCGCGCCTTCCGCAGCCAGCACGCGCACCCCAACCTCCGCACGTACGAGGCCGACGCGCGCGACGCGCAGACGCTCGAGCCGATCATCGCCGGCTCGGCCGTCGTCGTGTCGTGCGTCGGGCCGGAGCACAACGCGCGGCTGGCGCGCCTCGCCCTGGACCTCGGCGCGCACTTCGTGGACCTCGGCGGCCCGGCGAGCGCCGCCGCGGACCCGGAGCTGGCCGACCTCGCCGAACGCCGGCAGCGCCACGTCGTCACCGGCTGCGGCCTCGCGCCGGGACTGGCCGGCATCCTCGCGATGCGCGGCCTCGAGCGCATGACGACCGCCACGGCCGCCCGCATCCGCGTCGGCGACGTCCCGACGGACGCCGACACGCCGTTCCGCTACCGCCTCGCGCACTCGGCCGAGAAGCTCATCGACGACTACACGCAGCCCGCGACCGTCCTCCGCCACGGCCGCGTCGAGCACCGCGACCCGATGACGGGCATCGAGACGCTGGACGTGGACGGGCTGGGCACGATGGAGGCGTTCTACACCGGCAGCGGCCTCGGCTCGCTCGCCGAGGCGCTCGAGGGCACGCTCGAGCGCTTCGACGCCAAGACGCTGCGCTTCCCCGGCCACGCGGACCAGATGCGGTTCCTGCTGGACCTCGGCTTCGCCGACCGGACGACGCTGGACGTCCGCACGCACCTCTCGTACCGCGACGTGCTCGTGCGGCGCCTGCGGCAGCGCCTCGGCGGGTCCTACCACGACGCCGTCGTCGTCCGCGTCGAGATCGAGGGCCAGGCCGGCGACGAGGCGGGCACGCTGGTCTACGAGCTCGTCGACCGCTTCGACGAGGCGTCGGGCCTGTCGGCGATGCAGCGCTGCACGGGCTTCCCGGCCGCCGCGGCGGCCGTCCTGCTCGGCACGCGCGCCGTGCCCGGCGGCGGCGTCTCCGCCGCGGAGCAGGTGCTCCCGTTCGAGCCGTTCTTCGGGATGCTCGCCGAGCGCGACATCGCCGTGGACGAGCGCTGGGAGCCCGCCCACGAGGCGGCTGAAGCCTGATGAGGTGGAAGGGTTGAAGGGTGAGAGGGTGGAAGGGACAAGGCCGCCTGGCCACGACGCCGCGATGACACGACGCGCATTTCCCCTTCCACCGTCCAACCTTTCCACCCGTCAACCTTCCCCGAACGGCAGCGGGAGCTGGGCGGCCGTGCCGGCCGGGACGAGCGCGCTGGCGGTGATCCCGATGAGGCGCAGCGGCGCGTTGGGCGGCGCCGGGCGGCGCAGCAGCAGCGTCGCCGTCTCGAGGAGCGCCTCGGCCGACGTGACCGGGGCGACGAGCGAGGCCGCCCGCGTCGTCTGGACGAACCGGGCCGTCTTGAGCTTCAGCGTGACCGTCTGCGCGGCGAGGCCGTGGCGCTCGAGGCGCCGCGCGAGCTCGTCCGCCACCGGCGCGAGGCGCTCGGCGAGGGCGTCCGGCCGGACGTCGCGCTCGAACGTCCGCTCGACGCCGACCGACTTGCGGATGCGGTGCGGGCGGACGGGCCGGTCGTCCAGCCCCTGCGAGACGCGGGCGAGCCAGGCGCCCGTCTTGCCGAGGGCGCCGCGCAGCTCGTCCTCGGAGCGCGCCTGGAGGTCCGCGCCGGTCGCGATGCCGAGGCCGTGGAGGCGGCGCGCCGTCGCCGGGCCGACGCCGTGGAACCGCTCGACGGGCAGGGCGGCGAGGAAGGCGCGGGCCTCGTGCGGGAGGATGACCGAGAGACCGTCCGGCTTGTCGAGGCTCGACGCCACCTTGGCGAGGAACTTGCAGAACGAGACGCCGGCCGAGGCGGTGAGGCCGGTCGCGGCGCGGATCTCGGCGCGGATCGCCTCGGCGGTCCGGATGCCCGAGGGTGGCCCGACGAGCGGCTCGGTGACGTCGAGGTAGGCCTCGTCGAGCGAGAGCGGCTCCACGAGGGCGGTGTGGCGCCGGAAGACGGCGTGGATGGCCGCCGAGACCTCACGGTAAACCTCGAAGCGCGGCGGGACGACGAGGAGGTCCGGGCAGAGCTGCCGCGCCTGCGCCATCGGCATCGCCGAGCGGACGCCGAAGGGCCGCGCCTCGTACGACGCCGCGCACACGACGCCGCGGCCGGACGCCCCGCCGACGGCGAGCGGGCGCCCGCGCAGGGCGGGGTCGTCGCGCTGCTCGACGGACGCGTAGAACGCGTCCATGTCCACGTGGAGGATTTTGCGCACCGGGGGCGGGGAAGACGGGCGGAGACTACAGCCGCCGACGGAGCCGGGGGGGCGCTCGCGGCCGATCTCACCGGAGTCCCGCAGGATTGCCTGTGGGACCTGGCGCACTGGAGCCTACTTTCAGACTCCGTATCCGACCGAGATACGTGACATCGAGGCCGGCCGTTCGGCGCCGGCCGCGTGGCGGAACGAGGCGCGCAGGCGTCCAGCGCCGCCCGGCTCGCGGCCTCCGCCCCTCCTGCCCGATGCCCGACCTCGACCCGGCTCTCTCGATGCGCCTGCCGCACGCGGACGGTGTGCCGCCGGCCGAGTCGTCCGACGGCTCGGTCGGCTCGCTGGGCCATGTCGGCTTCGCCCGGCGCGCCCGCTAGAGCGGATCTCAGATGCTCGTGAGCCTTGCAAACCCGTTCTACGACGTCCCCTCTCCCTCGGGAGAGGGACAGGGTGAGGGGCGGCTCACGATCAACCGCGACGCACACTAGCCGCCATGGAGCATGCCATCGCGCCCCGCCCGCTCGAGCCTACGGCCGCCGGCCGCTGGGGCGACCGCTATCTGCTCGTGCTGAGCCTGTGCCTGCTGGGCTACGCGCTCATGGGCCGCTCGTTCGCCTACATCGGCGTCCCGCCGCTGTTCATCGGCGAGGCGCTGCTCGGCGCCGGCCTGCTGCTCGCGATCCGCCTGCGGACGCTGGACCGCCTCGGCACGGCCGGGCCGTTCTGGATCCTGCTCGCGCTCCAGGTCCTGACGGTCGTCCGGTCCGTCCCCTACCTCGGCGAGTTCGGCCTCGACGTGGCGCGCGACGCGATGCTGTTCGGCTACGGCTTCTACGCCTACGTCGTGTTCGCGCTGCTGACGGAGCGCCCCGAGCGCGTCCGCGAGCTCATCGTCCGCTACCGGACGTTCGCCGTCGTGATGGTGGCGCTCGCGTGGCTGCCGTACCTCGCGTTCCGCATCGACGAGTCGTGGATCCCGTTCATGCCAGGGCGGGACAACGTGCAGATCTTCGAGGCGAAGGGCGGCGACCTGCTCGTCCACCTCTCGGGCATCGCGGCGTTCCTGATCCTCGGGCTGCGCCGGCAGTCGTGGCCGCTCACGCTCGGCCTCGCCGCGACGGCGCTGCTCGTGATGGTCTCCAACCGCGGCGGGATGATCGCGTTCGTGCTCGCGTGCGGGCTGGCGCTGCTGCTGAAGCCGCCCGGCGCGAGCAGCCTGCGCCTCGGCGTCGCGCTCTTCGCCGTCGTCGTCGCCGGCCTCGTCGCCGTGCCGGTGATGCAGTCCGCCCGGATCGCGGGCAACTCGCGCGAGCTCACCGTGGACCAGATCTGGGACCCCGCCAAGAGCATCGTCGGGCAGAGCGACAGCAGCACGCTCGAGACGGCGAAGACGCGGCGCCTCCAGCGGTGGAAGATGATCGCGGACGACACCGCCTTCGGGGACCTCTTCTGGACCGGCCACGGCTTCGGCCTCAACCTCGCCGATCACTACGGCTTCAACGTGGACGAGGAGGGCTCGCTCAGGAGCCCGAACAACGGCACGATGACGGTCCTCGCGCGCCTCGGCGTGCCGGGCCTGGCGCTGTGGGTCCTGCTCCACGGGTGGTGGGTGACGCTGATGCTTCAGGCGTGGTGGCGCGCGCGGCGCGCGCGGCAGGACACGTGGTCCGCTGTGTTCGCCTTCGGCCTGTGCCTGTGGGTCGCGCTGATGGTCAACGCGTCGTTCGGGGTCTACCTCGAGGGGTCGATGGGCGGCATCTGGCTGTGGACCGTCGTCGGCGCCGGCCTCGCCGCGGTCCAGACCGCGCGGACCCACCCGGACCTCTTCTCTACGCCAGACTTCGGCCACGTCCCGCCGCGGACGGTCGTCCCGGCGGCCCTCTCGGGGCCTGCCGCCGACATGCTGCCGGCGATCCGCGCCGCCATCGCCGCGACGCCGTGGACGCCCGCGACAGCCCCGGCCGCGGTGCCCCCGCCGCGCCACATCGTCCCGCCCGAGGCGGCGCTCGCCGCGACGCCGCCCGCGATGCCCTGGGCGACGGCCCCGACGCCGTGGACGGCTTCGCAGACTTCCGCCGAAGCACCTCAGCCCGCACCGCTCCACACGACGGCGCCTGCTTCGCCGCCTGCTTCGCCGCCCGTCGAGGCGCCTGCCGAGGCGCCCGTCGCTACGGTGACTGCGCCGCCCGTCGAGGCGCCCCGGCGCCGATGGGCGCCGGTGCCGGGCGGGCCCGCCGACATCCCGCACCCCAGCCTCGCCGTCCCGACGCGCCCGGCGCCCGCGCCGCCGCGGCCGCCCGCGCCGCCGGGACTCCGCCCGACCGACGCCGCCTGGGAGTGGACGCCGACGGCCAGCGCGTGGCGTTCTTCCTGACGCACCCGCCGCGCCGCCCGTGACCGTCTACGACTCGATGCCGAGCCCGCTCGGGCCGCTCCTGCTCACCTCCGACGGCGCCGCGCTGACGGGCGTGTTCATGGACGACCACCGCCGCGGCCCGGCCGTCGGGCCGGACTGGACGCGCGACGCCGCGCCATTCGTGGAGGCACGGGCGCAGCTCGAGGCGTACTTCGCCGGCGAGCGCCAGACGTTCGGCCTCGCGATGCGGCCGGCCGGGACGCCGTTCCAGCAGCGCGTCTGGGCCGCCCTGCTGGACATCCCGTACGGCGCGACCGAGACGTACGGCGCGCTCGCCGAGCGCCTCGGCGACGCCAACCTCACGCGCGCCGTCGGCGCGGCGAACGGGCGCAACCCGATCTCGATCGTCGTGCCGTGCCACCGCGTCGTCGGGGCGGGGGGCGCGCTCGTGGGCTACGGCGGCGGGCTCGAGAACAAGCGCCGCCTGCTCGCGCTCGAGTCTCGGCAGGCGTCGCTGTTCGCCTGAGGCCGGGAACGCGGAGGGCAGTACAGAATGGACCAGCCGCACACGGCCAGCGGCCTACTTTGCCTGCCCTGTTCGGACTCACGCAAGCTTCTGCGTACGTCTATGATGCATTCTTTTCTCGTGGCGCTCCTCCTCGCTGTCCTCGTCGCTCCGGCCAGCGCGCAGTCCCCGTACGCTTGCGTCCCGTACGTCATGGTGTTTGGGCCAGAGCCGGTGACGCTCCCGCTGCCGCTCGCGCCGACGGATTCGCCCGCGCGGCCGGCGCTCCGATGGGGTGCCGAAGGGCCGCATCCCGCGCCGGGCTGGCTGGACGGCATGCCGGCTACGAGCGTCGCCACGGGGAGTGGTCGTCAGGCTTCGAGCGACTGCCCGACGCTCATCCGCGAGCAGACCTGGGCGGGCACGGGATGGTCCCCTGACCACGACCAGACCGTCACGACCTACGACGACACAGAGCACCCGCTCACCATCACAGAACGCATCCTCAACGGGACCGAACTCGTCGACTACGTCCGTGAGTACTACACCTACGATGCGCTGGGCGCGCTGGTCGAGTTCCTCGTCGAGCGGCACCAGCACGGCACCGGCCAGGTCCAGCCCGTCAACCGCATCCAGTTCACAACCGACGCCTCGGGGCGCCTCCTCTCCGCAGTATATGAGCAGAGAGATGACATCGACTGGAAGCCGATCTACCGGCGAACCTATTCGTACGGAGCCGGCCCTTCCGCTACGGGGTACCTAAGGGAAGAGGCCGTCGCAGGGGGCGGGTGGGAGCCGAGTTACCGCGGGACGTTCACCTACACTGCAGCCGGTCTTCGCAAGGCGCTCGTTTACGAGACGTGGGCCGGCACTCAATGGACGTTCGGCTGGAGCGAGACCTGGGTGTACGACGCGGGACACGCGGTCTCGGTCACGACGGAGTTTATCGGCAGCACTCTGACTGCCGACCGAGACCGCACGCTGTTCGACTATGCCGGCCCACTGCTCGCATCGACCCTCTATCAACGCGACACGGGGAGCGGCTGGCGAGACATCACACGCAAAGCGTACACGTACGATGCGGACGACCAGCTCTCATCCTATACCTATGCAGTGTCTCAGGGAGACGGCATCCCCCTTAACTTGGAAAGGACTCTTTACCTATACAATGAGGCAGGGCTTTCCGAGACGCAGTCCCAGGGATGGGATGGAAGCTCCTGGTCGACCAGTTGGCGCGAGCTGTACGCCCGCCTGCCCGACGGCCATGTCGCTGAACGTGTGAACCAGCACCTGAATGGAGCGGCGTGGGTAAACAGGAGCCGATTGCTTTTCTCTTACGACGGCACCACGGCTAGCGAGGCACCGGCCGCAGTGCTCGGGCTAGGCCTCCGCCCCCCGCAGCCAAACCCGGCGCAGACCACGGCCCGCGCCGTCGTCACGCTCGACGCGGCCGGCCCGGCGCGCCTCGTCGTGCTGGACCTGCTCGGCCGCGAGGTCGCCACGGTCTTCGACGGCACGGCCGCCGCCGGCGAGACCGCCGTTTCCGTCGACGTGGCCGCGCTTCCGGCGGGCGTGTACGTGCTCCGCCTCAGTGCCGGCGCGCAGTCCGCCACGCAGCGCCTCGCCGTCGTCCGGTGACGACTCGGCGAACGCGTCGGCGTCGGGCACAGCGCCGGCGCCGGCGCGTTCGGCGTGTTTCGCCCGCCCCGCTCGATGCCCGCTGACCCGTCCGATCCGCTCGACGAGCCCGACGAAACCCGCCGCCCAGGCGCGGCCGGCGCCGAGAGCGAGGTGCTCCGCGAGGCAGGCGTCGACCCGGTCCGCACCGACCCCATCGCGTCGCTGCGACACCCGGGGTTCCTGCTGTACGTGCTCGGCAGCCTCGTCTCGAACGCGGGCAACCTCATGCGCACGACGGCCGTCGGCTGGGAGATCTACGCGCGCACGAAGGACCCGTTCAGCCTCGGCCTCGTCGGGCTCGTGCTCGCCGTGCCGGTGTTGCTGCTGGCCCTCCCGGCGGGCGCGCTCGCGGACCGGCACCCGCGCAAGTCGCTCATCCTGATCTCGCAGGCCGGGCTCACCGCCTCGGGCGTCGGCCTCGCGTGGGCCGCGTGGACGCAGGCGCCGCTGGTATTCAC
The DNA here is from genome assembly GCA_038243565.1 of Rhodothermales bacterium. Classification (GTDB taxonomy): domain Bacteria; phylum Bacteroidota; class Rhodothermia; order Rhodothermales; family Rubricoccaceae; genus DASVSE01. The sequence continues at coordinate 807 of JBBSQZ010000016.1, read as the reverse complement.
GTACGCCTTCCTGCTCGCGTCCGGCATCTTCCGCGCCATCGGCTGGCCCGCGTCGCAGGCGTTCGTGACCAACCTCGTCCCGCCGCGCGAGTTCGCCAACGCGGCGATGTGGCGCAGCGTGGCGTACCAGATCTCGGCCACGACGGGCCCGCTCGTGGCCGGCCTGCTCATCGCCGTCTACAACCCCGCCGTCGTGTACGCCATCGACGCGGCGTCCAGCCTCGTGCTGCTCGGGGCGCTGCTGGCGATCGTGCCCGGCCCGCAGGAGATGAGCACGGAGCGGCGCTCGTGGCAGAGCCTGCTCGAGGGCGTCCGGTTTGTGCGGCGGCAGCCGATTATCCTGTCCACGATCACGCTGGACATGGTCGCCGTCCTCTTCGGCGGCGCGACGGCGCTGCTGCCGATCTACGCGACCGACGTGCTCGGCGTCGGCGCGACGGGCTTCGGGTGGCTGCGCGCGATGCCGTCGGTCGGGGCCATCGCGACGGGCCTGCTCCTGGCCGTCCGACCGCCGATGCGCCGCGCCGGGCCTGCGATGCTCTGGGCCGTCGCCGCCTTCGGCGTCGCGACGCTCGTCTTCGGCCTCGCGACCGAGATCGTCGCGTTCTCCGCGCTGCCGATGCCCGACTGGGCGCCGTTCGGGCTCTCGCTCGCGGCGCTGTTCGCGCTCGGCGCGGCGGACAACGTGTCGGTCGTGATCCGCTCGACGGTCATCCAGCTGCTCACGCCGGACGCGATGCGCGGCCGCGTCGCCGCCGTCAACGCGGTCTTCATCGGGACGTCGAACGAGATCGGCGAGTTCGAGTC
>JBBSQZ010000015.1:0-22574 GCA_038243565.1 Rhodothermales bacterium | reverse complement strand
GGTCGGCGTTGAAGAACGAGTCCACGAGCTCGCCCGCCTGGTCCACGAGCGTGCCCATGTCGTCGTTGAGGAGCCCATGGAAGCGGACGTGGCGGACGCCGAGCTCGTCGTGGCAGCGCCGGAGCTGGGCTTGCCAGTCGGCGCGGAGCGCCAGCGTGGCGTGCCCGCTCCCGACGGTGTGGCTCCAGACGTGGGGGAGCGGCTCGCCGGCCTGGGCGAGGTCGCAGCGAAAAAGGGGCATGGGAGAAGTTTTTGAAATTTCTCAAGATGCACCCCCTGGTCTGCGCAGCGGGGGCTGCGTCCAGTCGGTCGTGAGACCGCCGGCGGTGCCGCTCTGGAGAGGGTGCGGGGTAGTGAGGGTCAGAGGGCGGGGAGGGCGCCGCGCGAGAGGTAGTCGCCGAGCGTCAGCGCGAACAGGATGAGCAGCCACAGCGCGCCCGTCGCCGCGGCGAGGCGCACGAGGCGCGAGCTGCCGGCGAGCTCCATGAACACGGCCACGACGAGCGCGGCCTTCGCCGCCGCGATGAGCAGCCCGGCAGGCGTCGCCCACGCAGCCGGCACGGGGAGCACGTACACGGCGACCGTGAGCCCGAGCAGCGCGAAGAGCGCCGCGGCCGTCTTGTAGAGGCGGAGCCGCGCGTCGCGGCCGAACGGGTCGGCTGAGCGGGAATCGGAGTGCATCACTTGACCAGGTAGAGGAGCGGATAGAGGAAGAGCCAGACGAGGTCCACGAAGTGCCAGTAGAGACCCGTCGTCTCGACAGCCGCCTCGTCGCGCAGCCGCCGCCGGTGCGCCTGCACCCCGAGCAGCGTCCAGAGCCCGATGCCGATCGACATGTGGAGCGCGTGCAGCAGCGTCATCAGGAAGTAGAAGACGAAGAACAGATCGAGGTGCGGGTCGGCATGCGTGAAGTGGAGCGCGGGCACGAAGCCGTCCTGCCAGTGGAGCCAGTACTCGTAGAACTTGAGCCCGATGAAGAACACGCCCAGGCCGACCGTCGCCGCGATGAGGCCCGTCACCGCACGCCACGCCCGTGCCTTCGACGCCGCGACGGCGAGCGCGGCCGTGAGGCTGCTCAGCAGCAGGACGCCGGTGAGGGCCGTCCCGATGGCGAGGCTGTCGTGCTGCGCGCCCGCAGCCCACGCCTCGGGGTAGAGGCGCCGGTAGACGGTGTACGCCAGGAAGAAGGCGCCGAAGAGGAGCGTCTCGGAGGCGAGGAAGACCCACATCCCGAGGCGCCGGGCCGACGCCTGCTGCCCGACGCTGTCGAACGGGGGTGCCGGCCGGCCAGGGAGGGTCGTTGCGAGCTCAGGCATGTCGTCGTGTGGAGGCGGAGGGATACGTGTCTCTGCGTAGCGACTTAGTCCTCAGATCGGCTCGCCTTCTTGGCGGCGAGCGCGCCCGCCTCGTCGGGGTCCATGAACTGGCGGTGCTCGAGGTGGTAGGCGTAGGGCATGTCGCGCACGACCGGCGCCTCGTCGAAGTTGTCCGGCGGCGGTGGCGAGGGCGTCGTCCACTCGAGGCCGGTCGCGTTCCAGGGGTTCGGGCCGGCGTCGGGGCCGTACTTCAGCGACCACAGCAGGTAGCCGAGCGGGAGCAGGTACGCCACGCCGAGGACGGTCGAGCCGGCCGTCGAGAGGACGTGGTAGACCTGGAATTCGGGCGCGTAGGCGCCGTAGCGACGCGGCATCCCGAGGTAGCCCATGATGAACTGCGGCAGGAACGTCAGGTTGAAGCCGACGAAGATGAGGATCGCCGCCGCGATGCCCCAGCCCTCGGGGTAGAGCTTGCCCGTGATCTTGGGCCACCAGAAGTGCAGCCCGCCGAGGTAGGCCGTCAGCATCCCGCCGACCATGATGTAGTGGAAGTGGGCCACGACGAAGTACGTGTCGTGGACGTGCACGTCCACGGCCAGCGACGCGACGATGAGGCCCGTCATGCCGCCGATCACGAACAGGCCGATGAAGGCGAATGCGTAGAGCATCGGCGTCCGGAGGTAGATGCGGCCCATGTAGAGCGTCGCGATCCAGTTGAAGACCTTGATGGCGCTCGGGATCGCGACGACGAAGCTCAGGACGGAGAACACGAGCCCGGCATAGACGCTCTGCCCGCTCACGAACATGTGGTGCCCCCACACCAGGAAGCCGAACGCGGCGATGGCGAGGCTGCTGCCCGCGATCCAGTTGTAGCCGAAGATGTGCTTGCGCGAGAAGCACGTGATGAGCTCCGAGATCACCCCCAGCCCCGGCAGGATCATGATGTAGACGGCCGGGTGCGAGTAGAACCAGAAGAGGTGCTCGAACAGGATCGGGTCGCCGCCCAACGCCGGGTCGAAGATGCCGACGCCGAACCAGCGCTCCATGCCGAGCAGCACGAGCGTGAGCGTGAGGACCGGCGTCGCGAGGATCTGGATGAGGCTCGTCGCGTAGAGCGACCACACGAAGAGCGGCAGCCGGTTCCACGTCATCCCCGGCGCGCGCAGCGTGTGCGTGGTCACGACGAAGTTGAGGCCCGTCAGGATCGACGAGAAGCCCATCACGAAGATGCCCATCACGACGAGGAAGACGCGCGTCTGGCTGAACGACGTCGAGTAGGGCGTGTAGAACGTCCACCCGGTGTCAATGCCGCCGAAGGAGACCGCGGCGAGCGTGAACAGGCCGCCCACGAGGAAGATGTAGAAGCTGAGCAGGTTCAGGCGCGGGAAAGCGAGGTCGCGCGTGCCGATCATGAGCGGCAGCAGGAAGTTGCCGAGCGTCGTCGGGATGGACGGGATGAGGAAGAACCAGACCATCACGATGCCGTGCGCCGAGAAGAGCCGGTTGTAGGTGTCGATCGTGAAGAGGTCCGAGGGCGGCGTGAGCAGCTCGAGGCGCATCAGGAACGCCATCACGCCGCCGAGGCCGAAGAAGGCCGTGATGGCGAGCGTGTAGAGGACGGCGATGCGCTTGTGGTCCGTCGTGAGCAGCCACGAGCGCAGGCCCGTCCCGGCGTTGAGGTACGTCGTGCGCGTCGCCTCGGGCGGCGGGGCGAACGGGGACGGGGCGGTGGTGGTCACGTGGGTTGTGGATCGTGGAGTGTTGATCGTGGGTCGTGGAGCGTGGATCGGGAAAGCCAGTTGCGATCCACGATCAACCATCCACTATCCGCCGAGCGATTGCAGGTAGGCGACGAGGGCGCTCAGCTCGTCGTCCGAGAGGACGTCGCGGTAGCTCGGCATGATCGGCGGGTAGCCCTGGACGATCCGGGCGCGCGGGTTCAGGATCGACTCGCGGAGGTAGGGCTCGTCGGCGAGGACGGTGCGGCCGTTCTGGAGGCGGACGGGCCGGCCGTAGACGCCGACCAGCGCGGGGCCGCGGGCCGGGTAGAGCGCGAGGCTGTCGGTGCGGTGGCACGACGCGCAGTTGAGCGACGCGAAGAGGGCGGCGCCGCGCGCGGCCGAGGCGTCCTCGGCGACGAGCGGCTCGGTGCGGGGCGCTCCGGCCGGCGCCTCGCGGCGGCCGGGGCCGAGCGCGACGGCCGGGGCATCGGGCGTGGGCTGGTCGTACCGGCCGCCGAGCGCGCCGACGTCCGAGCCGCCCGTCGCGCCGACGGCGAGCCAGCGGGCGTAGTCGCCCGGCTCCATCACGTCCACCCAGCCGCCCATCGCCGAGTGGTCCGTGCCGCAGTACTCGGCGCAGAAGAGGTGGTAGCGGCCCGGCACGGTCGCCTCGAACCAGACGTTCGTCTCGCGCCCCGGCAGCACGTCCTGCTTGAGGCGGAAGGCCGGGACATAGAACGAGTGGATGACGTCCTCGCTCGTGAGCACGAGGCGCACGCGCTGCCCGACGGGCACGTGGAGCGCGTTGATCTCGCGGGCGCCGGTGGCGTGCTCGAACGTCCACACCCACTGCTTGGCGACGCCCTGGACGTCCAGCGTCGGCCCTGTGGGCGGCGTCTCGATGTCGATGTAGAGCACGCCGGCCCACGTGAACGCGCCCAGCGACAGCACGAGCAGCGCGCCGATAAGGCCGACCTCGAGCTGCCAGCGGTCCTCGAAGATGTGCTTCCGCTCGGCGCCGAGGTTGGTGTGGCGGTACTTGACGGCGAAGTACACGATGCCGCCGAAGACGGCGCCGATGAACGCGAGCGAGACGGCGACGAGGGCGAGAAACAGCACGTCCACGTGCCCGGCCTCGGCCGAGGCGCCCTGGGGGAAGAAGCGGAGCGTGTTCACGGCTGCGGGGGCGTGGTCGGCGGGAGAGGTGCGTCCATCGGGCGGAGGTGCGGGAACGACGCGCTCGGCGCGACGCCCGGATAGGCGGGCGCGGCGGCGGGCAGCGGGCCCAGGCGCGCGCGTGTCCACCCGCTCTCGGTCGGCACGAGCCGGTCGGTGGCTGTCAGCCCGAGGCTCGTGTCGACGGGGAAGCCGTCGGCGACGACGAGGGCCATCGCGCGGTCGATGGGGATGCGGAGGCCGCCGCCGGGCGCGCGGCCGTACGTGGTGAGCACGCGGTCCTCGGCGGCGCGCAGTGCGGCGAGGTCGAGCGCCGGGTCGGCCTGCAGGCGCGGCTCGGGCGGGAGCGTGCGGACGTCGCCGAAGGGCGTCTCGGCGGCGCGCGCCAGCGCCATGCGGTGGTCGGAGGTCCGGTCGAAGAGGAGGCCGGCCGCGCCCATCACGGCGGCGATGAGCAGCACGAGGCCGACGAGGAACAGGACGACCCAGCGGAGCGACGTGTCGCTCTCGGGCTGGTGCCCGAGCCGGAGCGCCTCGGCGTCGACGGGGCCTTCGGCCATGCGGCCGCGGTTCTCGGCCTCGAGCGCGTCGTCGGTCGGCTCGTGCCGCGCGGACTCGGTGCCGGTCCCGCCGCGGCTGCGCGAGTGATCAGCCAGGGCAGAACCCCCCGGTCGTCCGTGCGCGTCTCGAGAGGTGGCGGCGCTGCGGCGCCGCCACAGGGCGACGCCGAGTCCGCCCGCGGTAAGCACGCCCCTGAGCGCGGCCATGAGGGTGCGGCGGAGGCTCATGAGGGCACCGAGGCGAGCGTGAGCGCGTGGTCGACGCGGGCGTCGTGCGTCGGGAGCAGGCCCGAGCCGAGCAGAGCGCGCGCGAACGTGGCAGTCCACACTCCGCCGAGGCCGACGAGCGCGGCCGCCCACGCGAGCACCTCGACGGCGCCGGTCGTCGGGAAGGACGGCAGCACGAGCCACAGCGTGTACACGGCGTTGACGGCCAGCAGCACGCCGGCGACGGCCGCGAGGCGTGCCGGCGAGCGCTTCGTCCGCCGCGAGAGCAGGAGGGCGAACGGGAGCGCGAACTGGAACGCCGCGATGGCGATGCCGACCCAGAGCCACGCGCCGGCGCTGCGGTCCAGATACCACGTGATCTCGGACGGCAGGTCGCCGGACCAGATCACGAGCAGCTGCGTGAACGAGAGGTAGACCCAGAAGATCACGAGCGAGAACAGCCATGTGCCCCAGTCGTGCAGGTGCGCCGTGCGGACGACCGCGCGCAGCGGCGGCACGCCGCGCAGGGCGACGAGCGCGAGCGTCGCGGCCGCGCTCGCGGCGAGCATCTGCCCGACGCCGACGAGCCAGCCGAAGACGGTCGAGGTCCAGCCCGGGTCGAGCGACATGATCCAGTCGGTCGAGGCGAAGAGCAGCAGCAGCGTCGTCGCGATGAGCGTCGCGGCGGCGAGCGCGCGCATCCGGCCCGTCCGGTCGCGGCCGTCCGCGTCCTGCCGTGCCGAGGCGCGGGCGAGCGCGTAGGCGCCCGCGCTCCACACGGCGACGTAGACGGCCCAGCGGACGGCGAAGAACGGGCCATTGAGGTAGCCCGCCGCGTGCTCGATGGCCGACGTGTCGGCGGGCGTCCACGCGCCGGCCCACGGAAACACCCGGCCCATGCCGACCACGACGGGCAGCATCAAGAGGCTCATCGGAAGGATCGTCTGCGCGCCGGCGGCCAGGATGCGCTGCGCGACGAGCATCCACGCGCCGGTGACGAGGTGGCTGATGCACAGCATGGCGAGGCTGCCGAGCCCGAGGCCGAGCCAGAACAGCGCGGCCGGCAGGTAGCCGCGCAGCGCCGCCGCTGGCCCCAACGCGCCGAGCGCGAGCGTCGCGACGAGCCCGACGGCGGCGGCGACGGCGCCGCGGCGGCGGAGGCGGATGAGCAGGTCGGCAGCGTCGTTCATGGGAGTTCGCCGGGGCGCGGGGCGTCGAACGGCACGTCGGCCGGAGCAGCGTTCTGGGACCGCTGGAGGGCGCGGATGTAGGCCGCGATGGCCCATCGGTCCGCCGGCTCGACGCGGTCGGCGTAGCTGTACATGGCCCCGTAGCCGCGCGCGATCACGTCGACGAAGTGGCCGGCGGGCGCCTGTCGGAGGCGGTCCGTGTGGTACGACGGCGGCGGGCGCACACCGCGCTGGACGACCATGCCGTTGCCGTAGCCGGTCTGCCCGTGGCACGGCGCGCACGCGATCTCGTAGCGCTCGCGCCCGCGCGCGACGACGGCTGCCGTGACGGGAAACGGAAACGCCGTCCGCAGCCCGGTGGCGGCGGAATCCGAGCCCGAGGCGCGGACGCCGCTCAGCGCCGCCTGCGCGATCTGGCCGCGGTAGACGGTCCCGTCCGGCAGCTGCCGCATCCCGAGGCTGTCCGGGAAGAACGCCTCCGGCTCGTACGGGTCGACGCGCGGCTGGTCCTCCATCCGCTGGTAGCAGCCCGTCAGGAAGAGGATGGAGGATAGAGAATAGAGGATGGCACGCCATGCCGGGCCGCGGCGCTCTGCACGGAGCCCTCGATCCTCGATCCTCAATCCTCGATCCTCATTCCGCGTCATGGCTGCACCTCTTGGACGGACCGCGCGCCGAGCGACGCGAGGAAGGCGCGCGTGGCGTCGCGGTCGAACGCCGGGTCGGCCGCCTCGACCGAGAGGAAGAAGCGGTCCTGCGAGGCGCGCCGGAACGCCTCGGCGTGGAAGACGGGGTGGTACGGCTGCGGCAGCCCGTTCATCCACAGCACGCCCAGGAACGCCGCGAAGGCGGCGACGAGGATCGTCGTCTCGAACGTGATCGGGATGAACGCCGGCCACGAGTTGTGCGGGCGCCCGCCGACGTTGAGCGGATACGAGACGACGGTGGCGTACCACAGCATGAAGTAGCCCGCCGCCCCGCCCACGAGTCCACCGAGAAGCGTGATGAGCGGGATCCGGTTGCCGCGCACGCCGAGCGCCTCGGCGAGGCCTTCCACGGGGTACGGGCTGTAGGCGTCCAGCGCGCGGTAGCCGGCTAGAAACGTCGCGTCGGCGGCGGCGAGGACGGCCTCGGGCGTGTCGAACTCGGCGACGACGCCCCAGAGGGCGGCGTGGAGCGGCGGCGCGTGGAGCGGCGACGTGGCAGAGGCCTGAGCAGGGGAGAGGGGCGTGGTCATGACAGTGTCTCCTCGTGCGTGTACGGCGACGCCGTGGGAGCCCGCTCCTGCGCCGCCTCGAGGCGCGCCTGCTGCGGCGGCACGGGGCGGCCGGACGCCTCGGCGACGAGCCCGCGGTTCTCGGACATCGAGAGCATCGGCACGAAGCGGACGAAGAGGAACATCAGCGTCCCGAACAGGCCCAGCGTGCCGGCGAAGACGGCCCAGTCCCAGAACGTGCCGGAGAACATGCCCCACGAGGACGGCAGGAAGTCGCGGTGCAGCGTCGTCACCACGATCACGTAGCGCTCGGTCCACATGCCGACGTTGACGAGGACCGTCACGATCCACAGGAACCAGAGCGTGCGGCGGCTCCAGCGGAACCAGAGCGTGTGGATGACGACGGTGTTGCAGAAGATCAGCGTCCAGTACATCGGCGCGTACGGCCCGAACGCGCGGTTCTTGATCACGAACCACTCGGCCGGGTCGCCGCCGTACCACGCCATGAACGCCTCGGAGACGTAGCCGTAGGTCACGAGCAGGCCCGTCGCGAGGATCGTCTTCGCCATGAAGTCGATGTGCCGCTGCGTCACGAACGGGCGCACACTCGGCACGAGCGCGCGGACCGGGATGAGCAGCGTCAGCACCATCGCGAAGCCCGAGAAGATGGCGCCGGCGACGAAGTAGGGCGGGAAGATGGTCGAGTGCCAGCCGGGCTCGATGGCGACCGTGAAGTCCAGCGCGACGATCGAGTGGACGCTGACCACGAGCGGCGTCGCGAGGCCGGCGAGCAGCAGGTACGCCGTGCGGTAGCGGTGCCAGTGCCGCGCCGATCCGCGCCAGCCGAGCGCGAAGACGCCGTACAGCCGCGCCTGCCGCCGTGTCGGTGCGCGGTCGCGCATCGTCGCGAAGTCCGGCACGACGCCGAGGTACCAGAAGAGCAGCGAGACGAGGGCGTAGGTCGAGACCGCGAACACGTCCCACGTGAGTGGGCTCCGGAACTGCGGCCACAGCCCCATCGAGTTCGGGTACGGCAGGATGTAGTAGGCCATCCACGGCCGCCCGAGGTGGATGATGGGGAAGAGGCCCGCGTTGGCGACGGCAAACAGCGTCATCGCCTCGGCGAATCGGTTGATCGAGTTGCGCCACGGCTGCCGCGTCACGAGCAGCACGGCCGAGATGAGCGTCCCGGCGTGCCCGATGCCGATCCACCAGACGAAGTTGGTGATCGCGAAGCCCCACGCGACGGGCATGCCCACGCCCCAGATGCCGACGCCCTTCGCGAAGAGCCAGCCGATGGCCCCGAGCAGCACCATCGTGAGCGAGAATGTCAGCGCGGCGAACAGATACAGCACGCGCGGCAGCTTCCGGTCGTAGACGATCCCCGAGACGCTCTCGCTGACGCTCGCGAACGTCTGTCCGGGCAGGATCAGCGGCGCCTCGGGCGGCTGGCCCGGCGGCCCCGTCGCCTCAGAAGACACCGGCGGCGCGAGGCGCGACTGCCGCTGCGCGAGCGCGACCGCCGCCTCGAGGCGCTCGGCCGGTGCGAGCGCCTCGGTAGCTTCGTCGCCGGACGAGGCGCCGGTGGGTGTCGGGTATGGCATGCTCATGCCGGCGTGACGGTTTCGTCCGTCGGCGTCGCGTCGCGCGGCGTCGCCGGACCTGCGAGCGCGGGGCTCGGGTTCGAGACGTGGCCGAGGTACTGCGTCCGCGGCCGCGTGCCGAGCTCGGCGAGGAGGCCGTAGGCGTGCGGCTGCGCGTGGAGCGCCACGACGCCGGCCTTCGGATCGTTGAGGTCGCCGAACGTGATCGCCTGGGTCGGGCACGTCGCCTGGCAGGCCGTCACGACCTCGCCGTCGGCGATGCGCCGGCCCTCGGCCTGCGCCGTGATGCGCGCCCGCGCGATGCGCTGCACGCAGTACGTGCACTTCTCCATCACGCCGCGCGTGCGGACCGTCACCTCAGGGTTGCGCATCAGCTCGAGCGTCGGGCTCTTGCCCCAGTCGGTGTACTGGAGGAAGTTGAAACGCCGGACCTTGTACGGGCAGTTGTTCGAGCAGTAGCGGGTCCCGATGCAGCGGTTGTAGACCATCACGTTGAGCCCCTCGCCGTCGTGGACCGTCGCGGCGACGGGGCAGACGACCTCGCACGGCGCGTGCTCGCAGTGCTGGCACATCACGGGCTGGAAGACGACGGCGGGCGCCTCGGCCGGGCCGACCCAGTAGCGGTCCACGCGCAGCCAGTGCATCTCACGCTCCCGCCGCACCTGGTCGCGGCCCACGACGGGGCTGTTGTTCTCGGCCTCGCATGCGACGACGCATGCATTGCAGCCGATGCACGTCGTGGGGTCGATGGACATGCCCCACTTGTAGCCGTCGTAGACGTAGGGCTCGAAGAGCGACGGCAGGTCGGCCGGCTCCCCGACGGTCGGGAAGGCGGGGTCGGCGTGGAAGCGGTCGAGCGTGGCGCGGCGGACGGGCGCGCGGCCTTCCATGCGCTGGTGGCCCTGCGTCGTCACGACCGGGTGCGTCTTGCCCGTGACGGCAAGCTCGAGGCCCGGCCCGCCCCACGGCGCGTCTGACCGCCGGAGCCGGTACGCGCTCACGCCGACGCCCGTCCCGACGTCGCCGGCCCGTTCGCGGCCGTAGCCGAGCGTCAGCGTCACGACGCCTGGGGCCTGGCCCGGCTGCACGAACGCCGGCGCCTCGACGCTCTGTCCGCGCCATGTGAGGCGCAGGACCGGCGCATCGACGGTCTGGTGCGCCCAGCGGAGCGTCTCGAGGCTCTCGATGAGGCCCAGGCGCAGCGCATCGGCCGGCGCGATGAGCGCGGCGTTGCCCCACACGATCTTGGTCAGCGGCCGCGGAAGCTCCTGGAGCCAGCCGTTGGTGGCGTGGCGCCCGTCGTAGACCGCGGCGTCGGGACGGAGGTCGAGCGTGAAGGGGGTTGGGGAAGATTCTATCGGGGCGCTCGTCGCCGGGGCGCTCGTCGCCGGGGCGCTCGTCGCCGGGGCGCTCAGACCTGGCGCCGGCGCCTCGTCCAAGGCCCCCCCAACCACGCCCTCGCTCAGCGCGCGCAGCCACGCCGCGTCGTCGAGCCTGGCCCACTGCGCCCGCACCAAGTCCTGGCCGGGCGTGTCGGCGCTGGAGCGGAGCGCCTCGACCAGGTCGAGGGCCGAGTGCGCGGCCGAGTAGAGCGGCGCGAGGATCGGCTGGACGATGCCCGCCGTGCTGTCGTAGGCGCGGGCGTCGGACCACGCCTCGAGCGGGTGCGTCTCGGGGACGTGCCACACGCTGCGCCACGCCGTCTCGTCGACGTGCCGGCCGAGGTGGATGGAGGTTTCGACGCGGGCGAGCACCTCCGCGAACGGCACGTCGGCTGGGGCCGAGTAGGCCGGGTTGACGCCGAGCATCAGGAGCGTCTCGACGCGGCCCGCCGCCATCTCGCGCGTCAGCGCGGCGAGGGCCGATCCGGGGTCGCCGGCAGGAGAGGGGAGGGCGTCGGGCGGCGGAGCGTACGTGACCGTCTGACCCTCCGCGCCGAGCGCGGCGTTGATCCGGCGAAGGACGGCGTGGACGGCTGGCGGCGCCGTCTCGCCGGCCGCGACGAGGCTCGCCGCGCCCGCGGCGCGCAGGTCGGCCGCTGCGGCACGCGCCCATGCCGCCTCGGCGTCGGTGAGCGTCACCGAGGCGCCGCCGGCACCGACGCCTGCTGCGAGCGCCTTGGCCAGCGCCACGAGGCGCTCAGGCGCCACCGCGAGGCGGTGGTCCGCCGCGGCCCCGCTGACGCTCGGCGACGGCTCGGCGGCGTAGACGCGGCTCATCGTCGCCGCGCGTGCCTCGGCCGGCGACGACGCGCGGACGCGCCGGCGCGACGCGAACTGCCGGCCGTAGGCGACGGCGCCGGGCTCCATCAGCAGCGGGTCGGCGTCGAGCAGCACGACCACCGAGGCGCGGTCGACGCGGTAGACGGGCTCCACGCCGCCGAGGGCCGCGCGGCGCAGGCCGGGCGCGGCGGGCTCGTCGCGGTAGAGGCGCGCGTTCGGGTACTGAGTGAGGAGCGCCTCGATCTGGCCGCCCAGCGTCGGGCTGGTGACGGTGCCGGTGAGGATGGCGAGGCCACGTCCGCCCGTCTGCGCCCACGCGGCGCGCATCTGGCGCGCCGCCTCGAGGACCGCCTGCCACGTCGCCGTCTTGCCGCGGAAGCGGACGTCGCACGAGCGGGCGGGGTCGTAGAGGTCCAGGATGGACGCCTGCGCCCAGGCGCTCGCCGCCCCGAGGCTCGCCGGGTGCTGCGGGTTGCCCTCAAGCTTCATCGGCCGGCCCTCGTGGCTCTCCGCCAGCACGCCCTCGGCGTAGCCCGCGTGGACGTACGCCGTCGCGAAGAAGAGCGGGACCGACGGTACGACGCCGCCGGGCTGGTCCACGTACGGCACGAGGCGCCGACTCCGCTCCGGCGGCCCGATGCAGCCAGAGACGGCCGCGAGCGCGGCAACGGCGCCCGAGAGCTTCAGGAAGTCGCGGCGCCCAACGAGCGAAGGCGCCTCCAGCGCGCCAGCCTCGAACTCGCCGCCGCCGGAGAGATCTGCCGGGCCGCGCCAGAGCCCGTGCTCCGGCGCCTCGTCCTGGCCGAGAATGGGCAGCGGGAGCATCATCGGTGGCACACGGAGCAGTCGTCGAGGCCTTCGGTCGGGACGCCGTACTCGGCGACGAGGCGCCGGCCCTCGCGCGCCTGCTCAGCTTCGGGGAGGCGGTAGCCGAAGGCGAAGACAGATTCCTTCGGGCGGAGGTACTTCTCCGGCTGCCGGTGGCACTCGAGGCACCAGCTCATGTGCAGCGAGACGGTCTGCGAAACGAGCGGCATCTGGTCGATCCGCCCGTGGCACGTCTCGCACCCGACGCCATGCGTGACGTGCGCCTGGTGGTTGAAGTAGACGTAGTCCGGCAGGCGGTAGACGCGGGTCCACGCGAGCGGCTGGCCGGTGCGGTAGCTCGCCCGGACGGGCGCGAGCACGTCGGACTCGGTGTAGAGCTGGCTGTGGCACGTCATGCAGGTGTGCGTCGGCGGCATGCCGGCCGAGGGCGCCGTCTCGACGCTCGTGTGGCAGTAGCGGCAGTCCACGCCGAGATCGGAGACGTGGTGCTGGTGGCTGAACGGCACCGGCTGCTCGACGACCTGCCGCTCGCCCGTCTCCCACGGCGACCAGTCCAGCGCGAGCGCGACGCCGTAGAGCACGAGCAGCGCCGGCACCGCACCGAAGAAGGCGTAGCGCGAGACGACGTTCGACGTGGACCTGAACAGTTGTCCCATGACACGAGCCGGGGCCGAGGGGTGTGTGAAGGTAGAGTGTCGGCGAGCGAGAAATCCCCGAAGGCGTCTCGTGCCTACCGGTTCGCCAGCCGCGGGACGCCGCGGTGCGTGCCGGGCGGCGAGAGGTCGCGGCGGACCGGCGGCGGCGTCATGTCGCGGCGGTCGGACATGAAGACGGTCACGCCCTGCGAGATGAGGTAGTCCGCCGTCCGCGCGGCGAGCGCCTGGATCGTCAGGCCCGGGTTGGCCGAGCCCTGCGTCGGCATCACGCTGCCGTCGCAGACGAACAGGTTGGACACGTCGTGCGTGCGTCCGTAGCGGTCCACGACGCTCGTCGCGGGGTCGTCGCCCATGCGGCACGCGCCGACGAGGTGCGCGAAGCGGCTCTCGTCGAACGTCTCGGTCGCGCCGGCCGCCTCGAGGATCTCGGTCACCTTCGCCGTGCCGGCCTTCGAGATCTTGCGGTCGTTGTCGCGTAGGTTGAACGAGACGTGCGGCACGCGCAGGCCCCACTGGTCCGTCTCGTCGGCCAGCGCGACGCGGTTGTCGGGCCACGGCAGGATCTCGCCGAGCACGCCGAGCGGCGCCCAGTGGTTGTAGTCCATCATCTCGCGGCGCAGCCCCCAGCCCCAGGCGCCGCGCGCGGCCATCATCTGGTTCGAGAACGCGATCGGCAGCGGGCCGACCGTCTGCACGGCGAAGCCGCGGGCGAAGTCGTTCCGCGGGTCGGTCTCGTAGAACGCCTCAGTCATCGCGTGCGCCGGCGGCGCCTTGTACATCCGCACCGGCTCGTCGAAGCGGCCCATCACCACGTTGCCGACCTGCGCCATGAGGTAGCGGCCGACGGTGCCCGACGAGTTGGCGAGCCCGTCCTCGTGCCCCGCGCACGCCGAGTTGAGGAGCAGGCGCGGCGTCTCGATGGCGTAGCCCGACACGATCACGGCGCGGGCGCGCTGCGTGTGGCGGTTTCCATCCCGGTCGACATACTCGACGCCCTCGACGCGGTTGCCGGTGCCCATCACGAGGCGCGCGGCCATCGAGTGCGGGCGGATCTCAGCGCCCGAGGCGATGGCATCCGGGACGTGCGTGATGAGCGTGCTCGCCTTCGCGCCGACCTTGCAGCCCTGGATGCAGAAGCCGCGGTAGATGCAGTGCGGCCGGTCGCCGCGCGAGCCCGACAGGATCGCGACCGGCCCGCCGGCCGACACCTCGATGCCGAGCGCCGTGCAGCCCTCGACGAGCGTGCCGCCGACGCCGCCGAGCGGGTGCGGGCCGAAGGCGTAGCCGTGCGGGTCGCCCCAGGGGAAATAGGCCGGCCCGGCGACGGGCATCTCGAGCTCGAGCAGTTCGTAGTACGGCTTGAGGTCCGCATAGGAAATCGGCCAGTCGACGCCGACGCCGTCGCGGGTGCGGACCTCGAAGTCGGACGGGTGCAGCCGAGGCGTGAACGACGCCCAGTGGACCGAGCCGCCGCCGACGCCGCGGCCGCAGTTGTTGGCGCCGAGCGCGAGCGGGTCCGAGCCGCCGGTGATGCGGAGGTCGTTCCAGTAGAGCCGGTGCGAGCCGGCCTCGTCGCTCACCCAGTCGCGCTCGGTGTCCCAGAACGGCCCCGCCTCGAGGCCGACGACGCGGAAGCCGGCGCGCGCGAGGCGCTGGCACAGCACGCCCCCCGCCGAGCCCACGCCGACGACGACGTAGTCGACCGCGTCGTCGTCGGCGTAGCGCCGCATCTCGTTCAGGTCGATGGTCTGTATCGGCCCGAGGTGGTGGGTGCCGGGCTTCGAACGGCCGAACGCGCCGCCAAGCGGGGTCTTGAGCTTCATCGTGGATCGTAGGTCGTGGATGCTTTTACCATCGACGATTCCCAGGTATTTAGTGCGTGCCCGTCCGGTTCTGCGCGGGCGCCTGCCCCTCGGGGTCGGAAAGCGCGCCTCGCGGCGCGGCCCAGGCGACGCGCCGTTCCTCGGCCTCCCACGGCTCGGGCTCGCCGCCGCGCAGGCGCGTGTAGCCGCGCGGGTAGGCCGGCCCGCCGAAGCCGATCTCGTCCCACGCCCACGGGTGCGCGTAGTACGCCGCCGCGACGTCGCCCATGACGAGCGCCCACCAGCGCTGGACCGGCATCCGCTCCCAGACGTCCTCGGCGCCGGGCCACGGCCGGCCGTCGTGGAGCGCCTCGAGAAGCACCTCCTGCGTGTCCCAGTCGAGGCCCAGAAAGTCGCAGCCGGTCGCCGCCTGCGCCATCCGGCCGAGCGCCTCGAAGCCGAGCCGGTAGGCGTCGCCATCGGGCGGCATCGAGGCGAAGCGGTAGCCGGGGATGCGGCCCGCGGCCAGGCGCTCGTCGACGTGGTTCAGGATAGGGATGCGGCGCTCGGGCGTGCGGTCGCCCTGCGGCAGCAGGTGGTCGCAGAGGACCTGCATGAGCCGCGCCTCGGCGTCCGAGAAGAACGTGACGGGCGACACGTCGTGGACCCGCTGCTCCACGACGGCGCGCGTGGCGTCGTCCCAGAACGCTTTCTGCGCCATGGTCGAGAAGCCGGCGTAATAGCCGGGCTGGTCGGTTCGCGGCCGAGGCGCGCCGGTCGCCGGGTCGAGCGGGCGGGTGTCGGGTCCGTTGGTGCAGGGCGACGTGTCCATCGGGTCAGGCGGCGAGGCGGCGCCGCGTCAGGCCGAGGTAGGCCCACGCCGCACCGACGCCGAAGGAGATGTGCGTGAACACGCTCACCCAGTTGCGCGCCATCGCGAACCATGGGAACACGCCGGTGAAGAGGTAGAAGTTGACGAGGTACAGCACCACCCCGACCACGGCGCCGACGGCGAGCGCCGCGCCGAGGCTCAACCGACGCACGGCAAACGCCACGAGCACGCCGAACACGGCTGAGAGCATGAAGTGGATGGCCATCGCCACGGCGACGACGCCGGCGTCGAAGGTCGGCGGCGGCGGCGGGTTCGGCAGGACGCCCTGGCCGAGCGCGATGGCCCCGATCATGCGCGGCGGCGCCCACGGGCTGCCGCCGAGGAACAGCGGCACCATCACCATCTCGAGCACCAGGAAGATGAGCCCGGAGATGAGCCCGGACCAGAGGGCGGCTTTCCAGTCGATGCTGCTGCGGACGGACGGGTCGGTGACGAGGACGGTTGCCATGGGAGGACCTTGGGTTGAGAGTAGGGGGGAGGGTAGGGATAGGAGCGTTTCCGTTCCTCCCACGATTCTAACGGCTCACGAGTCCCGTTCCCGCCGCATGAGCGACGCGAGCAGGCCCAGCGCGCCGCTCGCAGCGAAGAGCAGCGGCGCGAAGATGGGCGGGCCGTACATGACGTTGTAGAGCGGTTTGTCGAGGCCGCCCGGCATCCGCAGGATGCCCCTCGCGTGGTAGAACGTGCCGACGCCGCCGTCGGCGATGGCGAGCAGCGATACGGCCGGTAGCAGCGTCCGCGCGGCGCGGTGGCTCGGGACCGACGCCGCGGCAGCCGCCATCAGGAACGGCGCGATCACGATCGGGCTCGACTGCGCGACCTTGAATTTGAACCCGTCCTTGTAGTGCGAGTAGAGCGCCTCGGCGCCGCTGAAGAACGCCGCCGCGACGGTCGCCGCAGCGAGGTGCTTCTGGAAGCGGCCCGTCGCGATCTCGGCCGGCAGCGCGTCCTGCCACATGCGCTTCAGCGCCGGGGCGCTCGCCTCCTCGGGGCGCAGGTACGACGCGATGAGACCCAGGTAGGCGCTCACGCCGAACAGCAGCGGCGCGAAGATGGGCGGCCCCATCAGGATGTTGGTCACCGGCAGGCGCCAGCCGCCCGGCTTGCGCGCAATACCGCGCACGTGGAAGCCGAACCCGACCACGGCGTCGACGAGCGTCACGGCCGAGACGGGGCGGAGCACGCGCCGCGCAGCCGCAGGCGACGCGGCTCCGGCGACGCCGGCCGCGGCGAGCGCCGCACTGAGCACGACAGGCGTCCACATCATGCGCTGCCCGTAGCTGCCGCGGTAGTGCTCGTAGGCCACCTCGGCACCGGCGAGCACGCTCGACAGCCCGGCGACGAGCGAGAGGCTCCGCTGGAACCGGCCGTCCTGAAGGTGCCGCTCGGCGACGCGCGCGGCGCGGCGCAGCGGCTGCGGCAGGAGATCCGTGACGGCCTGCACGGCGTCGGTCGTGACCGTCGCGCGCGTGACCGTCGCGCGACGGGCGCGCAAGCCCGAGCGGACGCCGGCGCCGAGCGCGGCGAGGGAGACGCCGCCGAGCGTGGTCGGGGAGCGGAGCAGAGACAGAGTCGGCATGGCGGGCGGCGGTGTGGAGGGTCTACCCGAGGCGTGCGCGGCGGACCGCGACCGCGACGAGCGCAGCCCCGGCCGCAAGCGCCAGTGCGCCCTTGTGCGTCGAGGCCCACGTCTCGGGGCTGAACCCGATCTGGCGGGCCAAGAACGGCCCGTGCGCGCCGCGGTCCTCGTCGGCGTCGAGCGGCGCGTCGAGGTTGTCCCGGTAGCCGGCCGGCCGCCGCTCGGTGGTGAACTGGCTGTCGACGCCCGTCTTGCCGAGGTACCAGTCGCCGAGGCTCGGGAAGAGCTTGTTGCCGACGATGGCGACGACCGTCGAGGCGCCGACGTAGATCTCGCGGCGGCGGTGCTGCGACGCCCACACGATGGCCTCGGCGGCAATGTCGGGGTCGTAGATCGGCGGCACCGGTTGCGGCTTCTTGCCCATCTTGTTGCGCACCCACCCGAACTGCGTCGTGTTCATGCCGGGGCACTGCACCATCGTCAGGCGGATAGCGGAGCGGTCGTGGACGAGTTCGGCGCGGAGTGAGTCGAACATGCCCTCGATGCCGTGCTTGGCGCCGCAGTAGGCGCTCTGCAGCGGGATCCCACGGTAGGCCAGGGCAGAGCCGACGAGCACGATCGAGCCGCCGTCGCGCGCCCGCATTCGCTTCAGCGCGGCCATCGTGCCGTTCACCTGCCCGAGGAACGTGACCTCGACGACGCGGCGGTACTCGTCCGGCTCGATGTCCCACAGGTACGCGAACACCGAGTTCATCGCATTGTTGACCCAGACGGCGATCGGCCCGAGCTCTGCCTCGACGCGTTCGGCGGCCGCGTCGACCGCCTTCCCGTCCGATACGTCGAGTGGGATCACGAGCGCCTCGCCGCCGAGGCGCCGGACGTCGGCGGCGGCCGCCTCGAGGCCCGCCTCGCCGCGCGCGAGCAGCGCCACCTTGCAGCCGCGCGCCGCAAAGGCGCGCGCCGTCGCGCGGCCGACGCCCGCCGAGGCGCCCGTGACGACGACGACCTGACCTGTCAGGTCGCCGCGGTGGTAGTGGTGGGAAGAGAACATGGGATCAGGCGGAGAAAGAAGCGAGGAGGCGGTACGCGCCGGCCGTGGCGAACGCGAAGACGAGGTGGTCCACGACGAGGCCCGGCACCCACGTCGCGGCCGGCGGAAAGTCGTCGTACTCCTCGGAGTGGACGGTCCGCAGGAGCGGCTCGGCGGGCACCGTCAGCAGGCCATGGACGGCTCCGAGCAGCGCTACGCCGCCCCAGTCCGGCCCGCAGCGGCCCTTCGCCCACAGCTTCGCGTAGCCGATCGCGAACACCGCGCCGACCGCCAGCGGCACGGCGACGCGGACCGCCGGTATTCGTTCACCGGGGCTCAGCACGTCGGCCGCGGCGCGCTCGGCGGCCACCTCAAAGGCGCTCTGCGTCGGGAAGAGCGCCTCGCGGGCCAGCAGGACCAGCCCGCCAACGGCGCCGGAGGCGAGCGCGGCGAGGGGGCGAAATGGAAGGGACGGCGACGGCTCGGGCAGGCTGAACGGCATGGGAAAGGGCTAGAAGGCGAGCAGAAACAGGGTGCTGACGAGGAGGAGAAAGACGAGCAGACGGAAGGGGCGGAAGGTCATGGCAGGCTCCGGAAGAGGCGCACAGGTCAGGAATCGGTCGTGGCGTCATAGACGACGAAGCGCTCGGCGTCGGCGCGTTTGAAGGCGAGGCCCCAGCCGGGGCGTGCGGGGTCGGGCGTGAGGCGGCCATCGCGCGGCGTCGGCGCGCCGCAGAAGAGGAGGTGCTCGATGCGGGCGTGGTCCGAGAAATACTCGGCGTGGACGAACCGCTGTGCGGCGCAGCCGAGGTGCGCGTGCAGGCTCGGGCCACAGTGCGACGAGAGCGGCAGCCCGAACCCCTCGCAGAGCGCGTCAGCCTGGAGGAAGCCCGTCGCTCCGCCGCAGCGCGTCGCGTCGGCCTGGAGCACGTCCACACAACCGGCCTCGAGGAGGCGGCGGAAGTCGAGCGCCTCGAATCCGTACTCGCCCATCGTGACCGCCATGCCCGGCGGGAAGCGGTCGCGGCAGAGCCGCAGGCCGTCGAGGTCGGTGTGCCAGACGGGCTCCTCGAACCACGTCACACCCTCGCCGGCGTATACCTCGGCGAAGGCCAGCGCCTGCTTGCGCCCGTACGCCCCGTTGGCGTCCACGAACAGCTCGACGTCCGGCCCGATGGCCTCGCGCGCCGCGCGGACGCGCGCCAGATCGTGCTCCGGGTCGCGGCCGACCTTCATCTTGACGGCCTGGAAGCCGTCCTCGGCCCAGCCGCCGAGCTGAGCGCACAACTCCTCGACGGAGAAGGCCGTGAAACCACCGCTACCGTACGCCGCGACGGACTCGCGCACGGCCCCGAGCAGTTTGTACACCGGTTGCCCGGCGAGGCGCGCCTTGAGGTCCCACAGAGCGTTGTCCACGGCCGAGACCGCCATCGAGGCGATGCCCGGCCGGCCGATGTTTCGGACGGCGTGGACCATGGCCTGCCACGCGCCGCCCGTCGCGAGCGTGTCGCGCCCGAGGACCACGTCCGCGAGCGTGTCGGTGACGAGGCGTGCCGCGGCAGGCGCGGCGTACGTGTAGCCTGTCCCGGTCTCGCCGCCGCCGGCCACCTCGACGACGACGAGCGTCGTCGTGTCCCACGCGATCGTCCCGTCGGACTCGGGGCGCTCCGTCGGCAGGGTGAACGCCGAGGCACGGACAGACACGATGGGCGACACGGGATGCGGCGTTGGTGGCGGCCGCTGGCGGCCGGGCTGCGAGAGGGGCGACGGCGTCATGGCGTTTTTCGGGACATGTGGACGAGTGCGCTGGGAGCGTGGGTCGTGGGTTATGGAACGTTTTTTTGATCCACGACCCGCAGCCCACCCTCTACTCCTTCCCCCCGAGGTGCAGCGCCTCCTTCACCTCGGCCACCTTCTCGGTCACGAGCGACTTGGCCGAGGCCTTGACGACCTCCCACCCGTCGGCGTCACCCTTGAGGAGCGCCTCGGCGGTGTTCCGGGCGTACTCGAACGAGATGTGCGGCGGCAGCGGCGGCACGTTCTTGTCCGTGTGAACGTCGAGCAGCGTCAGGCCGTCGTGCGCGAAGGCGGCGTCCCACGCCGCGCCGAGGTCGTCGGGGTCGGTGACGGTCACGCCGCGGAAGCCGAGCACCTGCGCGTACGCCGCGTAGTCGACCGTCTGGACGTCCTGCGAGCCCGCCCAGCGCGGGTTGGCGTCCTCGGTCCGCATCTCCCACGAGACCTGTGCCAGGTCGTCGTTGTGGAGCACCATCACCACGAGCGTCTTGTTGGCCCACAGGTGCTGGTACTTCTTGACCGTGATGAGCTCGTTCATGCCGAGCATCTGGAAGGCGCCGTCGCCGATGGTGCAGACGGCGGGCCGGTCCGGGAAGGCGAACTTGGCCGCGACGGCGTAGGGCATCGCCGCGATCATCGTCGCGAGGCGCCCCGAGAGGTCGCCGCGCATGCCGGCGCGCAGGCGGACGTGGTGGCCGTACCAGTCGGCCGTCGAGCCGGCGTCGCACGTCACGACGACGTCGGCGGGGAGCCGCTTGTTCATCTCGAAGAAGACGCGCCGCGGGTTGATCGGGTCGGCCGAGACGTGGGCGAGCTCCTCGAGCACGCCCTCCCACTCGCGCATCCGCTCGGCGCAGGTCTGCTGGAACGAGAGGTCGTCGGTCTGCTCGACGAGCGGCAGCAGCGCCTCGAGCGTGCTTTTCGCATCGCCCCAGAGGTTGACCTCCATTGGGTAGCGGATGCCGAGCTGGCCCGGCCGGACGTCGATCTGGATGCCACGCGCCTGGCCGGTCTCGGGCAGGAACTCCGCGTAGGGGTAGTTCGAGCCGATCATCAGGAGCGTATCGCACTCCTGCATCATCGTGTAGCTGGCGTTCGTGCCGAGCAGCCCGAGGTGCTCGGTGCAGTACGGCACGTCGGCCGGGATGACGTCCTTGCCGCGGAGCGCCGTGATGATTCCGGCCCCGGTCTTCTCGGCCAGCGCGAGCACCTCGTCGGTCGCGCCTCGGGCGCCGGCCCCGACGAGGAAGGCGACCTTCTTGCCCTCGTTCAGGATGCGGGCGGCCCGGTGGATCTCGTCGGCCGGCGGCGTGATGGCGATCGAGGTGGGGGAGGCGCTGCTGCGCGAGACCAGCGACTGCTTCGGCGGCTCGACGCGCGCCAGCGCCTGCACGTCGTGCGGGATGATGACGACGCACGGCTGGCGGTGCGTCAGCGCGATGCGGCACGCGCGGTCCACGACGGCCTGCGCCTGCTCCGGCACGACGATGGTCTGGACGTAGGCGGCCACGTCCGAGAACATCCGCTCGAGGTTGTTTTCCTGCTGGAAGGCCGTCCCGAGCGAGGCCAACCCCTGCTGCCCGACGATGGCGACGACGGGCTGGTTGTCCATCTGGGCGTCGTAGAGCCCGTTGAGCATGTGGAACGCGCCCGGGCTCGACGTCGCGCAGCACACGCCGATGCGGCCGGTCCACTTGGCGTGGGCCGTCGCCATGAGCGAGCAGATCTCCTCGTGCGTCGGACGGACGTAGAGGAGCCCGATGTCCTCCTCGTCGGCCCGGCCGAGCGCGCCGTCGAAGGCGCCGATGCCGTCGCCGGGGAAGCCGAAGATGGTGTCGACGCCCCACGTGACGAGGCGGTCCAGGACGAAGTCGCTGACGGTGTCGCGCGGCCGGAGCGGGTTCATGGGTCTGCTGGCAGTGGAGGGACGCGAATGCCCGTCGAACCCCCGATGCTGGACGGTGAGCGGGGCGCGTCCTGGTGGTGTCTGGAAACGTCGAGCAGAAGGACAGACTCGGCGACGAGAGCCGGCGACAGGGCTGGGGCGGACGGCATGGAGAACGCTTCCGGGCGTCGCGCCGCCGGCCGATGCGCCGACGCCGGATGCCAGCGGAGAGGGGAAAACGTAGGAGGCGGCATCGCAGCAAACATCACGAAACGATACACGGCCTGGACAAATCCTCATGCGGCAGATACCTGGCAGGCGTTTAGAAATCGATGAGGAAGCCCCCGGCCGCCTTTCCCTACCCTGGCGTCCGCCGGCTGTCCCACGCTGCAGCTACGAACCGGCATCGGACCGGGCGCTCGTCTCGCTTCACCTCACGGCTTTGAAAGGGGAGCCGGCCGCAGAGGACGGTGCAGTCCTCGTGCGCGCGAGCCACGACACCCTCGCCCGGATGGCCGCCATGAGCCGCTCCCACGTGACGGTCACGATGGGCCGGTTCCGCGAGCGCGTCCACGTGGCCGCTCTGCGAGAGCACCTCGCGGGCCTGCCGGACCGACGACGCGACGGGCCATGAGGCCCACACCTTCTCCCTCGCCCACACATCCTCCACGACCCATGGAAAAGACTCTGGACACCATCACCCTCGGCGGCGGCTGCTTCTGGTGCGTCGAGGCCGTCCTCGTGCCCCTCCGCGGCGTCGCGAGCGTCGTCTCCGGCTACGCCGGAGGGACCACCGAGAATCCGACCTACCACGAGGTGTGCTCCGGGCAGACGGGCCACGCCGAGGTCGTCCGCGTGAGCTACGACGCCGGCGCGATCTCGACGCGCGACCT
>JBBSQZ010000014.1:0-22986 GCA_038243565.1 Rhodothermales bacterium | reverse complement strand
GCGGCGGCGGCGGCACGCTCGCCCGCCGCGGCGCGCTCGTCCGGCCGCGCGGCCCACGACGCGACGGCGTCGGCGACGGCCTCGCCGAGCGCCTCGGGCGGGGCGCCCGCCACGACGGTGCCGCACGCGTGCTCCCGGATGAGGCGTGCCGCCTCGCTCGCCTCCGGCCCGGCGAAGACGACCGGCCGGCCCGCCGCGAGGGCGCCGTAGAGCTTGCTCGGCACGACGAGCCCCGCCAGCGCCTCGTCCATCGCCACGAGGTGGACGTCGGCCGCGCCGAGGCTCTCGGCGAGGCGGGCGAACGGCTGGAACGGCAGGAAGCGGACGTTGACGAGGCCGCGGCGCTCGGCCTCCGCCTCGGCCCACGCCCGCTGCGGCCCGTCGCCGACGAACACGACGAGCGCGCCGGGCGCCGTCTCGCCGAGGCGCGCGGCGGCGTCGAGGAGCGCGCCGATGGGGTGCGCGAGGCCGAGGTTGCCCGAGTACATCGCGACGAACGCGTCGCCGAGCCCGTACTCGGCGCGGAACGCGCTGCCGGCGCGCGGCAGCACGCGGACGCTCGCCGGCGCCCAGTTCGGAATGACCGCTACATCGCGCGCGCCGCGGGCGGCGAGGCGCTCGGCCATGCACCGCCCGATGGCGACGACCGCGTCGGCGCGGCGCAGCGACCGCGCCGCGAGGCGCCCGAGCGCGCGCGCGGCGACGCCGCCGCGGGGCAGCACGCCGAGCGCCTCGGCGACGTCCGGGTAGACGTCCTGCGCCCACAGCACGACGCGGGCGCCGGTGAGGCGGCGGAGCGTCGCGCCGAGCGCGGCGAGCATCGGCGGGTCCGTCTTGAGGACGATGGCGTCGGGCCGCGCGCCCAGGCGGGCCGCGGCGAGGACACGCGGGAAGAAGGCGGCGTAGCCGAGGCCACGGCGCAGCACGCCCCTCCCCGTCTCGACCTCGGCGCCGATGCGGCGGACGGTGACGCCGCTGGGGCGTGTCTCGAGCGCGGGCGCGCCGGGCGCCGGGCCCGTCACGACCTCGACGCCCCAGCCGCGCACGGCGAGGGCGTCGGCGAGCTCGGCGAGGTACAGGCCTGTCGCGCCGGCGGCGGGCGGGAAGACGCGGTTGACGAAGCGGACGCGGCTCATGGCTCGTAGAGGACGACCGGCACATCGACCAGGCGGAGGAAGCCGTGGTCCGCCGTCACGGGCGGGAGGCGTTCGACCAGCGCCGTGGCGACGACGAGGGCATCGGGAAGTTTGAGCCGGGCGGACCGGCGGATCCGGACGGTCTCGCGCTCGATGTCGTCGTTCAACCCGACGATGATGGCATCGCCCAGAAATGCGCGGATGGCCTCTTCCTCCGGGCCCGTTAGGTCCGGATATCCGAGACGCTCCAACGCGGTCACGAACGACACGGGGAGAGACTGCCCGGCCGGAACGTCCGCGGCCGCTGCGTCTCCGCCGAGTACGTACAGGGCGACGTTGGTGTCAACGAGGACGCTCATCCCACTCGGCGCGCATCCGACGCTGGGTCTCGCACGGGTCCTCTCGGAGCGTGAGCACGCCGACGTGCCGGCGGACGTCGGGCGGTGCAACACGACGCCGAGCCTCGCGGAGCGCGGCAGCGATGTCGCGCGGAGAGGCGCCGGGGCGTAGGACGGGAGCAGTCATGGCAGCAGAAAGCAGACCCGAAGGTACACGCCTGTCGCGCCGGCGGCGGGCGGGAAGACCCGGTTGACGAAGCGGACGCGGTGCGCGCGCTCGGCGCCGCATTCCGTCGGAGTCTGGCGAGCGGTCATCGAAGCGGGAGATAGATCAACCCAAGTTGTGTCGCGCCCAAATTGTCATTGCGAGGAGCGTAGCGACGAAGCAATCTCGTTCTACAGCGCGCTGGACGTCGAGATTGCTTCGCTTCGCTCGCAATGACACAACTTGGGTTAGATCACCTGCCCTTCCCACTCGCCATCGAGACTGTACTGGGTGAGCAGGACCACGTCGTCGATCGCAGATCCGACGGGTACCCGATCTCGACCACGCCCGGCATGGCCTGGCCTGCTGCCACGCGGTCGTAGGCGTGCCGTGTGATCGTCGCGACGTCATGGGTGAGCAGGATCCGCCCCTCTCGAGCAGCCCACGCCAGCACAGCCGGGTCGTCTGCACCTGAGAGCCCGACCTCCTGAATGCGAACGACGTCGACGGATGGAAGCCGGCGGGAGACGCCGCGAACGATGTCCGTGTTGAGGTTTTCGTCAGCGGCGAGGCGGAGCATCTGTCAGGCCGCCTTCCCACGCCGGGCCACGAGCCGGTCGCGGATTCCAGATGCGGCTTGGGGCGCCCTCGCGTTTGCCTCGTCCGACAGGGATCCGGCCTGCCGCTCCGCCAGGTAGGCCTCGACCTCCTTCTCGTGACTCAGGACGTAGGCGAGCACTGCATACACGTCTGCCAGCCCGAGCGTCGGGTACTGCATCGCGATCTCCTCGGCACTCGCTCCGTTTCGGAACGCGAAGGCGACAGCGTCCAGCGTGACGCGCGTCCGTGCGAGGCGGACGATTCCGCCAGGGCCGCTGGCCAGAGGGACGCTGAGAGCCGGTGCAGGCGCCATGGGAGCAGAGGTGAGCGCGGCACGGGTTCCAAGAACTTAACAGCCCTGCCCTGCCCTCCGCCGGGACGCAGCCTCGGGCGGCGAGGAAGGTGAGGAGCATGCGGGCGGCGGCGTCCGCGCTCAGCGCGTCCGTGTTCAGCGCGAGCTCGGGCGCGGCGAGCGCCTCGTAGGGGGCCCGAGACGCCAGTGAAGGCGGGGATCTCGCCAGCGTCGGCGCGGGCGTAGAGGCCCTTCGGGTCGCGGGCGCGGAGCGTCCCGGGGCACGCCGTGACGAGGACCTCGGCGAAGTCCTCGGGGGCGAACAGGGTGCGGGCGGCGGGAGGAAGACGGCGAGGTTAGCGGCGGCCATGGGCGGTGTCGAGGCGTGCGCCTGGAAAGTACCGGAGGCACCGGGCGCTCGATAGCGGACACGCGGCGGCCGGACGCGGGTCGGGTGGTCTCTACTCTCGCCGGGCGGTCGGCCACCGTCCCCGGCGTGCCGGGGTGGGCCCCGCCTCCGTGGTGGGAGGCGGGGTCCGACGGCCGCCCCTCCCCTGCCCCTCCTCGAGGCGTTCGGGTGGGATCGTGCTCGGCGGGCCGAGACCCCCTGTCTCGCCGCGCGCGGGGCGAGGTAGAACGGAGCGTTTTCACTGCGCGGCTCGCCTGTCCCCCTTGAAGCGGAGACTGCTCAGGTCGCGCTCGTCCGGAACAGCGAGGCGCGGCGGCGACGAGGCGCGACGGCGAGGCACACTTCCCGATCAGAGCGCCGCGCAAAGCGGTCCCCGCTTCAAGGACAGGGCCGCTAAGTTCTGGATGTCTTGGCCGACTTCCGTCCAGAAACAACGTCATCCCGAGCTTGTCGAGGGATCTCGACGCCTCACCGGAGCCGCTGCAGTCAGAGTCACCGCCCATTCGGCTTCGCTCAGGGCAGGCTGTCGGGATCCCTCAACTACGCTCGCTGAGGGCTCGCTCCGTGGGCTGCGCCGGCCTACGGCGCGGGATGACGATGGTGTTGGATTGGAAGAATCCGAAGAACTTAGCGGCCCTGCCGCTTCAAGGGGGACAGGCGGAGCGAAGAGGGAGCGACCCGAGCGGAGACAGGGGGTCTTTCCTCAGAAGTAGCCGGCGCGCTTGCGGTCCTCCATCGTCGCCTCGGAGCGGCGGTCGGCGGCGCGGCCGCCGCGCTCGGTCTTGCGCGCCGCCCCGACCTCGGCGATGACGGCGTCCAGCGTCGCGGCCGTGCTCGCCGTGGCGCCCGTGCACGTCGCGTCGCCGACCGTCCGGAAGCGGACCGTCCGGCGCTCGGGCGCCGCGCCCGGCAGCAGCGTCAGCCACGGGCTGACGGCCAGCAGCGCGCCGCGGCGGTCCACGACGTTGCGGGCGTGGGCGAGGTAGAGGCTCAGGACGGCGATGCGCTCGGCGCGGATGTAGAGCCAGACGTCGCGCTCGGTCCAGTTGCTCAGCGGGAACACGCGGACGTTCTCGCCCAGCGCGAAGGCCTTGCGCGTGAGGTGGACCATCACGACCGAGTCCTTGCCGCCCGAGAACAGCAGCACGGGGCGCTCGAACCGCGCCGCGACCTCGAGCATGATGTGGACGGCCTCGGCCTCGAGGCGCCGGAGGTGCGGCCGCGGCATCATTCGGGTCGGGGGACGATGGCGAGCGTGCAGCGGCTGACGCAGACGAGGCGCCCGCCGTCGTCGCGGAGCTCGGCCTGCCAGACCTGCGTCGTCCGGCCGACGTACACCGGCGTGCCGGTCGCGGTGAGCGTGCCGGCGCGCATCGGGCGCAGGTGGTTCGCGTTGATCTCCATGCCGAACGACACGTAGCCCTCGGGCGCGGCGAGGTACGCGCCGATCGAGACGACGGTCTCGGCGAGCGCCACGCTCGCGCCGCCGTGGAGGAAGCCCAGCGGCTGGTGCACGCGCGGCCCGACGGGCATCGTCGCGACGACGCGCTCGGGCGTCGCCTCCACGATCTCGATGCCGAGCGTGCGGCCGAGGCTGTCGCGGTCCGGGAAATCGGCGATCGAGTTCGGCATCAGGGAGGTGTGTGCTATTCGTCGGCGGGTGTCGCACGGACCGCGGCGCGCTCGGCGAGCGCACCCTACCAGCGCGGCGCCCACGGTAGGGACGCCTCGCCGAGGCGTCCGCCGCAGTGCGTCGAGGCGAGCGCTACGCTTCTCCGCACCGCGCGCACCTGCCGGAGATCAATCGGGCAGGAACGAGGCGCCATCCCACTCCACGCCGAAGGCGGCGGCGACGGTGGCGGCGTGGTCGGCGAACGTCGCGCGCGTGCCCACGTCGCAGGCCGCGCCGGAGCCGGCGACGTGCAGCAGGATCGGGACGCGCTCGCGCGTGTGGTCGCTGCCTTCGTGCGCCGGGTCGTTGCCGTGGTCGGCGGTGAGCATCAGCACGGCGCCCTCAGGCAGGGCCGCCTCGAGGCGCGGCAGGGCGGCGTCGAACGCCTCGAGGGCGCGGGCGAAGCCGGCCGTGTCGCGGCGGTGGCCGAAGAGCTCGTCGAAGTCGACGAGGTTGGTCCAGACGAACGTCGGCTCGCCCGAGGCGCGCGCCTCGGCGATGGCGTCCAGCGTCTTCTCGACGCCGTCGGCGTTGCCCGCCGTCTTCGTCTCCACGCCGACGCCCTGCCCGGCGAAGAGGGCCGCGACTTTGCCGACGCAGACGGTCCGCACGCCGGCGGCCTGTAGCGCGGTGAGCAGCGTCGAGCCGGGCGGCTCGAGCGAGAAGTCCTTGCGGGCGGCCGAGATGCGGTGGTAATCGCCGGTGGTGCCCTCGAACGGCCGCGCGATGACGCGCCCGACGGCGTGCTCACCGACGCAGACGCGCTCGCGTGCGGCGCGGCACATCGCGTAGAGGCGCTCGAGCGGGATCACACGCGTGTGCGCC
The DNA here is from genome assembly GCA_038243565.1 of Rhodothermales bacterium. Classification (GTDB taxonomy): domain Bacteria; phylum Bacteroidota; class Rhodothermia; order Rhodothermales; family Rubricoccaceae; genus DASVSE01. Next base: position 17,509 of record JBBSQZ010000014.1, on the reverse strand, counting down.
GCGATCTGGAAGACGCTGTCGCCGGACGTGTAGACGATCGGCCAGCCCGTCGCCTCGTGCTCGGCGCCGAAGGCGTCGATGACGGCCGTGCCCGATCCGGGCGCGTTGCACAGCACGCCGTCGACGCCCGCGGCGTCGCAGAACGCGTCGACGACGTCCGGCGGGAAGCCGTCGGGGTAGGTCGGGAACGGGGCGGTGACGTCGAGGCCGGCGAGGGACCAGTGGCCCGTCGTCGAGTCCTTGCCGGCGGCCGTCTCGGTGAGGCGGCCCCACGAGGCCGCGGGCGCGTCCGGCACGGGCAGGCCGTCCACGAGGTGGCCGAGGCCCCAGCGCGTGAGGTTCGGCAGGTGCGGCGCCTCTCGGGCAACGACGTGGCCGAGCGTGGCGGCCCCGGCGTCGCCGTACCCTTCGGCGTCGGGCGCGTCGCCGACGCCGGCGCCGTCGAGGACGATCGTGACGACGAGAGGTGCGGGCATGAGCTCAGGCAGCGACGACGCAGACGACCGCGCGCTCGTACGCGCTCTGCAGCGCGTCCGTCGCCGCAGTGCGGACGGCCTCCTCGGAGCCGACGGCCGGCACGGCGCCGACGAGCAGCGGGTGGCCCTGCGCCGAGAGGCGCTCGGCCCACTGCACGACCTCGGGCCCCTCGGCGTCGAGGAAGACGCCGAAGAGGAGGCTCCCGAAGGGCTCGACGCGGCGCACGGCGCGGGCCGCCGTGAGGCGCTGCCGCAGGGCCGCCTCGGCGCGGACGACGCCGGCGTCGCCGGCGCGAATCACCGCCTCGGCGTCGGCGAGCGTCACGAGGGCGAACACGAGCAGGCGGCGGTCGCGGCGCGCGGCGTCGATCTCGCCCATGAGGATGATGCCGCGCGAGGTCCGCGGCGCGGCGCGGGGCGCGCCGGGGCGGGCGACGATGTCGCCGACGCGCGGCGCCTCGGAGGCGTCGAGCGCCTCGGACTCGGGCGCCTCAGCGTCCGGCTCGAGGTCGGGCTCGGTCGTCATCTCGTCGTCCAGCATCTGGTCGGACGGCGCCTCCCCGAGCGCCTCGTCCGCCGGCGCCTCGTCGGGCAGGTCCGGGAGGTCCGGCGCGTCGGGCGGCCACGCGACGCCGCCGTCGGGCGCGAGCGGGGCGTGCGTGAGGCCCGCGAGCAGGCTCGCGTAGCCGCTGACGAGCGTCGCCGTGGCGCCGTCGACGTCGGGCGCGCCGGGCGGCACGTCGGCGACGAGCAGCACGCGCGCGTGGGGCGGCTCGGCGAGCGTCTGCACGAGCGTCTGCCGCGGGGCGTCGTGGTAGGGCAGCGCGGCGCCGCTGCCGAGCAGCGACAGCACGCCGTCCTGCGGGACGCGGTGGAGCGGATGGCCCTCGGCGGGCAGCGGCGCGGGCGCCGTGCCGTCGTCGGCGTCGCCGGCGAGCAGCTCGACGAGGTAGTCCTGCCCGTCGTGGCGCAGCACGGCGACGGTCCCGCCGAGGCGGGCGGCGAGCGAGGCGGCGAGCAGCGCGGGCGCGGCGTCGCCCTCGGGCCACAGCACCTGCCCGTCGCGGACGTACGCGGGGCGCGTCTCGGGCGTCTCGGCCAGTGCCGCGGGCGAGGCCGTCGCGGCCGCGGCGTGGTCGAAGGTCCAGACCGTCGTGTCGTCGGGGTCCGGCGGCTCACCGGAGGCGAGCGCCCCGGCATCGCTGCGCGTGGTGAGCGCGTCCTCGGCGTCCTTCGGGGAAGGCACGCGGCGCGGCACGGGCGCCGCGTCGAGATCGGCCGGGTCGAGGGGCTCCGCGCCGAGCGCGTCGTCGTCGAGGTCCGCCGCGTCGGGCACCTCGGTGCCGAGCGCCTCAGTCGGGCCGTCGAGCGCGGCGTCGATCCACGCCGGGGATGCTGCGGGCGCCGCGGAGACAGGCGTGGCAGCGGGCGCCTTCGGCGTGACGGGGCGCGGGCCGTCGTCGCGAGGCGTGGCGGGGCGGACGGACGAGAGGCCGAGGCCGGCGAGGTCGTCCCGCGACGGCGCAGGCACCCGCAGGCGCTGCGCCTCGGAGATCCGGGCCGCCGGGCGCTTGCGCATCACGGTTGCGGCGGCGACGGCGGCGGCGATGAGCAGAAGGACGATCCAGGCGAGAAGGGTCACCGGGGGGCGCGGTCGGGGGCACGCGGTTACGGAACGGTCCGGCGGACCCGCGAAGGTACCGAACGCAGCCGGCAGCGCAAACCGCGGCGCGCTCCACGCCAAAGCCCGGCCCGCCGCAGCATCCGGCCGCCGCCTCGCCGTAGACGCACCGTCAGGTCTGCGCAGCAAATGTCGGCGCGCCCGTCGGGACCGTCCGCGCCTCGGGCGGCATCGCGATCTCCGGCAGCACGACGTCGCACGTGAAGCCGGGCGGCAGCGGGTTCGGCTCGGCCCAGAGCGTCCCGCGCGTCGTCTGCATCACGACGTGGCCGCCGGCGCGGCCCACGACGTAGTCGCGCGTCAGCGGCACCTTGCCGTCGGGCGTGTCGAGGACGTAGGCCGGGACGGCGAAGCCGGTCGTGTGGCCGCGGATCTCGCGCATCAGCGCCATGCCCGCCTCGATCGGCGTCCGCAGGTGCGCCGTGCCGCCGATGAGCTGCGCGTGGTAGAGGTAGTACGGGCGGACGCGCATCCGGACGAGTCCCTCGACGAGCGCCCGCATCGTCTTGGCGTCGTCGTTGATGCCGGCGAGCAGCACGGTCTGGTTGCCGACGGGAATGCCCGCGTCGGCGAGGCGCGCGCAGGCCTCGGCCGCCTCGCGCGTGAGCTCGCGCGGGCTGTTGAAGTGCGTGTTCAGCCACAGCGGGACGCGCGCGCCGGGCGGATTGAGCACCGCGCACAGCGCGTCCGTGATGCGCATCGGGTTGACGACCGGCAGGCGGCTGCCGATGCGGACGACCTCGACGTGCGGGATCGCGCGGATCTCTTCGAGGAGCCACGCGAGCTGGCCGTCCGAGAACACGAGCGGGTCGCCGCCCGTCAGGAGCACGTCGCGGATGGTGCCGTGCGCCGCGATGTAGGCGATGGCCTCGCGGAGGTCGTCCTTCCGCATCATGAAGTCCGCGTCGCCGACCATGCGCTTGCGGAGGCAGTAGCGGCAGTAGACGGCGCACTCCGAGGTCACGCAGAAGGCCACCTTGTCCGGGTAGTTGTGGACGAGGTTCTTGACGGGGCTGTGGCCGAGCTCGTCGAGCGGGTCCGCCACGCCGACGATGTCGGGCGCGGTCTCCGAGGCGAGCGGCACGACCTGCCGGCGGACGGGGCACGCCGGGTCGAGGGGGTCCATCAGGCTCGCGTAGTACGGCGTGATGGTCCACCGGAAGACGCCGGCCGTCGCTGCGATGCCGGCCGCCTCCTCGGGCGTCACGCGGACGTAGCGGGCCAGCGTCTCGGCGTCGTGGACGCGGTGGCGCATCTGCCAGCGCCAGTCGGCCCAGTCGTCGAGGCTGGCGTTGTGCTGCGGGAAGGCGGTCACGGGATCGGCACGGCGTGCGGGAACGGGGTGCAAGATGCACCTCGCGCCCCGGCGCCGGCCTTCCGCGGATGTTCGAGCGGCGTGCTCGGCGGGTCGAGGCCCCCTGTCTCGCGGCGCGTGGACCGTGGCAATCCGAAGCGTTTCCGTCGCGCGGCCCGTCTGTCCCCCTTGAAGCGGCAGGGCCGCCAAGTTCTGGACGTGTGGGGTTACTCCGGTTCGAAATCAACGTCATCCCGAGCTTGTCGAGGGATCTCGACGCCTCACCGGAGCCGCTGCAGTCAGATTCACTGCGTCGAGATCCCTCAACGGCGCTCGCCAAGGGCTCGCTCCGTGGGCTGCGCCGGCCTACGGCGCGGGATGACGGTGGTGTTGGATTGGGTGTCCGAAGAACTTGGCGGCCCTGCCCTTGAAGCGGGGACAGCTCACGTCTCGCCCGTCTGGACCGCTGAGGCGCGATGAGGCGCGACGGCGACGCAAACCGTTCGGTCAGAGCGCAGCGCACAGCTGTCCCCACTTCAAGCCGGGTGAACGCGGACCTGAGGACAGGCGGAGCGAAGAGGGAGCGACCCGAGCGCAGACAGGGGGTCTTTCCGTGATCAGCCCGACGCCTTGTGGTAGAACGGCTCGACGGACGACAGGAAGCTCCCGGCCCCATCGACCCGCACGAGGTCTACGGCCTGGCCCTCCGGCGCCGCGTCGGCCGCGACGGCGCCGATGGCGTGCATCAGCCGGTCCACGTCCTCCTCCGAGGCGTCCGCCTCGATGCCGAGGAGCAGCGTCGGCGCCTCGCCCCGCGACGGGTCGTGCATCAGCGCGAGGCGCGCAGAGCGAACGGCCGGGCGCGTCCCGAAAAAGCGCGCCAGCATCGCGAGGAGCACCTCGGGGCGCTCCACCGGCTGCCCGATCATCACCGTGGTGTCCTCCTGGACGACGCGCGGCGTCGGCGCCCCGGGCAGTCCGCCCGCGAGGAGCGCCGTGACCTCGTCCGGCGAGAACTCCTTGGCGTGGCCGAGGTTGGGGTTGAGCACGAGCCACGCGCCGGCCGTGATCTCGAAGAACGCGCGCGCCGGGAGCGCGACGAACGTCGCCGGCTCCGACAGCGTCCGCGAGAGCGCCTCGCAGGAGGTGAAGAAGGGGACGATGGGCTCGCCCGACGTCCGCTCCCAGGTGATCATCGAAATCGTGTCGCCGGCTTTGAGGTTCTCCACGCCGGCCGCATCGCCCTCCGGCTTCGGCGGGCCGATGGCGTAGACCGTCGCGCCGAGGAGCGTCTCGTAGAACGCGGGGCGCGCGGCGGGGTCCGTGGCGGCGAGGCGCAGAGCGCGCTCGAGGTCGTTCTCCGGCGGCTCGGGGACGAGTTCCATCTCGAAAATGGGAGGCGGCGGACCGGGCGCCGCCGGTAGGGTCAGTCGAAGCGCGAGAAGTCCGGCGCGCGCTTCTCGAAGAAGGCCATGAACGCCTCCTGCGCCTCGGGCGAGGCGAGGCGCTCGGTGAAGCGCGCACCCTCGACGGCCATCGTCTCGCGGACGGCCGCGGCGTCCGGCCGGCGCAGCAGCGCCTTGGTGAGGCGCACCGCCTCGGGCGGCTTCGCGGCAAGCGTCTGCGCGCGCTCGAGCGCCCGCGCCGTCGGGTCGTCGCAGACCTCGTTGACGAGGCCCGCGGCCAGCGCGTCGTCCGCCGAGAACGCCTCGCCGAAGAGGAGCCAGCCCGCGGCGCGCATCGGCCCCGCGGCGCGCGGCAGCAGCAGGCTCGAGGCGGCTTCCGGGACGAGGCCGAGGTCCACGAACGGCATCTTGAAGCGCGCGTCCGGCGCGGCGTAGGCGAGGTCGCAGTGCAGCAGGATCGTCGTCCCGATGCCGACGGCCGGGCCGGCGACGGCAGCGAGGAGCGGCTTCGGGAACGTCGAGGCGGCCTCGAGGAAGCGGAAGACGGGGCTCTCGGGGCCCGTCGGCGGGTCCATGAGGAAGTCGCCCAAGTCGTTGCCGGCCGTGAACACGCCGCCCGTGCCCGAGAGGACGACGGCGCGGACGGACGGGTCGGCCGCGGCCTCGACGAGCGCCTCGGCGAGGCCGGCGTACATGGCGCGCGTGATCGCGTTCTTCTTGGCGGGCCGGTCCAGAGCGAGGTGCAGCACGCCGCCGTCGCGGGCGATGGTGAGGTGGGCGTCGGTCTCGGGCATCGGGGCGTCGGGGAGGGAAAGGGCGAACCTACCGCGCCGCGGGGGACGAGCGGGTGCGCGCTGACTCGGGCGCCTCGGTCGGTAGAGTTTGAAGTTTGGAGTTTGAAGATGGGAGAGGTCGTGCTCAAGCTGCCTTTCGCTTCAAACTGCAGGGCCGCGCGGCCCCGATGGCGCGCGGCCCCGCTCCCTCTCCAAACTGATGGGCCACGGCGCCCGCGAGAAGCGATCCCTCGTCCCCTCTCCAAACTCGCCCGCCGTGCCCTCTTCACTGAGCCTTTCCCCGAGCCGCGCCGCACGGCTGTCCACTCCCGCGGCCGGCCGGTATCTTCCGCGACTCCGCCGCCTCGCCGATGCTCGAGCCGTTCCTGTTTTTCGTCTTCGCCGTGCTCGCCGTCTCCGGCGGCCTCGGGATGCTGATCTCGCGCAGCCCCATCGCGAGCGCACTCTGGATGGTGATGGGCCTGATCGCCATCGCCGGCCTGTACCTGACGCTCAACGCCGCGTTCATCGGCGTCGTGCAGGTCCTGGTCTACGCCGGGGCCATCATGATCCTGTTCCTGTTCGTGATCATGCTGCTGAACCTCGACGAGACGCCGCGCCTCGGGACGTTCGACTGGCGCAAGGGCGCCGCGTTCGTGCTCGGCGTGGCCGTGCTGGCGCAGCTGCTCACGGTCGTGGCGGTCAACATCCCCGGCGCGACGACCCCCGGCGGGACCGACGCCGCCGCCGCGGCGCGCGCCGCCGACACGAGCGTCACCGCGCTGGGCGTGGCGCTGCTCACGGACCACGCGTTCTCGCTCGAGATCATCGGCGTCCTGCTCCTCGGCGCGACCATCGGCGCTGTGCTCCTCGCCAAGAAGAAGCTCGTGTAAGGGTTGAAGGGTGAAAGGGTTGGAGGGGAAATGCATTCCCCTTCACCCCTTCAACCTCAGCCACCTTTCCGCCGCTAGGCCGGCGCAGCCCACCCTCCCCGTATGGATCTCTCCTGGTACCTCTCGCTGAGCGCCGTTCTGTTCACCATCGGCGTGCTCGGCGTGCTGCTGCGGCGCAACGTGATCGTGGTCTTCCTGAGCATCGAGCTGATGCTCAACGCGGTCAACCTCAGCCTCATCGCCTTCTCGCAGTCCTTCGGCGACGTCGACGGGCAGATCCTGGTCTTCTTCGTGATGTCCGTCGCCGCGGCCGAGGCCGCCGTCGGGCTCGCCATCGTCATCGCGCTCTTCCGCAACACGCTCTCCGTCAACGTCGACGAAGTGTCGCTGTTCAGGGGATGAGGCATGGGGCATGAGGCATGGGCAGTCGCTGCCTGAGGCCTTTTCCCCATCCCCCATCCCTCTTGCCCCATGCCCCTCGATATGGAACTCCTCGTCCAGCTCATCCTGCTCCCGCCGCTGTTCATGGCGGCCTTCAGCGGGATGATGGGATTGTTCGCGCCCGCGTGGCGCAAGAACGAGTGGCTCATCGGCGGGCTCGCGCTCGCGGCCGTGGCCGTGCCGTTCGGGGCCACCGTGGCGCTGTTCCTCGGCTTCTCGGGCGAGGCGCACGTCGTGAGCTACTTCACGTGGCTGAGGGCGGGCGACCTCCAGGTGGACTTCGCGTACCGCGTCGACCAGCTCTCGCTGATCATGACGCTCATCGTGACCGGCGTCGGCAGCCTCATCCACCTGTACTCGATCGGCTACATGCACGACGATGCCGGGTTCTGGCGGTTCTTCCCGTACCTGAACCTGTTCATCTTCGCGATGCTGAACCTGGTCCTCGCGGAGAACCTCGTCGTGCTGTTCCTCGGCTGGGAGGGCGTCGGGCTGTGCTCGTACCTGCTCATCGGCTACTGGTACACGGACCTCAAGAACTCGGCCGCCGCCAACAAGGCGTTCATCGTCAACCGCGTCGGAGACTTCGCCTTCCTCGTGGCGATGTTCCTCGTCTTCAAGACTGTCACGGCCGGCATCGCGGGGCCGTTCGGGCTCGACTTCACGACGATGCTCTCAGCCCCGGGCCTCGCCCTGATGACCGGCAGCGTCGCCTTCTGGGCCGTCCTGCTGATGTTCATCGGCGCGACGGGCAAGTCCGCCCAGATCCCGCTCTTCGTCTGGCTGCCGGACGCGATGGCCGGCCCGACGCCCGTCTCGGCCCTCATCCACGCCGCGACGATGGTCACGTCCGGCCTGTACCTGCTCGCGCGCATGAGCCCGCTCGTGCTCCAGGCGCCGACGGTCATGGCCATCATCGCCGTCGTCGGCACGCTGACGGCCGTCATGGCGGCGACGGTCGCGATCACGCAGAACGACATCAAGAAGGTCCTCGCGTACTCGACCGTCAGCCAGCTCGGCTACATGTTCCTCGCGACGGGCGTCGGCGCGTTCTACGTGGCCATCTTCCACGTGATGACGCACGCCTTCTTCAAGGCCTGCCTCTTCCTCGGCTCGGGCTCGGTCATCCACTCGATGCACCACATCGAGCACGACCTCGAGCACAAAGGGCTGATTCCGTCCAGCCACGGCCACGACGCCGCGGACACGCCGCTGGACTCCGAGGCGCACCAGAACCCGCTCCGCACCAACCCGCTGCCCTATGACGGGCCGTTCGACGCGCAGGACATGCGGACCATGGGCGGCCTCAAGAAGGGCATGCCGATCACGCGCGTCACCTTCCTCGTCTCGACGCTCGCCATCGCCGGCATCGCGCCACTCTCGGGCTTCTTCTCGAAGGACGAGATCCTGTACCGGACCTTCCTCGCGGGCACGTCGCCCGAGGGCAACGTCGGCTACATGGTCCTCTGGGTCGTCGGCCTCATCACGGCGTTTCTCACGGCCGTCTACATGACGCGCGCGTACCTGCTCACGTTCGAGGGCGAGAGCCGCTGGCCGGGTGCCCACTCGGTCCACGCCCACGAGAGCCCGTGGACGATGACGCTGCCGCTCGTCGTGCTGGCCGTCCTCGCCGCCGTCGCCGGCTTCATCGGGCTGCCGGCCGTCCTCGGCCCGAACTGGCTCCACGGCTGGCTCGTCGGCCACGGCGAGCACGCCGGGCCCGTCGCGGACTACTTCTTCAACCACGAGATCTCGCACGCGACCGAGTGGGGCCTGCTGGCCCTCGGGCTCGGCGTCGCCGTCGCGGGCGTCGCGCTGGCGTGGGTCGGGCTGGGCTACGGCCGCCGCGGGCCCGTCGCCGACGCCAAGATGAAGCGCGGGCTGGGCTGGATCTACGCCGCCGCCTCGAGGAAGTGGGGCTGGGACGAGGCCTACGACGCGGCCATCGTGAACCCGGTCATCGAGGGCTCGCGCCGCGGGCTCGCCCCGTTCGACCAGAACGTCGTCGACGGCGGCGTGAAGGGCCTCGTGCGCGGCTTCCGGCTGACGTCGCTCGGCATGAAGCGCCTCCAGACGGGCTTCGTGCAGCAGTACGCGCTCGCGCTCGTGCTCGGCGTCGTCTTCGTCATGGCCGTCCTCCTCTTCGGCTAAATGCAGTTTGGAGTTTGAAGTTTGGAGAGGCCGTGGCTACACGCTCACGACTGATCGCCGCCTCAAACTTCCCCTCTCTTCAAACTTCAAACTCCAAACTCTCTTCTCTGTGGCGATCCCCCATCTCCTCTCCATCGTCCTCTTCCTGCCGGCGCTCGGCGCGCTCGCGGTCCTCGCGATGCCGAGCGTGGCGGGCATCCGGTGGATGTCGCTGGCCGTGACGAGCGTCACGTTCGTCCTCTCGCTCGGCCTGTGGATGGGCTTCGACCCGGCCGTCTCGACGGCGATGGCCCCGCAGATGGCGGAGCACCTCGCGTGGCTGCCCGGCACCGACGTCGCGTACTACGTCGGCGTGGACGGGCTGAACCTGCTGCTGATCCTGCTGACGACGCTGCTCGGGCCGATCGTCGTGCTGAGCTCGTGGACGTACATCGGCAAGGCGCACAAGGGCTACTACGCGCTGATCCTGCTGCTCCAGACGGCCGTCACCGGCGTCTTCGCCTCGTTCGACCTGCTCCTGTTCTACGTCTTCTTCGAGCTGACGCTCATCCCGATGGTGTTCATCATCGGCGTCTGGGGCGGCGAGGACCGGACGTACGCCGCGGTCAAGTTCGTGGTCTACACGCTGGCCGGCAGCTTCCTGATGCTCGTCGGCCTGCTGTGGCTCGGCTTCGCCGCCGGCGCGGCGCTGGACGTGCCCGGCGGCTTCACGACGAACTGGTACCGGCTGCTCTCGGTCGGCCTCCCCGTCGGGGCGCAGCTCGGGCTGTTCGTGCTCTTCGGGCTGGCCTTCGCCATCAAGGTCCCGCTGTTCCCGCTCCACACGTGGCTGCCCGACGCCCACACGCAGGCCCCCACCGGCGGCTCGGTCATCCTCGCCGGCGTGCTGCTCAAGATGGGGACGTACGGCCTGCTGCGCTTCGTCGTCCCGTTCTTCCCGAATGCGAGCCAGATGCTCGCGATGCCCATCGCCATCCTCGCCGTCATCGGGATCATCTACGGCGCGCTCGTCGCCTTCGCGCAGACCGACTTCAAGCGGCTCGTCGCGTACTCGTCGGTGAGCCACCTCGGCTTCGTCGTCCTCGGCATTTTCGCCTTCACGACGGTGGCCGCGCAGGGGGCGCTCATCCAGATGATCAACCACGGCATCTCGACCGGCGCGCTGTTCCTCATCATCGGGATGCTCGTCGAGCGCCGCCACACGCGCGAGATGGCGGACTACGGCGGCATCGCGAAGACCGTCCCCATTTTGACGTTCGCGATGGTGTTCAGCGTGTTCGCCTCGTCCGGCCTGCCCGGCCTCAACGGCTTCGTCGGCGAGTTCATGATCCTGCTCGGCGCGTTCAAGTCGCCGACCGTCGGCAACCCCGTCCTGATCGCCGCGGCGACGACGGGCGTCATCTTCGCCGCCGTCTACCTGCTCTGGATGGTCTACCGGACGTTCTACGGCGAGCTCACGGACGACGCGAACCGGTCGATGAAGGACCTCAACGGCCGCGAGGTCGCCCTGCTGCTGCCGCTCGTCGTGCTGATGGTCTGGCTCGGGATGGGCCCGTCCCCGTTCCTCGCCCGCAGCGAGGCGGCCGTGGAGTCGCTGCTCGCCACGTCGGACGCCAAGGCGCAGGCCGTCGAGGCTTCGGCCGTCGAGGCCTCAGGCGTCGCGGTCGTCGTGCCGGTGCAGTGGCCCAGCCAGGTCGCGGCCGCCCCCGCCGCTCGCCCCTCGGCTGAATGACCGCGCTTCTCCTCGCCTCGGTCGGCGCGGCGCCGCCGGTCTGGCTGATCCTCCCGTTCGTCGCGCTGCTCGCGATGATCGCGACGGGGCCGCTGTTCTACGCGCACTTCTGGCACAAGCAGTACCCGAAGGTCGCCGTCGGCCTCGGCACGCTCGTGGCGATGTACTACCTCACGCAGGGCAACGCGACCCCGGTCATCCACGCGGCGCAGGAGTACGTCTCCTTCATCGCGCTGCTCGCGGCGCTGTTCGTCGCGAGTGGCACGATCCTCATCCGGACCGACTTCGCGGGCACGCCGCGCGCCAACACGGCGATGCTGTTCGTCGGCGCGGTGCTCGCCAACCTGATGGGCACGACGGGCGCCTCGATGCTGCTCATCCGGCCGTTCATGCGCCTGAATCTGGGCCGCCTGAAGCCGTACCACATCATCTTCTTCATCTTCATCGTCTCGAACGTCGGCGGCGCTTTGACGCCCATCGGCGACCCGCCGCTGTTCCTCGGCTTCCTCCGCGGCGTCCCGTTCTTCTGGACCGTCGAGCACCTCTGGTACATCTGGCTGCCGACGGTCCTCGTGCTGCTGGCCGTCTTCTACGTCTTCGACAAGCGCAACCTGGCCGAGAGCCGCCGCGAGCGCGCCGTCGTCTTCGGCGACCCGGACGTCGAGCCGGGCGAGTACACCGACGACATCGACGCCGTCCACACCCCCAAGCACATCGCCATCGACGGCTGGGGCGGCTTCGGCTGGGTCGCGCTCACGGTCGCGCTCGTGTTCGTCGACCCGAAGGTCATCGCCGGCGTGCCGGACCTCCACGCGCTCGGCAGCCCGCTCGGCATCCGCGAGATCCTGATGCTGCTCGTCGCCTTCCTCTCGTACAAGACGGCGAGCCCCACCGCGCTCGCGGGCAACCGCTTCTCGTTCGAGCCGATGCAGGAGGTCGCGTGGCTCTTCGTCGGCATCTTCCTCACGATGCAGCCCGCGCTGGAGCTCATCAGCCTGTTCGCGCAGGACAACGCGCGCCTGCTCAACGCGTCGACGTTCTACTTCGGCACGGGCGCGCTCTCGGGCGTGCTGGACAACGCGCCGACGTACGTCGCCTTCGTCTCGGCCGCGATGGGCAAGTTCGGCCTCGACGTCAACGCGCCGGCCGACGTCGCCGCGTTCGCGCACCGCCACCTCGTCGGGCCGGAGAGCTGGTACTACCTCCAGGCGATCTCCATCTCGTCCGTCTTCTGGGGCGCGATGACGTACATCGGCAACGGCCCGAACTTCATGGTGAAGGCCATCGCCGAGAGCTCCGGCGCCGAGACGCCGTCGTTCGTGACCTACATCGTGAAGTACTCGCTCCCGATCCTGCTGCCGATCTACCTCGTCGTCTGGCTCGTCTTCTTCAGCGGCTGGATCGTCCCGCATCCGATGTAAATGCGGTTTAAGGTTTAATGTTTAAGGTGACCACCTCAAAACATCAAACCTTAAACATTAAACCGACTCTCCCATGCCCTCCCGCACGCCCCTCTCTCCCGCCGACCTCGACGCCGCGCTCGCCGCGCCGGACCTCGCCGGCTGGGCGCGCGCGGGCGACGCCATCGCCTGGGAGCACACGTTCCCCGACGTCCCGGCCGCGGCGGCCTTCATCGTCCGCGTCCTGTTCGCCGCCGAGGCGGCGGACCACCACCCCGAGATCACGACCGTCTACACGCGCGTCGCGCTCGCCCTCTCGACGCACGACGCCGGCAACCGCGTCACCGAGACCGACCTCTCCTTCGCTCGAAAGGTTACAGGGTTGAAGGGGTGACAGGTTGAAGGGGAAAGGCGCCGCCGGGCGCGCATCCCCCAACACGTCCACCCTTCCACCCTCAAACCCTTCAACCCTCTTCCGATGTACGACCACTTGCTCGCCGATCTCGCCGCGACCGGCCCGATCCTCCTCGTCGCCGCCGTGGGCGTGGCGGTCGTGCTCATCGACAGCTTCAGCAACGACAGCCCGGCCATCCCGTGGATCTCGGGCGCCGGCATGGTCGCCGCCGGCGTGTGGACGGCCATGTGGCTCGGCGCGCCGGCGTCCGCCTTCAACGGGCAGGTCCTCGTCGGCGGCATCGCCGGCTTCGCGACGCTCGTCGTGCTCGCCGGGGCGCTGCTGAGCCTCGTGCTCTCCGTGCCGTACCTCGCGCGCATCGGGCACAACTTCGGCGAGGTCCACGGCCTGCTCCTCATCGCGACGGCCGGCATGATGACGCTCACCTCGGCCGGCAGCCTCGTGACGCTCTTCGTCGGCCTCGAGACGATGTCGATCTGCCTGTACGTGCTCACCGGCCTCGTCCGGGCGGACACGACGGCCAACGAGAGCGCCCTCAAGTACTTCCTGCTCGGCGCCTTCTCGACGGGCTTCTTCCTCTACGGCATCGCCCTGATGTACGGCGCCACGGGCACGATGGTCTTCTCCGAGATGGCGACGGGCCTCGCCGTGCAGGGCCGGCCCGCGCTGTTCGGCATCGGCGTGGCGCTGCTGCTCATCGGCTTCCTGTTCAAGGTCTCGGCCGTCCCATTCCACCAGTGGACGCCCGACGTCTACCAGGGCGCTCCGACGAGCATGTCGGCCTTCATGTCGACCACGTCGAAGACGGCCGCCTTCGCCGCGCTGGCCGTCGTGCTGAGCCGCGCCGTGCCGGCGGGCGCCATCGGCGAGCCCGTGCAGGTCGCGCTGGCCGTCATCTCGGCCGTCACGATGGTCTTCGGCAACGTCGCCGCGCTGACGCAGACCAACCTCAAGCGGATGCTGGCCTACTCGAGCATCGCGCACGCGGGCTACATCCTCGCCGGGCTGGCGGCGGGCACGGCGGCGGGCATCGCGGGGTCGCTGTTCTACCTGCTCGCCTACACCGCGATGAACGTCGGCGCGTTCGGCGTCGCGGGCGCGCTCGAGTGGGACGACCGCGAGGGCGCAGACCAGACGCTGGACAGCCTCGCGGGCGTCGGCTACCGCCGGCCCGTCCTCGGCGTCACGATGGGCGTGTTCATGTTCGCGCTGATCGGCTTCCCGCCGCTCGGCGGCTTCATCGGCAAGTACCTCATCTTCCAGTCCGTCGTCAACGCGGGCATGACGTGGCTGGCGATCATCGGCGTGCTCGCCTCGGCCGCCTCGGCCGTCTACTACCTGCGCGTGCTCGTCGTGATGTGGATGCGGAGCCCGGACGACGCGCCGGAGGGCGCCCGGAGCGCCGCGTTCCGGCCGTCGATGGCCACGCTGACCGTCGTCGGCGTGTGCGCGGTCGGGCTGCTGCTGCTCGGCACCGTCCCCGGCGGCATCATCTCGGTGGCGCGGACGGCCGTCGAGGGCGCCGCGGCGCTCGCCGTGCTTCCGTGAATGCAAATGCGGTTTAAGGTTTGAGGTTTAAGGTTTTCCTCATGACCAACATTAAACGTTAAACCTTAAACCGCATTCAAAATGGACCAGCTCATCCGCGACCTCCTGCCCACCGCACCCGATCTCGGCCTGTTCGCGGTGCCGGACATCCCGCCGAAGAAGCTCGCCGCCGCCACCGGCGACTACGGCCGCGACGTCAGCGCCTCGGCCGTGCTCGCGCTCTACGACGCGACGCGCCTGGGCTCGGCCAAGGACGGCGCGCTGTTCCTCGCCGACCGCCTCGTGTTCCAGAACAACGCGCTCCAAGCGCCGCGGACGGTCCGCTACGATGACCTCGTGGGCGTCCGCCAGACGCGCGGCCTCCTCGGCGGGCGCGCCGTCGAGATGGACCTCAACCGCGGCCGCGCCACCGTCACCGAGACGCTCGACGTCTCGGCCCACCCCGACGCCGCCGAGTTCGTCGAGCGCTTCCTCCGCGAGGCGATGCTCGCCGTGGCGCGCCCCGACGCCGTCGCCGGCGCGACGGATCTCGAAGCCGTTGCCGCCGCCCTGGACGCGCTCGTCCGCGACGGCGCCCTCGATGCGGACGGGCGCCGCGCGATGCTCGCCGCACTCGACGATCGCCCGGGCCCGCGTTCGGGGAAGGACTGACCGGCGAGCGAACAGCCAGTTCTTAGGTTTCTGCCCCCCCGGAACGCCTGCCCTGCGCGATGACCCTTGCATCCTATCCCGCTGAGGCGCGCGTGCAGCAGCAACGCGACGTCGCCGACCTCGCGCACCTCGTCCTCGCCGAGGAGGATCTCGGCGCCGTGTTCGACGCGGCGGCACACCGGCTGAGCGAGACGCTCGGCGCGCCGTTCGCGTCCGTCTTCCGCCACGAGCCCGGCGCGGCGCGGGTCCGCCTCATCGCCGGGACGGGCTGGTCCGCCGGCGTCGTCGGGGCGACGACGCTTCCGGCGTTCCCCGGCACGCTGCCGGCCGAGGTGCTCGCGCAGGCAGAGCCCGTGGTCGTCTCCGAGGCCGACCCACACGCGGTTGCGCCGCCCGCCCTGATCACGGGCCACGGCCTCCGAAGCTGCATCTGCGCCGCGATCCCGTCCGGCATCGGGGCGCCGTTCGGCATCCTCGGCCTGCACCACACGCGCCCCGACGCCTTCGGCGAGGACGACGTGCTGTTCGTGCAGTCGGTCGCGCTCGTGCTCGGCGGGGCCGTCGCGCAGGCGCGGGCGCGGGCGACGATCGAGCAGCAGATGGCGAGCCTCGAGTCGTACTTCGAGGCCGTGCCCGTGGGCGTCGCGATCCTGGACGCGGAGCACCGCTACGTGCGCGTCAACGCGCGCCTCGCGGCGCTGGCCGGGACGACGGCCGAGGCGCTCGTCGGGCAGCACGCCGCCCGCGTCAACCCGGCCTACCCGACGGTCATGGAGCCCTACGTCGCGCGCGTGCTCCGGACGGGCGTCCCGGTCCTCAACCACGAGGTCCGCATCGGGACCGGCGCCGACCCTGATACGGAGCTCGACTGGCTCGTGAGCTTCGTCCCCGTCGGCGCGCCACCCGAGGCCGTCAGCGTCGTCGTTCAGGACGTGACGCCGCTGCGCCGCGCCCAGACGGCGCTCGAACAGCTCACCGAGCGCCTCGAGGCGCGTGTCGCCGAGCGGACGCAGCAGGTGCGGCGCCTGCTCGCGGACCTCACGACGGCCGAGCAGCGCGAGCGCCGCACCGTCGCCCGCACGCTCCACGACGACCTCCAGCAGCAGCTCGTCGCCGTCCAGATGCGCCTGCAGCTGCTCGACCGCATCGCCGCGGACGGCGGCGACGTCCGCCCGGCGCTGGCCGCCGCCACCACGACGCTCGGGCAGGCCATCGAGACGACGCGCGGCCTGACGCTGGACCTGAGTCCGCCGGTCCTCGCGGGCGAGGGCGTCGAGCGGTCGCTCGAGTGGCTCGCCGAGCGCATGGAAGCCGTCCACGGCCTCCGCACGACCGTCTGCTCGGAGGGCGACACGCAGGCGGCGCCCGACGTCCAGACGCTCCTGTTCCAGCTCGTCCGCGAGCTGCTCGTCAACGTCGTGCGGCACTCCGGGCAGGCCGAGGCGACCGTCCGCGTGACGCGCCTCGACGGCCACCTCCGCATCGCCGTCACAGACGCCGGCAGCGGCTTCGACCCGGCCCGGCTCGACGCCCCCGACGGGGACGGGCTGGGCCTCGTCAGCGTCCGTGAGCGTCTCGGGCTCATCGGCGGAACGCTGCGCATCGCATCCGGTTCGAACGGCGGGACGACGGTGACCCTCGAAATCCCGGCTTTCCCGTAAGATTTCCCGCTGTCTGTGGGTAAGGAACTTCCTTATTCGCCGCACATATGGCCGGAGCGATACTTCCCGCTCCTCGCCTCCTCCAGACATGGCCTCCCAAATCTTTCTGGTCGAAGACCATCCAGTGATGCGCGAGGGCTACGCCAGCCTCATCTCGCACGAGCCGGACCTCGAGATCTGCGGCGAGTCGGCGACGGCCGAAGACGCCTTCTCGCTCATTCCCGGCCTGCACCCGGACGTGGTCGTGGCGGACCTGTCGCTGCCGGGCGTCAACGGCATCGAGCTCGTCAAGCGCCTCGTCGCGCTCGACGCCTGCGGCGCCATCCTCGTCGTCTCCGCCCACGACGAGTCGCTCTACGCCGAGCGGGCCCTCTCGGCCGGCGCGCGCGGCTACCTCATGAAGCACGAGTCCGCCGGCAACGTCGTCGACGCGATCCGGCGCGTGCTCGAGGGCCACCTCTACCTCTCGGAGAAGCTCCGCGAGCGCCTCATCCTGAGCCGCATCTCGCAGGCCCCGATGCAGACGTCGGCCGTGGACCCGCTCACGGACCGCGAGATCGAGGTCTTCGAGCACTTCGGCCGCGGCCGGACGACGCAGGAGATCGCCGAGCGCCTCGGGCTCAGCCCGAAGACGGTCGAGAGCCACCGCGCCAACATCAAGAAGAAGATGGGCATCGAGCATGCGCCCGAGTTCGTGCAGCGCGCCGTGCTGTGGGTCGAGCGCTCGATGGCGAGCACGCCGGCGGAGTAGAGGAAAAGTTTGGAGAGGGGACGAGGTCTTGCACCGTCAGGCCGTCGTGCCCCCGCAGTTTGGAGAAGGGCTGGATCGGAGCACGATCTCACCCCCTTCAAACTCCGGCTCTTTGACAAATCCCGTGGTCGGGGCGATCTAGCGGCATGACCGACCTCGACTTCTACCAGCGACTGCTCGACCTGCCGGGCCTGCGCGTCACCGCGGTCGACACCGAGACGCAACGCATCCTCGTC
>JBBSQZ010000013.1:0-23047 GCA_038243565.1 Rhodothermales bacterium | reverse complement strand
GTTGACGAACGCGGTCACGGAAGGTCTGAACAACTACCTGCGCTACTTCAAACGGATCTCGTTCGGGCTACCGAACTTCGATCATATGCGGGTCCGGGTGTTGATGGCGACCGCCTGACCACGGGATTTGTCAAAGAGCCATGATTCTCAATCACAAGGGCGCCATCGAGTTCCTGGTCGAGCAGGCTGACGGGGTCGGATTCAACCCGTACACGTTCAGCAACCTCCACGCGCTGCTGTCGGAGAACCTGCTGAGTGATCCGCACGACGAAGGTCAAATCCGTCAGCGCATCGTCAACATCACCGGCACGACGTACCAGCCGCTCGCCATCCCGCAGCGCATCGACGAGCTGTTTCGCCTCATTCTTGAGAAGGCTGGCCGTATCCCGGATCCGTTCGAGCAGTCGTTCTTCGTGATGGTCCACCTGCCGTACCTCCAGCCGTTCGCCGACGTCAACAAGCGGACGTCGCGCCTCGGGGCCAACCTGCCGCTCATCCGCGACAACCTCTGCCCGCTCTCGTTCATCGACGTTCCGGAGCGGGCCTACCTCGAGGGCACGCTCGCCGTGTACGAGACCGGCCGCGTGGACCTGCTGCGCGACGTGTACGGATGGGCCTATGCGCGGTCCTGCGCGCAGTACACGGTCGTCCGCGATGCGCTCGGCGAGCCCGACCTCTTCCGCCTGCGCAACCGCGTGCTGCTCACCGAGGCCGTCCGCGAGATGGTGACGACGGGCGCGCCGCCGCGCGAGCAAGTCCTGCGCGCGTGGGCCGAGTTCCGCGGCGTCCCAGCCGGCGAGGTCGGGCACTTTGCCCGCATGGCCCTCGAGCTGCTGCTGTCGCTACACGAGGGCTCGCTCGTCCGCTACGGCATTCGCGTAGACCAGTTCTCGGCGTGGCGCGGGCAGTTCGCCGCGCCACGCTGAGCCGGCGCTACGCGCGGTCCTGCTCGACGAGCACGCGCCGCAGGATCTTGCCCGACGCCGACTTCGGGATCGCGTCCGCAAACGCGACCTGCCGGACCTTCTTGTACGGCGCGACGTGCTCGGCGACGAACGCCATCACGTCGTCCGCCGTCAGCGCCTCGTGGCCGGGCTTGCGGACGACGACGGCCTTCGGGATCTGGCCCGCCGCCTCGTCCGGGACGGGGATCACCGCGGCGTCCGCGATGCCGTCGTGGGTGAGCAGGAGCGCCTCGAGCTCGGCCGGCGGCACCTGGTAGCCCTTGTACTTGATGAGCTCCTTCACGCGGTCCACGATCTCGAAGTTGCCCGCGTCGTCCACGGTCGCGACGTCGCCGGTGTGGAGCCAGCCGTCGGCGTCGATGGTGCGGGCGGTCGCCTCGGGGTTGTTGAGGTAGCCCGCCATGACGTTCGGGCCGCGGACGCAGAGCTCGCCGCGCTCGCCCGGCCCGACCTCGCGGCCCGTCTCCGGGTCGAGGAGCTTGGCGTCCACGCCGGGGACGCAGGGGCCGACGGAGCCGTAGTCGGTCCAGCCCGTCCGGCTCGCCGGGACGAAGTGCGTCACGGGGCTCGTCTCGGTCAGGCCGTAGCCCTGCTTCACCTCGCAGCCGAGGCGGTCCGCGACGGCCTTCGCGAGCGACGCCGAGAGCGGCGCGGCGCCCGAGACGATCCGCTTGACGCTCGAGAGGTCGTACTGGTCGACGAGCGGGTGCTTGGCGAGGGCGACGAGGATCGGCGGGACGAGGAACGCCTTGTTCACGCGGTGCTCCTGGAGCAGATCGAGGAACTGCACGAAGTCGAAGCGCGGCATCGTCACCACCGTCTGCCCCGTGCGGAGGGCGGCGTTGACGAGCAGCGTCATGCCGTAGATGTGGAAGAACGGCAGGACCGCGATCAGCACGTCGTCCTCGGAGCCGTCGTCGACGGCCTGGAACTGGAGCAGGTTGGCGACGAGGTTGCGGTGCGTCAGCATGACGCCCTTCGGCAGGCCCGTCGTACCGGACGAGTAGGGGAGGGCGGCGACGTCTACGGCCGGGTCGAGCGCGCTGATGTCCGGCAGCGGGCCGTCCGCCATGAGCGCCGAGAAGGGCGTCGCCCCGTCCGCCTCGCCGAAGACGAACACCTCCTCGATGCCGGCGCGGTCCGCCGCGGCGCGGGCCGTCTCGAGCATCTGCGGGATCGTGAGCAGGAAGCGCGCGCCCGAGTCGCTCAGCTGGTGCGCGATCTCCTCCACGGACGACAGCGGGTTCATCGTCGTCGCGGTCCCGCCGGCGCGGAGGACGCCGTGGAAGGCGACCGGGTACTCGGGCAGGTTCGGCGCGAGCAGGCCGAAGACGTCGCCGCGGCCGAAGCCGCGCGCCGCGAGGCCCGCCGCGACGCGGTCCACGCCTTGGGCGAGTGCCGCGTACGTGAGCACGCGCCCCGAGGCGCCGTCGATGAGGGCGGGTTTGTCGCCCCGGGCGGCCGCGCCGTCGAGGACGAACGTCGGCAGGGGAGCGGCGGGGACGTCGAGCGGAGGGCCTGAGATCACGGGCGTGACGGATGTGTGAACGCAACGTAGCGCAGCCGCGGCGCCCGAGCTGCGGCTCACCATCGCTTCGGCGCCGGAAGCAGGCCGAGTACGGCAGCGACGCCCTGGTAGAGCGTCCCGGCGAGGTCCAGCAGTGGCTGCGCGAGGCGCACGTCGCCCCCCGCCTCGAACGCGGCCATGGCCGGTGCGAGCGCCGCGCGCTGCACGAGCAGGTGCAGCGCGACGAGGCCCCAGCCCGCCGGCCGGCCCGCCGTGAGGTACAGGACGGGCGCGCCGAGCCACAGCACGAGCGCCGAGGCGTGGAGCAGGCCGAGCGCCGCGAGGACGGCCGGCGGGTAGTGCGCGCCGGCCGAGGCGTGGCGCCGGCGCTGCCGCCAGAAGGCGCCCCACGTCGCGGGCGCGGGGCTCGGGACGTGCGCCGCCGCGTCCGGCACGTAGCGGACGTCGGCAAAGCGCGCGGCGTGCTGCACGAACAGGTCGTCGTCGCCCGAGAGCGACGCGGCGGCGGCCGAGAAGCCGCCGGCGTCCTCGAACGTCGCCCGCATGTACGAGAGGTTGCGGCCCGTCGCGTGCCACGGGCGGCCGTGGCCGATGCCCGCCGCGGCGAGCGCCGCCGTCTGGAGCGTCTCGTAGCGGACGAACCGGTTCAGCCAGCCGGGCGCCTTCGCGTACGGCGCGAAGCCGACGAGGACCGCGCCGTCGTCGGCGTCCTCGGGTGCGGCGGTGCGGGCGAGCGTCGCGAGCCACGTCGGCGGCGGAATCGTGTCGGCGTCCGTCAGCGCGAGGCGCGCGTGGCGGGCTTGAGCGATGCCAGCCGCGAGCGCCCGCTTCTTGGGCGGCAGGCTGGCCGCCGCGCCTTCCTCGAGGCGGACGACTCGGAGGTCGGGGCCACTCGTCGCGGCCCACGCCGCGGCGGTCCGCTCGGCGAGCGCGCCCGTCCCGTCGGACGAGCGGTCGTCCACGACGACGACCTCGAAGGCCGGCTTTCCGTCCGGCCCATGGTGCGTCTGCCGGCGGAGCGCGCGGAGCAACTCGGGCAGGCGCGCCGCCTCGTCGCGCGCCGCGACGACGACCGACAGCGGAATGTTTGGAGCGGGCGGTGGCGCCTCGTCCGGGTCGAGCGGCGCGAGGCCGTCCTCGAGGAGCCCGTCGGCCATGCGCCGCCAGCCGATCGCGACCCAGCCCCAGACGACGACGTTGACGGCGAACGCGAGGAGCAGGACGGACAGCGCGGCGTCGGGCACGAGGGCGAGGCGAAGGGCCGGTCAAGATCGCGCCGCGGGCCGCCCGGTATCTTCGGCGCGCCCTCCCCCCGCGCCCCATGCCGACGCTCCCGCCCCGCCGCCCGCCCGCCTTCCCCGAGATGGGCCGGCTGTGGACCGTCGCGAACGCGCTGAGCTTCTCGCGCGCCGTCCTCGTCGCGCCGATCGCCGTCCTCGTCTACCGCGGTGGCCCCGTCGACCTGATGTTCGGGCTCATCGGCCTCGCCATCGCGACCGACTGGTTCGACGGCCGCGTCGCGAGGGCCACGAACACCGTGAGCGAGTGGGGCAAGGTCCTCGACGCCGTGGCGGACAAGCTCGCAGCGGCCGCCGTGACCGTCGCGCTCCTCATCCGGCCCGAGCCGCCGAACCTGCCGCTCTGGTTCGTCGCCCTCGCGGTGAGCCGCGACGCGATCCTCGCCATCGGCGGGGTCCTCCAGACGCGGCGCCTCGGGCACTTCACGTCCAGCCTGTGGTCCGGCAAGGTCGCCGTGTTCGCGCTCGCGCTGACGGTCGTCGTGGCGCTCGTCGGCGATCCGTTCGCGACGCCGCGCGTCATGAAGGGCCTCATCGGCCTCACGACGGCCGTGATGGTCGTCTCGGTCGTGAAGTACAGCATCCGCTTCGCCGCGATCTACCGCCACGGCGAGGCGGCGCTCTCGGAAAGGCGGGTTTAAGGTTTAAAGTTTAAGGTTTCCGCGGCCACACATTAAGCATTAAACCTTAAACCGCATCTTGCCGGATCCGGGCACCCCCGCCCATCGTCCCCCCGCTCAACACTCGTCCCGCCTCATGGCCCTGTTCGGATTCAAACGCAAGCAGAAGGAGCAGGAGGCCCTCGACGCCGGCCTCGAGAAGACGCGCGCCGGCTTCTTCGAGAAGATCAGCAAGGCCGTCGCCGGCAAGGACACGGTCGACGAGGAGGTCCTCGACGACCTTGAGCACGTCCTCGTCGCGTCGGACGTCGGCGTGAAGACGACCGTCGACATCATCCACCGCATCGAGGCGCGCGTCGCGCGCGACAAGTACGTCTCGACGGCCGACCTCAACGGCCTCGTCCGCGACGAGATCGCGGACCTCCTGCTGACGTCCGACCCCGGCCGGCCGGCCGACTTCGACGCGCCGCTGCCCAGCACGCCGCACGTCGTGATGGTCGTCGGCGTCAACGGCGTCGGCAAGACGACGTCCATCGGCAAGATGGCCAACGCCTACCGGCAGGCCGGCAAGAAGGTGCTCCTCGGCGCGGCCGACACGTTCCGCGCCGCGGCCACCGAGCAGCTCGACATCTGGGCGACGCGCGCCGGCGTCGAGATCATCAAGCAGTACCAGGGTGCAGACCCCGCGGCCGTCGCCTTCGACACGCTCGCCGCGGCGAAGACGCGCAGGTCGGACGTCGTGCTCATCGACACCGCCGGGCGCCTCCACAACCAGGTCGGCCTGATGGACGAGCTCTCGAAGGTGCGCCGCGTGATGGACCGGCAGGTGCCGGGCGCGCCTCACGAGGTGCTCCTCGTGCTCGACGCCTCGACGGGCCAGAACGCGATCCGCCAGGCCGAGGCCTTCACGGCCGCCGTCGAGGTCACCGGGCTCATCCTGACCAAGCTCGACGGGACGGCCAAAGGGGGCATCGCCATTGGCATTTCCAACGAGTTCAAGATTCCCGTAAAGTATATCGGCGTGGGCGAGCAGGTGGACGACCTCCAGGTGTTCGACCGCGCCCGCTTCGTCGACGCGCTGTTCGGGACGCGGGACGCGGCCTGACCCGGTCACGCCGGCCCGTTCAGGCCGGGGCGGCGCCCGTTCGCGCGCGCTCTCGGACGGTTCGGCCCGCCGCCCTTTTTTCCTCGCGGCGCCCGCCGGACTTTGACGGTGGGCGTGCGTGCCCGACCTTCTCCACCCGTGCCCTCTCGCCCGAGCCTATGCGCGCTCGTTACACCTCCGCCCCGCTCACTCGCCGGGGCCTCCCGGCTCTGGAAACCGCGATGCGTCCAGCTCTGATCCTGCTGCTCGCGCTCGTGCTCGGCGCGCCCGCGAGGGCGCAGGCCGCCTACGCGCCCGAGTTCGCCCTCGACCTCATCACGACGCGCGCCGACTCGGCCGGCGCCCCGCGCCTCGACGTCTACACGGCGGTGCCGGTCCAGAGCCTGCGCTTCCTGTCGCGCTCGGCCGGCTTCGAGGCCGGCTACGCCGTGAGCGTCAACGTCTCGGCGCTCGACGACGCCGGGCAGCAGCAGGGCCTCGTCGTGAGCCGCACGTTCGAGCGCCAGGTCCGGATGCCGGACTACGCCGCAACGCAGAACCCCGCGACCGTGGACCGCGCCGTCGAGTCGCTGTCGGTCCCGCCCGGCCGCTACACCGTCACGGTCTCGGTGGAGGACGGCGCGAGCGGGCGGACGTTCAGCCGCGAGGTCGGCCACGTCGTCCGCTCGATGGACCCGAGCAGCGGGCGCCTCGTCGCGATGAGCGACCCGCTGATCCTCGACCGCTACGACGAGGACGCGCGCACGTTCGAGCCCAACGTCGGGGCGGCCATCTCGACCGAGCAGAGCGACTTCACGGTCTACTACGAGCTCTACGCCGGCGCGCCGCAGGCGCTGCGCGTGACGTACGCCGTGACGGAGCAGAACCGCGTCCGCGAGCGCCCGAGCTTTGCCGCGCTGCTCGGCCTGTCGCCGCGTCAGCAGGAGGACGTCGGCACGCCGGTCGCCTTCTCCGAGGACATCGACGTGCCCGCCGGCAAGACGCCGGCCGCCTTCCGCGTCCAGACGAGCCGCCTGAAGGTCGGCGACTACGCGCTCACCGTCCGCCTCGAGACGCGCGAGGGCACCCTCGTCGCCGAGACGACGCGCCCGTTCGCCGTCCGCTGGATGGGCCTCGAGGGCCAGATCGCGGACCTCGAGCAGGCCATCTCGCAGCTCCGCTACGTCGCCCGCGACCGCGAGATCGCGGCCATCCGCCGCGCGGCGACGCCCGAGGAGCAGACGCGCCTCTTCCGCGCCTTCTGGACGCAGCGCGACCCCACGCCGGGCACGACGCGCAACGAGCGCATGGAGGAGTACTACTACCGCGTCGCCTACGCCAACGAGCGCTACACGCGCCTCCGCGACGCCGGCTGGAACACGGACCGCGGCGAGGTCTACATCCGCTTCGGCGCGCCGGACTTCGTCGAGGAGCACCCGTTCAACTACGGCACGGACCCGTACCAGATCTGGTACTACAACAGCGAGGGCCGGCGCTTCATCTTCGTCGACCAGAGCCGCTTGGGCGACTTCCAGCTCCTCGTCCCCATCTGGGACGACCGGACGCGGATGTAGCGGCTACGCCGCGGGGATGAGGCAAGGGGCATGGGGAAGAGACCGACTAGCTTCGGCGCTTCGCTCCCTTCTGCCCATGCCCCATCCCTCATCCCCCATGCCCCCTCGAGTCGTCTTCATGGGCACGCCCGAGTTCGCCGTCGCGTCGCTCGACGCGCTCGTGGACGCCGGGATCGTGCCCGTGGCGGTCGTGACGGTGCCGGACCGGCCGGCGGGGCGCGGGCAGACGCTCCGCGCCTCGGCGGTCAAGGAGGCAGCGCTGCGGCACGGGATCCCGCTGTTGCAGCCCGAGTCGCTCAAGGACGACGTTTTTCAGGCAGACCTCGAGGCGCTCGCGCCGGACGTGCTCGCCGTCGTCGCCTTTCGGATCCTGCCGCGGGCGGTCTACGAGACGGCGCGCCTGGGCGCGTTCAACCTCCACGGCTCGCTCCTGCCGGCCTACCGCGGCGCCGCGCCCATCGCTCGCGCCCTCATGGACGGCGTCGCCCAGACGGGCGTCACGACGTTCCTGCTGAAGCCGTCCGTCGACACGGGCGACGTGCTGCTCGTGCGGCGGACGCCGGTCGGGCCGGACGAGACGGCGGGCGACGTCCACGACCGCCTCGCGGCGATCGGGGCCGAGGCGGTCGTCGAGACGGTCCGGATGCTTGCCGCGGGCACGGCCGAGCCGCAGCCGCAGGACGACGCCCGCGCCAGCCCCGCGCCCAAGCTCTTCCGCGACGACGCCCGCATCGACTGGCACCGGCCCGCGCAGCGCGTGCACGACCACGTCCGCGCGCTGTCCCCGTTTCCCGGTGCGTGGACGACGTGGCGGGCCGGCAACGGCCCGGGCGAGACGCTCAAAGTCCTCCGGGCGCGCGTCGTGGACGGCCCGACGGGCGCGCCGGGAACGGTCGTCGAGTCTGGCCCGCGCCTCGTCGTGGCCTGTTCCGAAGGCGCAGTGGAGATTCTCGAGGCGCAGCGCGAGGGCAAGAAGCGGATGCCGGCGGCGGACCTGCTCCGCGGCGCCGCGCCGGCCGCGGGCGACGTGCTCGGCGCCTCGGCCGGCTGAGCGCCTCGGTACTTTGCGGCACTCCGCCCGCGCCCCGACATGTCCGAGATCGTCCCGCCCGTCCAGACCGTTCCGGCAACGCCGTCGCCCGACCTCGAGGCGCTCACCGACCGTGTGGCGAGGGCTGGCGGCTTCGTCCAGCCGCTGCTCACGGCCGTCGGCCGCGTCGTCGTGGGCCAGCCGACGATGGTCGAGCGCCTGCTCATCGGCCTGCTGACGGGCGGCCACGTGCTCCTCGAAGGCGTCCCCGGCCTCGCCAAGACGCTCGCCGTGAGCACACTCGCCCGCGCCATCGACGCCCAGTTCCAGCGCATCCAGTTTACGCCGGATCTGCTTCCGGCCGACCTCGTCGGGACGCTCGTCTACAACCAGGGCTCGGGCGACTTCGTCGTCAAGAAGGGGCCGGTCTTCGCCAACATCATCCTCGCGGACGAGATCAACCGCGCGCCGGCCAAGGTCCAGTCCGCGCTCCTCGAGGCGATGCAGGAGCACCAGGTCACGATCGGCGAGACGACGTACCCGCTGCCGGACCCGTTCCTCGTCCTCGCGACGCAGAACCCGGTCGAGCAGGAGGGGACGTACCCGCTGCCCGAGGCGCAGGTGGATCGCTTCATGCTGAAGACGGTCGTGACGTACCCGACGCGCGACGAGGAGCTGCTGATCATGCGCCGGATGGCGCAGACGGACGAGCGGCCGGCCGTCACGCCGGTCGTGACGCTGGCCGAGATCCGCGCCGCCCGCCACGTCGTCGGCGAGATCTACGTCGATCCGCGCGTCGAGGAGTACGTCGTGGACCTCGTCCTCGCGACGCGCGAGCCGGAGCGCTACGGCCTCACCGACGTCCGCGGGCTCGTGGCGTACGGCGCCAGCCCGCGCGCCTCGATCGCGCTCAACCTCGCCGCGCGCGCGCACGCCTTCCTCCGCGGCCGTGCCTACACCACGCCCGACGACGTCCGCGCGCTCGCGCTCGACGTGCTGCGCCACCGCGTGGCCGTGACGTACGAGGCGGAGGCCGAGGAGGTCACGTCCGAGCAGATCGTCGGCCGCGTCCTCGACGCCGTCCAGGTGCCGTAGCGCCGCGGCCGTCCCAAGCGCAGATCCCGTAGAGACGCGCCGCCGGCGCGTCTGCTACCGCCCGAGGCGCCGCGGTTGAAGCCTTCAGCGTCGGCCGAGCCAGCCGGCGACGCGGGCGTCCGTCGGCCACGTCAGCCACGCGAAGGCGAGCAGTGGGACGCCGAAGGCGACGGCCATCACGTTGCCCGTCAGGAACACGGCGAGCCCGGCGAGGACGGCCGACGACTCGACGGCCGCCATCGCCGCGACGCCGTGCGTCCGCACGACGGCCAGCGCGGCGCCCTCCGATGACGCCGCGGCTGCCTCACGCTCCATCCGCCCGACGAGCCAGAACGCGACGGCCAGCGCCGCGACGCTGTACAGCGCGCAGGCGTAGAACGCCGCGTCGGCGCGGCCGGCGAGCGCCGGCGCGGGCTCCGACGCGCCGAGCACGGTCAGCACGACGAGGGCCATGAGGCCGCCCGCGGCGATGGCGCCCCAGAGCGTGCGCAGGCGGGCGGCGGCGGGCGAGACGTCGGGCATCGGGGAATCGGCGGGAGAGAGCGTGAAGGGTGACCGCGCGTCAGGCGGTATCTTAACACCGTGCCCCGCGGGGGCGATCGGGGCGTAGCTCAGCCCGGTAGAGCGCTCGCTTTGGGAGCGAGAGGTCGTCGGTTCGAATCCGGCCGCCCCGACCCTGTTACTGGAGTGTCATCCTGAGCGCAGCGAAGGATCTCAATGCCGTCCATCGTGCCTGGCGAGGATGTCTGCGTCGAGATCCTTCGCTGCGCTCAGGATGACACCTTAAAAATACGTTCGCGTCCGACTGTGATTCGAACAGATAAAAGCGCCCGTAGCTCAGCTGGAAAGAGCCGCGTACTTCTAATACGCAGGTCGCAGGTTCGAGTCCTGCCGGGCGCGCAGCGATGCAAAGGTTAGACGCCGGCGTCTCGGCGGTCTGAGGGCGCACACCCACACCGCCGCCATGAAAGACCGCGCCCTCGCCTACCTCCGCACGTCGCTCGGCGACCCCACCGCCGAGTTCCGCGACGGCCAGTGGGAGGCCATCCAGACGCTCGTCGAGCGCCGCGGCCGCCTGCTCGTCGTCCAGCGGACGGGCTGGGGCAAGTCGGTCGTCTACTTCGTCGCGACGCGCCTGCTCCGCGACGCCGGCGCCGGGCCGACGTTTCTCGTCTCGCCGCTGCTCGCGCTGATGCGCAACCAGGTCGAGGCCGCCGCCCGCATCGGCGTCCGCGCGCTCACCATCAACTCGACCAACCGCGACGCGTGGGCCGGCGTCGAGCAGGCCGTGGCCGACGATACGGTGGACGTGCTGCTCGTCTCGCCGGAGCGCCTCGCCAACGACGGCTTCCGCCGCAACGTGATGGCGCACGTCGCGAGCCGCGTCGGCCTGTTCGTGGTGGACGAGGCGCACTGCATCTCGGACTGGGGCCACGACTTCCGGCCGGACTACCGCCGCATCGTGCGCGTCCTCCAGGCGCTCCCCGAGGGCGTGCCCGTCCTCGCGACGACGGCCACGGCCAACGACCGCGTCGTGCAGGACGTGACCGAGCAGCTCGGCGACGAGGTGACCGTCGTGCGCGGGCCGCTCGGCCGCGCCTCGCTCCAGCTCCAGGCGACGACGCTGCCGCGCGCCGCGGCGCGGATGGCGTGGCTCGCCGAGCACCTCCCGCAGATCCAGGGCTCGGGCATCGTCTACGCCCGCACCCACCGCGACGCCTTCCGCCTCACGGACTGGCTCCGCGCCAACGGCATCGACGCCGAGACGTACACCGGCACCACGGACCCCGCGCGGCGCGTTGACCTCGAGCAGCGCCTGCTCGCCAACGACGTGAAGGCGCTCGTCGCGACGAGCGCCTTGGGGATGGGCTTCGACAAGCCGGACCTCGGCTTCGTCGTCCACTACCAGCGGCCGGGCTCGGTGGTCGAGTACTACCAGCAGGTCGGCCGCGCGGGCCGCGCCGTGAGCCAGGCCTACGGCGTGCTGCTCTCGGGCGAGGAGGACGACCGCATCACGGACTACTTCATCCGCAGCGCCTACCCGCCGGCCCGCGACGTCGAGGCGGTCCTCGGGGCGCTCCGCGACGCGCCGGACGGCCTGAAAGTGGCAGAGCTCGAGGCCGCGCTGAACGTCTCGCGCGGCCAGATCGACAAAGTCCTCCGCGTGCTCGACGTGCTGGACCCGTCGCCCGTCCAGAAGCGCGGCCCGGCGTGGCACGCGACGGACGTGCCGTACGACGTGGACGCGGGCAGGGGAGAGGCGCTCGAGGCGGTCCGCCGGGCGGAGCAGGACGAGCTGCGGCGCTACATGACGTCCGACACGTGCCTGATGCTCGCCCTCCGCCGCGCGCTCGACGACGAGGGCGGCGAGGCGTGCGGCCGCTGCGCCGTCTGCCTCGGGCACCCGTTGATCGACGAGACGCCGGACCCGGACCTCGTCGCGCGGGCGCAGGCGTTTCTCGGCGAGAGCACGCCCGAGATCGCGCCGCGGAAGCAGTCGCCGGACCGCGCGCGGATCCCCGCCGAGCTCCAGGCCGAGCCGGGCCGCGCACTCAGTTTCTACGGCGACGCCGGCTTCGGGCAACTCGTCCAGGCCGGCCGCGAGGCGGGCGCGTTCGACTCGGCGCTCGTCGAGGCGGCCGCCGGGCTCGTCGAGTCGCAGTGGAAGCCCAGCCCCGTTCCGGCCATCGTGATGTGCGTGCCGTCGCTCAGGTCGCCGGCCGTCGGGGACTTCGCCGAGGCGCTCGCGGCCCGGATGCGCCTGCCGTTCGTCCAGGCCGTGCAGCACGTCCGGCAGCACGCGCCGCAGCGCGAGCAGCAGAACAGCCACTACCGCCGCGACAACCTCCGCGGCGCGTTCGCCGTGCGCGTCCCCGAGGCGTTCCGCGGCCAGCCCGTCCTGCTCGTGGACGACGTGCGGGACTCGGGGTGGACGCTGACGGTCGTCGCGGCGCAGCTCCGCGCGGCGGGCGCGGGGCGCGTGCTGCCGCTCGCCCTCGCCGTCGCGCTGGGCGACTGAGCGCCGGGGGCCACCTCTCCGCCTGATGTGTCATCCCGGCCCCCGAGCCAGGATCCCGCGCACGGTAGGTAGGACGCACGCGCCCACCGCGCCTCGGTGCGGCTCGCCACCAAGGCGCCGTCAGCGTCGCCGGCGAGCCCGTCGCCTTGCGAACGCATACATTCACCCGCGAACCTCGCCTCGCGCCGCTGCGGCGGCCCCGATTCCCATGCGGTTTCTCATCCTCGCGCTCGCGCTCGCGTCGTCCGCCTCGGCGCAGGACTTGGCCTACGCCGTCTACGCCTCGCAGGCGGACCTCGACGACGGCGGCACACTCGCGGGCGCGCTCCCGACGTGCCTCGCCGCCCCCTCGGTCTCCAGCTTCCCCGCTCAGCCAGGCCTGGTCACCTTCGTCGACCGTGCCTCCGGCGCCGCCGCGACCTACGATCCCGCCGCGGCCCCGGGCGCCCGCACGGTGGTCGTCGCCACCGCCGAGGCGCTCGCCGCCGCCGCCGGGGCACCAGTCACGGGCTGCATCGACGCCGACGGTGCCCTCCTCGGGCCGCCGGGCGCGAGCATCCGCGTCACGTACCTGGCACTCGCCACCGGCGCCGGCAGCGTCGTGCTGCGCCTCGATCCGGACGGCACGCTCACGCGGCTGACCGACCCGGCGAGCGCGACCGACGCCGGCCGTGGTGTCACGGGGCTCGTCTACGGCTTCATCCCGCGCTCCGGGCAACCGGACATCCCCGTCGTGTACCTCGCACGCTCGCGCACGGCCGGCGCGCCCGCGAGCGGCCTCTACACGCTCGGTCCCGCGGCCGCGGGCCAGACGCCGACGGCGCTCGCGCTCGCCCCGGGCGCGGATCTTCGCAGCATCCGGTTCGGAAGAGGCTTCGACGGCCTTCGGCTCGTGTCGTCGAGCGCAGGAGAGGGCGAGTTGAGCAACGTGCTGCTGGGCTTCGACGGCTCGTCGCTCGTCGTGGCCGTCCGGCCGTGTGACGGCGCGACGCCGTGCACAGGAGCCCTCAGCGACACCGTGACGGACTACGTGGGAATGGGCGATTTTCTCGGCCCGTACGGTCTCGTCTTCGAGCGCGGAGCTGACGATCAGGTCTTCGTCGACTACCCGCCCTTCGGTCGAGGTCCGACCCTGTTCACCGAAACGGGCCTGATCGCGGCGACGGGGATCGCGGGCTTCGAGCCGGCCGGCGAGAGCGGCTACCTCGCCGTGGTCTGGCGTCCGATCGCGCCGGGACGTTCCACGCTTCTGCTGGCGGGCTCGGACGAGAACGGCGCCACGCCCGGCATCTACGGCGCCGGGTTGCTGTTGCCCGTCGCCGGCGAGGAGGGGCCCGCCGCGGCCGCCGAGGCGCGCCTGGTCGCCTATCCCAACCCGACCTCCGGCATGGTCACACTCCGCGGCGGCGCCATCGACCCGTCAGGTCTGGCGACGGTCGAGGTCTACGACACGCTCGGTCGCCGCGTCCGGTCGGTCGCGCTCGGCGCCGAGGCGACGCTCGACCTGACCGGTCTGCCGGCGGGCGTGTACGTCGTCTGCGCCGGGTCGCAGGTAGCCCGCGTCGTCGTTCGATAGGCATGTTCGTGACCGACTGAACGTGTCGAAGACCGCGAAGCGACGGCGCAGCCCATCTCTGCCGAGCACCTCGAGGTCGGTCGGTGCGAGGTGCGACGGCTTGAGCACGTCCGGTCGCCCAGGAGATCCCGGCTCGGGGCCGGGATGACATGAACCGGTGTTCGCACCGGATCGAACAGCACGCTTCGCTCGCAGGACTGAGCGCGGTCTTCGCGGGCCGCGCCGCCGCGGGGCGTCGTAGATTCCGGGCATGGTGCCGTGGCCGAGGGGTTAGGCACAGGTCTGCAAAACCTGCTACACCAGTTCAAATCTGGTCGGCACCTCACTTGGAAAGGTGGCAAACTGAGCCGTTTGGGCACATTGCGGGCCATAGCTGATTCGGTTCACTCTCGCCCAACGTGGGGCCTGTAAGCAAACCTGTCAGCACGGCCCGCCGGTTGCACGCTGTCAGCACAGCCGCCGCTAGCGCTTCGGGATCGCATCCGCCCTTCGGGGCAACTGCGTGTCCTCACTGTTCAAGCGCTCCAACGGCGTCTTCTACGTCGCCTTTCAAGACCCGTCCCGCCTTCCCGCCCGTAAGACGCTCTCAACCGGGCTCCGGGTGAAGCGAGACGCGGCGAAGGTGCAGCTAGCCTTCGATGCCGGCTTCCGTCTCGGAACCTTCGATCCCTTCACGGACTGCCCGACGACGTTCCTACGTGGGGGCGATCCCGCATCTCGCCGGCCGGACCTCTCCCGCTTAGGCGCCGCCGCTGACGCCTTCCTAGCGACGCGGGGCAACCTGCGCCCGACGACACAGGAACGGTATTACTACATCGTCAGCCGCTTCGCCGTCCATGCCGGACGCGAGACGCACACGAAGGCGGTAACGACGGCTCAGGTTCAGGCGTGGCTAGACAGCACGGCAACGAAGCCTGTAACGGTCAACAACTACCGCCGCGCTCTCTCTACCCTGTTCCGCTGGCTTGAATCGGAAGGCGTGCGCGCAGGGGACCCGACGAAGGCCGTACGGCTCCCGCGTGTTGAACAGCGGCACGCGCGCTATCTGTCGCCTGCCGACGTGGAAACGCTCTGTGCGGCAATCGGTGAAGGCGCGACGGCTTCAAAGCACGCGGCAAAGGGTACGGGCCGCTGGCTTACCCCCATCGTGCGGGCAAACGTCTATCTCGGGCTCAGAGCGGGCGAAATCGTCAACCTGCGTTGGGAAGACGTTGACCTGACGCGCGGCACGCTTACCGTCCGCTGCACTGACGACTTCACGACGAAGGCGGGACGTGACCGGACGATTCCGATTCCCGCCCCCGCTCGGGCCGTTATCGAGGCGCTGCCTCGCCGTAGCCAGTACGTCTTCCCGTCACATGCGGGTAAGCGTCTCGGGCGGGTCTACATGTCCGTTCGGTTCCGTCACTTCGCGGATATCGCTGGGCTCCCGGCCTTCGTCAACTTCCACACGACGCGACACACGGCGGCAAGCTGGCTTGCGGAACGCGGTACGTCTATCGAGGCGCTGCGCGTCTATCTCGGGCACTCGTCAGTGACGGTCACACAGCGTTACATGCACCTTGCGCCGGACGGGCTGGCTTCGCAGATCGCGCGGGCCTACGCCTAGACTCTCCACACGTCGCGGCGCTTCGCCCCGTCTGGCATCGCGCCGGGCGGGGCTTTTGCGTGCTTGTCTGTCCCTACTGCGGCTCTGTCGCATCGCCTATGCGAACATAGCAAACATTTGCTCTGTCCCATTGATCTGTAATATTCGATTCGTTGACCCGGCCTATTCCACTTCTGATGACGATTTGATTTTCAATATCTCGAAGCATTCTCCTATTTCTGTTTATTAATCCCAAAGACATTCCATCCTCAAAGGCTAATTCTCCGTTCAGCGCAACCCTAAATCTATACCTCACATCTCCATTTTCTCCACTTGTAAACGTTGATCCATATTCTAAATATTCCTCTCCATACTTCTCGGATAAAACAGTCCAATTGCTCTGCCTGTCTGATCCATCTGGTTTTGAGTAATACATGACACCCGATCTTTTTCCTTCTTCAATGGGTCCGTAGAAATGGTAAGAAGGATTCTCGGGCACGTTACAAGCGCTGTCAGCAACAGCCCACTGACCTACAAGGCGCTGAGAAGGCATCGGAGACACTTCGGCCTTACAGCCGCAGAAGGCGAGAGTACACAGCAGAAGACAGGTGAGGCGCATTCCGAGACGCGGAGCAAGTGGAGCGGCGAACCTAACGAGGCGCGAGCGAACAGGGCGCACTTGCCGGCCGGTTTACTCCGGTGTCCCCATCCGGCTATCTGGCATCCCCCCGTCAGTCGAAAAGGAGGACGCGGCACAAGGCCTAACGGTCAGGATCTAAGCCGTAAGATCAGACCCGCGAGGCGCTCCCCAAGTCAATCTGTCGAGGCGGCACCCGGAAGCCTGAGCACACTAGAGGCTAAAACGTTCGTTTGAGATGCACCGCGAAGTAAGCACTGGATTAGTCTCGTGTGGCGCAAGTAGTCGATAGTCTCATATTGTAGGCTACACATGAGGCATGCATGTGAATCGCTCTGTATCGCTCTGAAACAATGATTGGTACTGTCCTCTGTGTTGGTCGCTCCATTCTGGAAGTTCTGCGTTCTTGCAACCCGTCCGGACAGTCCTGCACTCTTTCTTGCACTGCACCTGCATCTTAGCAGAACGGCTTCTCCACTAACACGGCCGAATGCAACCCGGTGTGGTCTCGGGCCGACTGCACAGCCTCTTCGGGGATTGGGCCGAGCGTTATCAAGCCGTCGTGTTCGTTACCGAGAACGGTGTAACCAAACTGTGGAGCGATAACAGTGAGCGTATAAATGAACGCAGCTTCGGTACCTTGCAGAAGGAACGCCGCAAGCTTCCGCCCCGTCTTGGCGGTTGTCCGGCCGTTCTTATCGAGCGTCGCCGTCACGTCGAACGTTGCGCCTGTCGCGTTGCGGACGTAGCGCCGGCCCCCGTTCGCCCGGTACTCATTGGCCGGCAACCAGACGTGAACCAAGTAGTGCCGGAAGGCTTGAAGCTGAGTGTAGAGAAGGCGTGTCCGTGTCTCAAACGCGGCGTAAGCGTCGGCGGGGTCAACGCCCGGCAGCGTACCCGCTAGGATGGACTCAACCACTTCACCGCGCGGGGTGCCGTCTCGGTCCGTTCCGGCTTCAAGCGTCGCGAAGAGGATGCCGCCCATTACGAGCCCCATCGTTCCGTGCTTAAACCCGTCAATCGTCAATCCGAGCCGTTCCGCTTCGGCGGCTTTATCGCCTAACAGCACGGCTTCAAGTTCGTCTGTCGGGATGCCGGCAAGGTCAAACCAAGCCGACAGTTGGCGAGGCTGAGACGACTTCAGATCGTAATTGCGGACGGCTGGCACGCGGGACAGGCACGCCGCCTTCATCTCCCGCGTCGCGTTCTGCAAACCGCCGCCAACGTCCGTGATACGTCCGAAGCGCTGAGGCTCCCAAGCCGCCGTATACCGGAAGATGCCGGGCAGTAGCTCTTGCTCGCTCCGATCTTTCAGCTTGAACAACACGGCTTTATCGACCGTGTACCGCCCCCGCAGCCGCTCCGCGTCTTGGATCGCGTCGCGCGTCTCGGCGTCGTACGGCAGGGCGCGGCGGCCCTCTGTGGCGTCCCGTACGTCTCGGGCCGCCTCTCGGGTCGCTCGCGTGTTTGCGTGCGCTGTAGAGCCTGCCAGACCGGTCAGACGGGCAACGCGGGCTTCTGCCTCTTCGGCAAGTGCGAGTGAGAGCGCAACGTGTGCGGTTGCGTCTTCGCGGTGATACAGACCGAACGGGATTCCGTCCATGCCGGCTTGAATCGGCTTCGGGTATGGGTTGCGGTTCTCGTCTTGGCGCGTCGTCTTGCGGCGCTTCGTCGTCGGCTTCCCGGTGAACAGGTTGACCCGCGCGCCTGTCCCTAGCGCCGCGTCGTACCGCGCTTGAAGCTCGGCCGGCACCCGGTACTCACGCGACTTGCCTGCGCCCCGTAGGTGGCCCTCCGGCGCCCTGTGCGCCTTAATCTCTAACAGCCCAGCTTCTACCATCACCAACTCTTCCGCGAGCGGCAGACGGCCTTCCAGACCGATTGAGCGGCGACCGTGTATGAGATCGAATGATACCGGTACCCAACGCTCCTTTTCGAAGTGAAGGCTACCCGACGCCAAGATGTGCCGGAAGAGGTGCTGACTGTCTGCGTTCCACCCGACGAGCGCGCGGGCCGTCACGTCGTAAGCCTCAGCCGTAGATGCTGCCCAATCCTGAATATACCCGGTTGGCGTGAACGGCTTGTCTTCGCCTGCGGGTTGCTCCGAATCGCTACCCGTTTCGGTCTCGGTAGTTTCTACTTGTACGAACTTTTTTGGAGCCCTATTTCGGCGATCCTGAGCTGATTTACGCGATTTCGGCCCCTTCCGCTGTGCACTAACCCCCTTCTCCCTGTGGGGGTGGGGTGGGGGCGCTCCCTGCCCTGTGGGGGGGGTGGCTTCTCCCTTTTGCGAAACCGCGCCAGAATCGACGGTTTGACCGATTTCCGATGTTGGCTCCGCAGGCGTTGAAGCGGAAGAGGAAGCCGAGACGGAATGAGACGAAGCCGAGCCGAGACGCGCATTCAGACGGGCGGCGCAACGCGAGGAGGCGCGAACGCGTGAATCAGGCGTTGCACGTACGGCAACAGTAGTTGAAGGCAGAGCGTTGGACATTATGGTGTATTGAAACAAGGCAGCCGTTCTCTGGTAGGGGGCGGCTGTCTTTCGTTATTGGTTACCTCCAGTTAACGCCCGACGTGCCTGCCTTCTTGCTGCAAGTGCGTAATATTTTGCGCTTCAAGTTCGTTTCTCTGAGACACTAGAAACGAATTATATGGAACACGCGACCGACCCGAACGCCCGGACGCTCACAACCCGAGACGTTGCCCGAATTCTCGGCCTCACGCCTGCGGGCGTCTCGTACGCTGTCAGGGCTGGACTACTGACGGCGGGGCGGCGTGAGACAGGGGAATACCGCTTCAGCCTGTCTGACGTGGCAGCGCGCATCAAATCAAGTCGGCTTCGTGTGGGGCCAAAGTGATTAACCGAGCCGTTGCAACGGACAGACGAAGTACCTTGTAGCATCGGAGGCACGATGATGACTCCCGATCAGTCACCGCCGAGAGCTTCACGCTTAGGTCCCAAGTCTAGCATAGCGTGGCATTCATTCGTTGGACACACATGCTAGATATTTGCCTGCCTTCCGATGCCTAACGAAACGTGGTTCTGGATGGCGGATCACAGGAAGGGACCTATGGGTCCCGTCCCTTTCAGCAGGCTTCAAGAATTAGCAAGAAGAGGAAGCATTCGACCAGAACACAGAGTTTGGAAAAGGGGGGAAAGGTTGCACGTCAGAGCAGATCAGATATCCGGTCTGTTCGGCCGCCTTGACTACTCGAAAATCACCTGTGATACAGAAGGTATTGAAGATGCACCTAAAAAAGATATAACGTTTACGAGGTTATATTTCGATGAAAACGAAGAATATATTAAGCCCGAAGGGTTGATTTGGAGATCCCGCTGGTATATTTACTATACTTTAGTATGTATTTCTAGCATAGTTTGGCACTATCTGTTTGCCAGCAGTGGATATGTATATCCAATTTCGGGAAGCGTATTTTTTGGCACTTTAACTTGGGCAGCTATTACTGTGGCTTCAGGTCTGCCTGTTACGATTGCGACCGGAGTACTCTCGGCATTTTTCAGTAAAGACTTTGAAGCAATTATGCCTAGAATTTGGGCCATATGGTCTACTGGAGTATTGTGTTTACTTGGATGGGGACAAGTATCAGAATCGTTGAAGACGCCGTATGAACTACAGCAGATTTGTATAGAGCAGTCTGCTTATGAAGTTAGGTCCGGCGCCCGCTGTTCAGATGGATCGTCTAGCTCAGCAACTGGTTCAGGGGCGTGCTCTTGGCACGGAGGGGTGGATGAATGGGTGAATAGAATAGAACATAGTAAATCGTCCCAAGAATGTCTTGAAGAAGCCGAATCTCGTTCTTTCATGACAAGGAGATTTTAGTTTAGCGCTTACGCCGCAAAACATTATCTGCGTCTGTAAGAGGGGTAGGCCCAGTGCCAAGACACCCCACTAGGTCGAAATATGCGCAAATACTGTATTGACACGGTTATTGAATCCACATGAAACGAATTGTTCACTATACGCACGATCTAGCTGAGTGAACAATAGTGATATAACTTTCGGCTTTAGTCTTGGTCATTCGAAGCGTCCTTGTAAAATGACACCTGAGATGCACGTTTTAAAATGCGATGCGAAGGGCGTCCAACGGGTAATCTTACCTGCCAAGATGGTGCAGGCAGTGGATTATGAAATCGGGCTGGCGAGGCGTGAAATCGGTCAGGCGTGAGGATCGAAGGTGAGCCGAAAGGGTTATATTCAAGCTCGGGCAACCGCCCGGCAATCGTCCCTTCCCGTCTGATCCCGAAGCGCCGCCTGTCAGCAAACCTGTCAGCACGCGCCGGCTGATTTGCTTACACTCCCGACTCAGTGCAGCACTAAACGGGCCTAACAGACTCATTTTGAGGGTTAGGCACAGGTCTGCAAAACCTGCTACACCAGTTCAAATCTGGTCGGCACCTCACCGCGCCGCGTCTCGGGCGCCTCCCGCGATGCACACGCTGACCGTCGAGCTTCCGATGAGCGTCCGCCCGGACCGAGCGCGCCTGCTGCTCGCGGTTCGCCTGTTCGA
This sequence comes from Rhodothermales bacterium, assembly GCA_038243565.1. Taxonomy (GTDB): domain Bacteria; phylum Bacteroidota; class Rhodothermia; order Rhodothermales; family Rubricoccaceae; genus DASVSE01. The sequence goes on along the minus strand of JBBSQZ010000013.1, from coordinate 2,500 downwards.
AGAGGGCGAGGTCTCGCTCGGCTACGCCGCCGAGATGGCCGGCACGTCGCTCGCAACCTTCGCCGAGCGGCTCGCCCAGCGCGGCATCCCGGTCATCGACTACCCCGCGGACGACCTCGACGGCGAACTCGACACGCTCAGTCGACTCGGAGGTGCCTGACGCGCTCGCCATCGCGGATGCCTCGCCGATCGTCGGGCTCGACCGGGCGAGAGACCTTGGTCTGCTGCCGCGGCTGTTCCCGGCGCTGGCTGCTCCGCCGGCCGTCGTCGCCGAGTTCGGGCGCCGTCCGCGGTGGCTGGCCGAAACCCTTCCGAAACGGCAGGTGGAGGTCGATTTGCTGCGCGCGCTGTCCTTTGGCGCAGGGGAGTCTGAGGTGATGGCCGTTGCACTCGCACGTGCTGGATCGACGGTTCTGCTGGACGAGAAGCGCGCCCGGCGGTTCGCATCCGAACGGGGGATCGCCGTCGTCGGGACCGTCGGCGTGGTTCTCCGAGCGAAGCAGCGCGGGCTCGTTCCTGCCGTTCGCCCTGTCCTCGATGCGCTCGACCGAGCCGGCGAGGCGTAGCGCGAACGCCGCGGCGCCGGGCGCGTTGGAAACGTCCCATCGCCCCGACCGCCATGTCCGTCGTCCCGCTCGAGACCGTCCGCCCGGACGTCGTCCGCCTGCCCATCCTCTTCGTCAACGTGTACCTCGTCGGCGACCCCGGTGGGCCGTGGGCGCTCGTCGACACCGGCCTGCCGTTCTCGGCCGGCCTGACGAAGTCCGTCGCCGCCGAGCGCTTCGGCGGGCGGCCGCCCGAGGCGATCGTCCTCACGCACGGCCACTTCGACCACGCCGGCTCCGCCGCGGACCTCGCCGAGCACTGGGACGTGCCGATTTACGCGCACGCGCTCGAGATGCCGTACCTCACGGGCCGCTCGGCCTACGCCCCACAGGACCCGACCATCCCCGGCGCCATCTCGACGCTCTCGCGCACGTTCCCGCACGGCGGCCGCGACCTCCGCCCGCGCATCCACACGCTGCCCGACGACGGGACCGTGCCCGCCATGCCGGGCTGGACGTGGGTCCACACGCCGGGCCACACCGAGGGCCACGTCTCGCTGTGGCGCGAATCCGACCGGACGCTCATCGCCGGCGACGCCGTCGCCACGACGAACCTCGACTCGTGGACGGCGCTCGCGATGATGCCGCGCGTCTTCGACCGCCCGGCCGCGCCGTTCACGCCGGACTGGACCGCCGCCCGCGCCTCGGTCGAGGCGCTCGCCGACCTCAACCCAGACGCCGTCGGCGCGGGGCACGGGCAGGCCATCACGGCCGGCACGGCGAACGCGCTCCACACGTACGCGCAGCACTTCCTGCCGCCGGCCGAGGGCCGCTACGTCCCCGAGCCGGCGATCGCGGACGAGACGGGCATCGTCTCGCTGCCGCCGCCGGTGCCCGATCCGTTCCCGTTCAAGGTCGCGGCCGGCGTCGCGGCGGGCCTGCTCGTCACCGCGTGGCGACGGCGATCCTGACGCACGCTGTTCCTGCTCGCGGCCGACGACGAGGCGGCCCTGCTCGGGCTTCTGCCAGAGCGGGGTTGCCCGCGGGCGCATGAGCCCGTAGCATCGGGGGACCTACGCCCCCCCGCCATGCCCACGGCCCTGTCTCTGCACCGCATCGCCGCGCTCGCCCTGTCGCTCGCCGTCGCCGCGCCCGTCGCCGCCCAGGTGGCCCTCCCACCCGCGGCCGTCGAGGCCGCTATCGAACACGTCCGCGCGAACGCCGCGGCGCTCGGGCTGGGCCCGTCGGACGTCGCGGACCTCGCCGTGTCGGATGGGCACGTCGGCGCGGGCGGCATCGTCCACGTCTACCTCCGCCAGCGCCTGGACGGGCTCGACGTGACCGGGTCGCAGGTGAGCGTCGCCGTCGGGCCGGACGGCCGCGTCCGCCACGTCGCCGGAAACCTTGCGCCGCGGCTCGTCGCCTCGGCCGGGGCGCGCCGCGCGGCGGGCCTCTCCGCGGATGCCGCCCTGCGCGCCGCCGCCGGCCACCTCGGCGTGGACGTGGGAGGCACGGCGTCGCGGCCCGCGCTGCGCCCGGGCGAGGCGCGCCTCGCCGCCTCCGGGCTGGCGACGGACGCCGTGCTGCGCGAGGTCTACTTCCGTGCGACGGACGGCACGCTGACGCGCGCGTGGGAGGTCTCGCTCGACGCACCCCGGCAGTCCGACTGGTGGCTTGTCACGGTCGACGCCGCGACCGGGGCCGAGCTCGCCCGCGTGAGCCTCACCGTCCACGAGGAGCCCGTGCCAGACTCGGGCGCGCCCGTCGCCGTCCCCGCCGCTGTGCCGGGGGTGAGCCTTCCCGCCGCCCTCCCCGGCGGAACGGCCAGCTACCGCGTCTACCCGGTCCCCGTCGAGAACCCGACGTTCTCGCCGGCCCCGCCGCCCGCCGACGGCCGCGTCGTCGTGACCGGCCCCGACGACCCGCTCGCGAGCCCGTTCGGCTGGCACGACACC
>JBBSQZ010000012.1:0-23469 GCA_038243565.1 Rhodothermales bacterium | reverse complement strand
CGACGAGCCGCTCTACAAGACGGAGCCCTACGTCCACGCGACCATCGAGGCGCTGCGAGACCTGATGGCCGAGGCCGACCCCGAAGTCCGCATCGAGCTCCGCGACTTCGGCGTGTTCGAGGTCAAGAAGACGCGCGCCAAGCCCAAGGCGCGCAACCCCAAGACGAACGAGACGGTCTTCATTCCGGCGCGCCGCAAGACGCACTTCAAGCCGAGCAAGAAGCTCCGCGAGTCGCTCCAGAAGCCGCTCGACGAGCTGGGGTACTCCATCCCGGAGGGCAGCGCCGAGCAGCCCAAGGATGCGCGCCTGCCTATCCGCCGCGCGGCGTGACGGGCGCCGGCCGGCTCTAGCTTGCCGGCTCACTCCGACCCCGCGCCCGTGCCAGAGGCCCCGCCCAGGTCCGGCTTCACCCGGCGACTCGCCGCCGTCGACGTTGGCCTGCGCCGCGTCGGCGTGGCGGTGACGGACCCGCTGCGGATGTTCGCGCAGCCCGTGGGGACGTTCTCGCAGGGCGAGGCGCTCGAGGCGGTGGCCCGGCTTCACGCCGAGGTCGGCCTCGAGGCCGTTGCCGTGGGCTGGCCACTCGAGGCGGACGGCTCGGAGGGCGCGGCCATCGACCGCATCCGGCCGTTCCTGGGACGCCTCAAGAAGGTGCTCCCGGGCGTCCGCGTGGACCTTCAGGACGAGACGGGCTCGTCGCAGCGTGCGATGGAGGCGCTCGTCGACGCGGGCACGCGCCGCAGCGCCCGAGCCGAGAAGGGCCGCCTCGACGCCGCCGCCGCCTGCGTCATCCTCGAAGACTATCTCCGCGAGGCGGACTGACGCGACGCCGAAAACGGGGTGAGGACGTGCGCACGGGCTCCGGATGCCCCCGGCCGGCGCCTAGCTTCTCCTGTCCAGAACCGACTGACTCTCGTGGTCCTCCCGATTTATACGTACGGCCAGCCCGTGCTCCGGCAGCGCGCCACCGAGGTCGAGGCCGATAGCCCCGACGTCCAGCGCCTCATCGACGACATGATCGAGACGATGGTCGGCGCGACGGGCGTCGGCCTTGCCGCCCCGCAGGTCGGGCAGCCCCTGCGCCTCTTCACCGTCGACCTGACGCCGTTCGCGGACGACCTCGCAGCCGAAAACGGCGGCGTGTTGCCGGAGTTTGCGCAGGGGCCGTTCGCCCTCGTCAACCCCGTCGCCGAGCCGGCCGACGACGCCGAGCCGGACGGCTACGAGGAGGGCTGCCTCTCGATCCCGGACGTCCGCGAGACGGTCGTCCGTCCGGACCGGATCCGCCTGCGCTACCTCGACCGCGCGTTCCAGCTGCAGGAGATCGTGGCGGGCGGCATGCTCGCGCGCGTCGCGCAGCACGAGATCGACCACCTCGACGGCGTCCTCTTCACGGACCGCCTCTCGACGCTGCGCCGCAAGCTGCTCCAGCGGCGGATGCGCGCGATGGCGCGCGGGGAGGTCGAGGCTGAGTACCCGATCCTGCCGCCGGCGTAGCGAGGCGCCGAACCGAGGCGCGGGCGCAGCGTACGCCGGCTCCACTCTCCACGCCCGCCATGGCCGACCTCTCCACCAAGAACGACCCGCTCCACCTCCGCAAGGAACGCCCCGACTACGTCGAGGACCTGTCGGGCGAAGGCGACGAGGACGGCATCGACCGCTCCGAGACCGTCCTGCCCGCCGTCGACGGCACGTTCCAGGACCCCGGGTCCCTCGGCGTCGAGAAGCCGCACGTCACGCTGGATCCCGAGAAGGTGGCGCAGGCCGAGCGCGAGGGCAAGGGCTTCGCCGCGGACGACTGATCCGGCGGCCGTCTCATTCAACCGGTTCCGCCCGTGCCCGTCTGGGCGTACGCGCTGCTCAGCGTCTCTGCCGTCTCGCTCGCCTCGCTCGCCGGGGTGAGCGTGCTCGCGTTCGGGCGGCAGAACCTCGAGCGCGTCCTGTTCCTGCTCGTCGCCTTCGCCGTCGGCGCCATGTTCGGCGGGGCGGTGCTGCACCTCATCCCCGAGGCGTACGCGGCCCTCGGGCCGGGCCTGCTGCCGGGCCTGCTTGTGCTGGCCGGCGTCGGCGCGTTCTTCGTGCTCGAGAAGTTCCTCCACTGGCACCACGCCCACGACCTGCCCGGCGACGACGGGCACCATGGCCACAGCCACGGCCCGATCCTGGACGACTCGGGGCAGATCGCGCTGATGAGCCTCGCCGGCAACGTCGCGCACAACTTCATCGACGGCGCCATCATCGCGGCGTCGTTCCTCGTCTCGGTCGAGACGGGGCTGGTGACGACGCTGGCGGTCGTGCTGCACGAGATCCCGCAGGAGATCGGCAACTTCGGCGTGCTCGTCTACGGCGGCTTCTCGCCGCGGCGCGCGCTGGCTGTCAACTTCGCGTCGGGCCTCGTCGGGCTGCTCGGCGCGGGCGCGGCGCTGCTGCTCGGCGAGGCGGTGCACGGCCTGGCGGACTACCTGCTGCCGTTCACGGCGGGCGGCTTCCTCTACATCGCCGGCAGCGACCTCATCCCGGAGTTGAACCGGCGCCACAGTCAGTCGGCGGCGAAGTCGGCGTGGCAGCTCGTGATGATGGCGCTGGGCGTGGCCATCATGACGATCCCGCTGCTGATGGAGCATTGAGGGCGGAAGGCTCAGACCGAGCGCCTCGGAATGTTCCGATCGTGCGCCACTCGTCGCTCCTATTGTAAACGCATAAATAATACCAAATCCTGGAGCTCTGTTTCGGTTGAGGAGGCCAGAAGCTCGCCTTCCAGACTCCATCGGCCTTTCGTACCGCAACAGTCCAACCGGACTTGGTATAACCCAAGTTGTGTCATTGCGAGCGAAGCGAAGCAATCTCGACGTCTAGCGCGCTGTAGAACGAGATTGCTTCGTCGCTACGCTCCTCGCAATGGCAGTTTGGGCAGGACACAACTTGGGTTAAATGTGTCATCCCGCCGGGTGAACCCGGACCTGACTTGATCCGGGATCTCCTCGTAGTCCGTTTTTGCATGGCGTGACTTGCCGAGCACGTCCGGTCGTCCAGGAGATCCCGGCTTGGGGGCCGGGATGACATGGGTGGGAGGTGGAAGCCAACTTCTGTCTTCTGTCCTCCTCCGACACGCAGAGTGAAAGCGCTTCCGGCGTTTTTGGGCGGGTCGGCTGTGGCTCGGGCTAGTTTGCCGGGCACCCACCGCCCCAGAATGTCCCGCCCTGCCCGCCGCCGCACCAAGATCGTCTGCACCCTCGGCCCCGCCGTCGCCTCGGTCGAGGGCGTCCGCGCGCTCATCGCGGCCGGGATGGACGTGGCGCGCCTCAACTTCTCCCACGGCTCCCACGACGACCACCGGCGCATGATCGAGGTCGTCCGCGACGAGGCGAAGCGGGCGGGGCGCCTCGTCCCGATCCTGCAGGACCTCCAGGGGCCGAAGATCCGGCTCGGGAAGGTCGCGGATGGCGGCGTGCTCATCCACAAGGGCAGCACCGTCGTGCTGACGTCCGAGCCCGTCGCCGAGAGCACGGCCGAGCGCGTCCACGTGAGCTACGACGCGCTGGCGGACGAGGTCTCGGTCGGCGGGCGCATCCTCATCGACGACGGCTACATCGAGGTCATGGTGACGCGCGTCGACGGGCCGGACGTGCACACGGAGGTCGTCGTGGGCGGCGTGCTGAAGTCCAACAAGGGCGTCAACCTGCCGAAGCTGCGCGCGGCGCGGCCGAGCCTCACCGAGAAGGACATCCGCGACCTCGCCTTCGGCCTGGCCTACGACGTCGACTTCATCGCGCTCTCGTTCGTCCGCACCGGGACCGACGTGGCGGACCTCGTGCAGCGCATCCGCGCCGTCGACAAGTCCATCGGCGTCATCTCGAAGATCGAGAAGCCCGAGGCCGTCGAGGACTTCGAGGCCATCCTCGCCGGCTCGGACGGCATCATGGTCGCGCGCGGCGACCTCGGCATCGAGATCCCGATGCAGGACGTGCCGATCGTGCAGAAGCGCCTCATCCGCGCCTGCCTCGACGCCGCGAAGCCGGCCATCACGGCGACGCAGATGCTGGAAAGCATGATCGAGAACCCGCGGCCGACGCGCGCCGAGGCGACGGACGTCGCCAACGCCGTCTTCGACGGGACGGACGCGGTGATGCTCTCGGGCGAGACGGCGGCGGGCAAGTATCCGATCCGCGCCGTCGCGGCGATGGACGAGATCGCGCGCACGGCCGAGGCCAACCGCAAGACGCTCGGCGGCCGCGAGGCGGCGCCGCTCGTCGCGAGCATGCTCGCCGAGCGCACGGACCCCACGACCGCGGCCATCTCGCAGACGGCCGTCCGCCTCGCCGAGCAGGTCGGCGCGGTCGGCATCGCGTGCCTCACCCACTCCGGGGCGACGGCGCGCGCCATCTCGCGCCACCGCCCGGACCTGCCCATCTACGCCTTTACGGACGACACGGGCGCCCTCGGCCGCATCTCGCTGACGTGGGGCACGCAGGCGATCAAGGTGCCGCTCCAGACGACGACCGACGCCGGCCTGACGTCGGTGCGCGAGGGTCTCCTCTCGGGCGGCCACGTCCAGCCCGGCGACCGCGTCGTGGTGACGGCCGGCCTGCCGCTCGTCGCCGTCGGCCTGACCAACATGGTTCACGTGATGACGATCGGGGAGGAGGGCGGCGGGCAGTAGGCGGTGGCAGAGAAAGCAACCAGCGCGGCGTCGAGTCGTAACCGAGTGACCCTGCCGCTGCTGCCATGTCTCGCTTCAAGAATCCGCGTGCCGCCTCGCTGCTTCTGCTCGGGTCCGGGCTGTGCTTCCTGCTTGTCGCCGCGTTCGGCTGGGGGCGCCCGCTCATCGTCGGAATGAACGCGCTGACGGCCGCGCTGATGTTCGTCGCCGCGGCGGTGAACGCGCGCCGGGCGCGCCGCGACGCGGCCTGATTTCCCGGAGGGCTCACCCGCCCGGCGGCCATCTCAGCGTTTCTTGAGGGCTCGCTAACCGCCGCCGCCCGTGCGCATCGGAGACCTCGACCTCGGCGACCGCCCGCTCGTCCTTGCCCCGATGGAGGACGTGTCGGACCCGCCGTTCCGCATCCTCTGCAAGCGCTTCGGTGCGGACTTCCTGGCGACCGAGTTCATCTCGGCCGGCGGGCTCGTCCACGGCGCGGCGTCGTCCGTGCAGAAGCTCGAGTTCTACGAGGAGGAGCGGCCCGTCGCGATCCAGATCTACGGCGGCGAGATCGAGGGCATCCGGCAGGCCGCCGCCATCGCCGACGCCCAGAACCCGGACGTGCTGGACATCAACTTCGGCTGCCCCGTCAAGAAGGTCGTCTGCAAGGACGGCGGCGCGGGCATCCTCCGCGACCTGCCGAAGATGGAGCGCATCGCCGCCGCGGTCGTCGAGACGGCGACGCGGCCGGTCACCGTCAAGACGCGCCTCGGGTGGGACGACGCCTCGATCCACATCCTCGACGTGGCGCGGATGCTCGAAAACGTCGGCATCCAGGCGCTGGCCGTCCACGCGCGGACGCGGGCGCAGATGTACCGCGGCGAGGCGCGCTGGGAGTGGCTCCGGAAGATCAAGGACGAGGCCGGGCTGTCGATTCCTCTGATCGGCAACGGCGACGCGTCCAGCCCGGAGCGCGTCCGCGCCATGTTCGCCGAGACGGGCGTCGACGCGGTCATGATCGGGCGCGGCGCGATCGGCAACCCCTGGATCTTCCGCGAGACGAAGGCGCTGATGGACACGGGCGAGGCGATGCCGGGGCCAACGTGGGACGAGCGCATCGAGACAGTCGCGGAGCACGTGGCGCTGAAGGCGGCGTGGCTCGGCGAGCGCAAGGGCGTCCTCGAGATGCGGCGCATGTACGGCGGCTACTTCAAGGGCCACGCCGGCGCGAGCCGCCTGCGGATGCGCCTCATGGAGGAGGACACAGAAAAGGGTGTGCTCGAGGTGCTGCTGAACTGGTCCGAGGCGGATGCGCACGCCGAGGCGGAGCCGGTCGCGGTGCGCGTCGCGCGGCCGATGCCGCCGCGGGCGGCCGCGGCGCGCCTGCCGCGGCCCGTTCGCCTGCCGGTGCAGGGTTAGACCGCGGCGCACGGTGGGTCTCTGGGTGGACACGCCGTCCGCCGATGTCTGGTCACCGCCGCTCCGTCCGCCTCGCCGCCGCCGATTATGGCGCGCCAGGGCTGTATTTCGTGACGATCATCGCAGCGGGTCGCACGCCGGTATTTGGCCGGTTGTACCGAGGCGGCATCGCGTTGTCGAACGTGGGGCGCGTCGCGCAGGACGAATGGCTGCGGACGGGCGACCTGCGCGCCTCGGTGGTGCTGGACGCGTTCGTCGTGATGCCGGACCACGTCCACCTGTTGTTCGGGATCGTCGAACCGGACGGGGTGCCGGTCGGGCAGATGGGCACACCAGCGGTGTGCCCCTACGCCGACGGATGTCGCGGCGCCGACGGGTGTCGCGGCGCCGACCCGGATCACCGAACCGTGTGGACGCCCCCGGCACCCGGTCCCAACCGTAGGGGCACACCGCCGGTGTGCCCACACCCACCGCCAACGCGCCGTCCAGCGTCGGATACCGCCGCACCGGGTCTGGGGGGCATTGCCACGCCCCGTACGTTCGGCGGCGCCACCGCCGGGACCGTCGCCACGATCATGCGGCAATACAAATCCGTCGTGACCAAACGCGTCGGCCAGCCCGTGTGGCAGCGCGGGTACCACGACCGCATCGTGCGGACCGCCCGCGAGGCGGCCAACGTCCGCCGGTACATCGACGCCAACCCGAGCGCCGCGGCGCGGCGCTAGAACACCTTCACCGGGTGGAAGTCGCGGAGGTAGCGCTGCGGGTCGTTCTGGAAGTCCTGCAGGATCTGCTGGAGCGTCGCCGCGGCGGCGTTCGCGTTCTGGTACAGCGAGGGGTCCGTGAGCAGCAGGTTCAGCGTGCCGTCCGCCTGCCGGACGCCCGTGATCGTCGAGTCCAGGTTGGCCGTGAGGCTGTTGAGCGTCGCGAGGTTCTGGTCCAGGCGCCGGAGCGACGTGTTGAGGCCGCGCACGACGATCGCGATCGAGTCCGCGTTGGTCTCCGCGACGCCGCGGACGGTGCGGCTCGTCGCGAGCAGGTCGTTGCCGACCTCACGCGAGACGCTGCGGACATCGTTGCCAACGTCCGCCGTCGTCGCGTTGACGTTGCCGGCGGCGCCCTCGAGCGAGCCGAGCGTGCGCGTGAGCGTCTCGCGCTGCTGCTGGATGACCGTCGTCGCGGCCGTCGTGAGGAAGCGGAGCTGCGCGAGGACCGCCGTCACGTCGTCGCCCGAGTTCGTCAGGATCCGGTCCAGGCTCGTGAACGTGTTGACGGCCCCGATGAGGGCCGTGTCGGCGCGCGCGGTGAGGCTGTTGGACTGGCCCGCGAGCAGGTCGAAGAGGTCCGGCACCTCGCTCGCGATGAGCGTGTCGCCGGGCACGAGCGGCCGCCCCGCCTCGGCGCCAGCCGGCGGCGTGATCTCGACGTTGACCGCGCCGATCGCCGACAGGCCCGACGTCTGGACGATCGAGCCGCGCGGGATCTCGACGCCCGGGTTGATGGCCATGTGGACGAAGACGCGGCGCGCGTTCGGGCTCAGCGACACGTCCGACACGTCGCCGATGCGGACGCCGTTGAGGCGCACGACCGAGCCCGGCGCGAGGCCCTGCGCGTCGGTGAACTGCGCCACGACCTCGTAGCCGCCGCCGAAGAGCGGCTGCCCTGAGAGGAACCGGATCCCGCCGTAGATCGCCGCGATGGAGAACAGGACGGCGAGCGCCACTTTGAATTCGTTGGACATGTCGAGGGGAAATGGGGACTGGGAAATGGGGAATGGGATGGAGGAAGAAGCGAGGCCGGCGCTCGTCGCCAGTCCCCATTTCCCAGTCGCCAGTCCCTAGCCTCCGATCTTGTATTCGTTGGCGCGGACGAACGCGAGCAGCGTCTCGTCTGTGGCGCGGTGGAGGTCGGCAACGGTCCCGGTCCACGGGATGGTGCCGTCGTGGACGAACGCGATGTGGTCCGCGATCGACAGGACCGAGTGCATGTCGTGGGTCACGACGACGGACGTCGTGCCGAGGTCGCGGCCGATGCGCGAGATCAGGTCGTCGATGGTGTTCGACGTCTCGGGGTCGAGGCCCGACGTCGGCTCGTCGTAGAGGATGTAGCTCGGCTCGATGGCGATGGCGCGGGCCAGCGCGACGCGCTTCTGCTGGCCGCCCGAGAGCTCGGCCGGCTTTTGCCGCCCGACCTGCGGCAGCTCGACGAGCTCGAGGCACTCGCGGGCGCGCTGCCGGACCTCGATGCGCGAGAGCTCGGTGAACGTCCGGAGCGGGAACTCGACGTTCTCGAGGGCCGACATCGAGTCGAAGAGGGCGCCGCCCTGGAAGAGGACGCCGAACTTGCGGCGCACCTGCCGCAGCTCGGCGTAGGTCAGCTCCGACAGCGGCGCGCCGTCGACGATGACCTGCCCTCCGTCGGGCTGCAAGAGCGCCACCATGTGCCGCATGAGCACGCTCTTGCCCGAGCCCGAGCGCCCGATGATGCACGTCGTCTCGCCGTCGGGGATCGTCAGCGTGACGTCGTGCAGAACGTTGTAGCTGCCGAAGCTCTTGGACAGGTCGCGGATCTCGATCAACGGAGGGTGGAAGGGTTACAGGGTGGAGGGGTGGAAGGGGAAAGGCACGTCGGTCGGTGCACCGTGGCGAGAGACGGAAGGCATTTCCCCTTCCACCCCTTAACCTTCCCACCCTTCCACCTTACAGCAGGAGGGCGGCGCAGAGGTAGTCCGCGAGGAGGACGTAGACGCAGCCGTAGACGGCGGCCTTCGTCGTCGAGTCGCCGACGCCCTCGGCCCCGCCCTTCGTGAAGTAGCCCGTGTAGCAGGCGACGGACGTGATGACGAAGCCGAACACGATCGACTTCACGAGGCCGAAGAAGACGTCGTACGGCCGGAAGTAGAGCTGCGCGCCCTGCCAGAACGTCTCGGCCGAGAGCGCCCCGGACGTGCTGGCGACGAGCGCGCTCGTCGCCATCCCGACGGTCGTCGCGATCACGTAGAGGACCGGGAACATGAGCACGCCGGCGACGACGCGCGGCACGATGAGGTAGGTCCGCGACGAGAGGCCCATCGCCTCGAGGGCGTCGATCTGCTCCTTGACGCGCATCGTGCCGAGCTCGGCCGCGATCCGCGCGCCGACGCGCCCGCAGAGCACGAACGCCGTCACGAGCGTGCCGAGCTCGAGCAGCATCGACTGCTCGGCGAACGTCCCGACGATGGAGACGGGCAGCAGCGGGTTCTCGAGCTGGTAGATGGCCTGGACCGTCGTCACGCCGCCGGCGAAGGCCGTCGCGAGCGCCACGATCGGGATCGACTCGATGCCGATGCGGACCATCTGCTCGGCGAGGTTGCGCGCGTAGAGCCTCGGGCTGAGGTCGCGGGGGAGGTTGAACGCGCGCGACATCAGGATGACGTACCGCCCGAGGCCCTCGAGCGCGGCGACGAGCGGCGCCGCGAGCGCGGCCGCGCCGGCGCGCAGGCCACCGGAGGCGCCGTCCTCGTCCGCGGCAGGCGGCGGGGAAGAGCGGGTCGGGGCGATCTCCATGCGGGGCGCGGTGACAGGCGGGTGGCAGCGGCCGTCGCGATCTTGCCCGGCCAGCCGCCAAGCTAGCGCCGTGCGGCGAGGAGCCGCGGTGGAAGGGTGTGAAGGTGGCCGCGTGGGAGGGGAAATGCCCCCGCGCCTCGGCCCCCCGCCTTCCCCTTCCACCTCTCCATTCTGTCCCCCTTCACCCCTCCTCCGATGGCCAAAGCCAAGACCCGATTCGTCTGCCAGGACTGCGGCCATGCCTCCATCCGGTGGGGGGGGCAGTGCGGCGGCTGCATGGCGTGGAACACGCTCGTCGAGGAGGCCGAGCCGACGGCCGTCAAGGCGCCGGTGATGCGCTCCGGGCTCGGCAACTCGGGGCTCGGCGACGGCGGGGGCGGGACGGCCGCGCGCCTCGGCGCGGCCTACGGCGCCACGCGCCCGCAGCGCCTGACCGACGTCACCGTCTCGGAGCGGCACCGCCTCGTCACCGGCCTCGGCGAGTTCGACCGCGTGATGGGCGGCGGCGTGATGGTCGGGAGCCTCACGCTCGTCGCCGGCGACCCCGGCATCGGCAAGTCGACGCTGATGACGGACCTCACACGGCGCTTCGACGGCTCGACGGTCCTCTACGTCACGGGCGAGGAGTCGGCACAGCAGGTCAAGCTCCGCGCGCAGCGCATGGGCGTCGACACCGAGGCGCTGTTCCTCTTCCCCGAGACGAACGTCGAGGCGATCCTCGCGGCCTGCCTGGACGTCCGGCCGGACGTGCTCATCGTGGACTCGATCCAGACGGTCTACCGCCCGGACCTCGCCTCGGCGCCCGGCTCCGTCGCGCAGGTCCGCGAGTCTACGGCGGCGCTCCTCGACGCGACCAAGACGATGCCGATGACCACGTTCCTCGTCGGCCACGTCACCAAGCAGGGCTCAATTGCCGGGCCGCGCGTGCTCGAGCACATGGTCGACACCGTTGTCCACTTCGAGGGCGACCGGCACCACGCGTACCGCATCCTGCGGGCGGTCAAGAACCGCTTCGGCGCGGCGAACGAGCTGGGCGTGTTCGAGATGCGCGAGTCCGGCCTGACCGAGGTCGCCAACCCGAGCGCCCTCTTTCTCTCCGAGCGGCAGTTCGGGTCGAGCGGCTCGGCCGTCGTGTGCACGCTCGAGGGGACGCGGCCGCTGCTCGTCGAGGTGCAGGCGCTCGTCGCCGGCGCGAGCTACGGCACGCCGCAGCGCACGGCGACGGGCTTCGACAGCCGGCGAATGCAGGTCCTGCTGGCCGTCCTCGAGAAGCGCGAGGGCGTCCGCGTCTCGCAGAGCGACGTGTTCGTGTCGGTCGCGGGCGGCGTGCGCCTCGAGGAGCCCGCCGCGGACCTCGGCGTGCTGCTCGCCGTCGCATCGTCCGCGCGCGACGTGCCGCTGGACTCCGGGACGGCGATCGTGGGCGAGGTCGGGCTCGGCGGCGAGGTCCGGGCCGTCTCGCGGATCGAGGCGCGCCTCGCCGAGATCCGGCACCTCGGCTTCGAGACGGCGCTCGTGCCGCGCGCGGGCCTCAAGGGCGTAAAGGTGCCGAAGGGCCTCGAGCTGATTCCCGTCGGGCGCCTCGGCGAGGCGATGGACAAGGCCGGGGTAGGGAAGTAGGGTTTGGGGGTTGGGGTTTGGTTGATCGAGGCGCCGCGGACTGTTCCACCACCAACGCCTGCCCGCATCGCCAACCGACCCGTAGGGCCACAGCGTGCTGTGCCCACCTTCCAGGCTGCTGCCTGCCCACCCGCGAATCGCGCCGCAACCATCCGCGTCACGGCGTTCCAAACACAGCATCGCGGCGCGCCTAGTTTGCGGCGCCGCCCGCCGCCCCGATGTGACCGCCGTCCCGCTCCGCCTCGCCCTCCGCGCGCTCGTCGCCGCGCAGCCGCCGCTGCCCGAGCCGGCGCGGTCGGCCGTCGCCCGCGCCGCGAGCCTGCGCCTCGGGCCGGAGGACGCCGCCGACGAGCGCGCCATCGCAGTGCTCCGCACGCACCTCGCCCGGACCGATGCCACCGTCGAGGTCGTCGACTACGGCGCCGGGACGGCGGGCGACAACGCGCCCATCCGCCGCGTGGCGGACGTCTACCGGCGCGCCTCGAGCGGGCCGCTGTGGGGGCGCATGATGACCGGACTCGTGCGCGGCCTCCAGCCGCGGCGCGTGCTCGAGCTCGGCACCCACCTCGGCGTCTCGGCGGCCCACATCGCCGGCGCGCTCCGGCGGAATGCGCAGGAGCTCGACGCCGAGGCGCTGCCCGTGCCGCCGGGGCGCCTCGTGACGCTCGAAGGCGCGCCAGAGCTCGCCGCGCTCGCCCGCCGCAACCTCGCCGCCCTCGGCCACGACGAGGCGCGCGCCCGCGTCGTCGTGGGCCCCTTCGACGAGACCCTCGAATCGGTCTGCGCCTCGGACGGCCCGTTCGACCTCGTCTTCATCGACGGCCACCACGAGCGAGACGCCGCGCTGAGCTACGTCGAGGCCGTCCGGCCGTTTCTGGCGCCCGGCGCCGTCGTCGTGCTGGACGACGTCGAGCCGGGCCGGCCCGTCCGCAAGGCGTACCAGGCGCTGCGCGCCGCGGGCGACGCCGGCCTGTGGCTCGGCAAGTGGGGCCTCGTGCTGCCGGCGCCGAATCCGGTCGTGAGGGGAGCCCCGGCACCCGTCGCGCGTCCCACGCCCCTTCCGACCGGCCATTAGGCCGCCTTCGACCGTTCCCGCGCCCGATTCCATGCCGCAGACGCCCACCGCGGAGAAGACCGCCAAGACCGACGCCGAGCTCGTCTCGTCGTACCTCGACGACGGCGACCAGCGCGCGTTCTCGCAGCTTCTCGCGCGCCACCAGGAGCGCCTCTACGGCTACCTCGTCGGCATGGTCCGCGACCGCGAGGTCGCCAACGACCTCTTCCAGGAGACCATGTTCCGGGCCATCCAGGCCATGCACGACCGCCGCGGGTCGTACCAGGAGCAGCAGGGCCGCTGGCTCGCGTGGACCATGCGCATCGCCCGCAACGCCGCCCTCGACTGGCTCCGCAGCCGCAAGAAGTGGTCGGACGTGGACCGCGGCAGCAATGAGGACGAGGGCGCGTCGTTCTGGGACCGTCTGCCCGACGAGGCGCCGGACGCGCAGACGCTGCTCGGCCGCGACACGCTCTGGGCCGACGTCGAGCAGGCCATCGACACGCTCCCGCCCGAGCAGCGCGAGGTCGTGCTGATGCGCCACCAGTCCGAGCTGACCTTCCGCGAGATCGCCGAGCTTACCGGCGTCTCCATCAACACTGCCCTCGGGCGCATGCGCTACGCGCTGATCAACCTCCGCAAGACGCTCGAACCCGAATACTTCGACGAGACGACGGCCGACGTGCCGGGCGCACCGCGGCGCCCGCCCGAGACCGTCCGCTAGCGCGCGATGCGCTCGCCGAGCGCCGCCGTCCGATACCGACGACAGGCGCGCCCTCCCTGCCACACACCAGAACGACCGACCGTCCCGTTCGCTACGCCTCTCCTCTGATCTCATGTCTGACGCCCTGACCCCGCTCCGACGCGCCTACGGCGTGGAGGCGCCCGGCGCCCCCGAGGCTGCCGCGCCCGGAGCCGGCGGGCACGCCGAGGCCGCCCTCCTCGCGCAGACGCGCGCCGCCGTCGAGGCGGCCGTCGCCGCGCAGGACCGCCGGCCGGCCGCCGCCACGCTCGACGCCGTCCTCGCCGACGCTGCCCGCGCCTCGGCTGCGGCCCTCGCCCCGCTCGCCGCCGTCCGCGCCCTCTACGGTGAGCCGACTGATTGTGCAGCCGACCCGGTCGAGGCGGCCCTTCTGTCGCAGTCGCGCGCCGCCGTCGAGCAGACGGTGGACGCCCGCCCGGCCCGCCCGCCGGCCTTCGCCCTCGACGCCGTCCTCGCCGAGGCCGCTGCCGCGACGGCTCGCGCGCCGCGCGCCGACGACCCCGTGGGCGCGCCCGCGCTCGCGCCGCTCGCCGTCGCCTACGGCCTGCCGCTCGCCGCCGGACTCGTTCCCGACGCCGCTGAGACGGAGCTCCTCGTCCAGACGCGCCACCTCCTGGACGACCACCCGGTGCCCGCCGGGCCGTCCGACGCCGCGATCGCCGCCGTGCTCGCCCGCGCCGTCTCGGCCGGGACGCCACCCGCCGTCGAGGTCCCCGCCGCCGAGACGCCCGTCGCGGCGCCTGCACCGGACCGCGCGCCGATGCGTGCTGCCCGCTCCTACCGCCGCGTCGGCGCGTGGACGAGCGCCGCGGCGCTCGCCGTCGCCCTCGTGTTTGCTCTGATGCCGCGGACAGCCAGGGCGCCCGAGGCGCCCGCCGCCGACCAGCAGGCCAACGTCGCCTCGACGCTCGCGCCCGAGACGCCCGCCGCTGAGGCGGAGGGCGCGGCCTCGGGGGGCGTGCAGACACAGGCGCCCGCCGCCGTCGAGGCCGAGTCCTTCGCCGCGCTGACACCGCCGCCGGCCGCAGCGCCCGCCGCCGCGCTGGCGCCGGTCGTCCCGGCCGAGACGCGCCCGAGCGCCGCGCCGCAGACCGAGTCTGCAAAGACGCCAGCGGCCGCGCCGGCACCGCGCCGCGTCGAGGCGCCTCGCGTGGTGCCCGCGCGCCCAACTATGCCACGCCCCGAAGCCGACCTGACGACCGCGCTCGCCTCGGCCGACGTGACGCCCGCCGCTTCTGACGACGCGTGGGACGCACCCGCCGACGTCCGCGTCCTCTCCCTGCGCCTCCAGGCGCTCGGCCGCGGCACCACCGGCCTCGCATGGGGCGGGCCCGCCGAGGCCTTCGGCGCGCCCGCCACACGCACCGTCGGCCGCGCGACGCCCGGCCTCCAGAGCGTCCGCGAGACCGCCCGCGTCCGCCTCCGTACCGAACCCGCTCCCGGCGACCGATGACCGCCCGCGCCCTCGCCCTGCTGATCCTCGCGCTGCCCCTCGCGGCTGTGGCCCAGCAGCCCGTCTCCACCGCACCGCGAACGGCCGCCGACGGCCATCTGCTCGAGATCCGCGACGGCAACGTCTACCTCGACCGCGTGGCGCTGCCCGGCGCCGCGCCGGCCGGCCTCGATCTCACGGGCCTCACGATGTCGCTGGACTACAGCGGCCCGATCACGCCCGTCGTCGAGGTCGACGGGCAGGCGTACGTGCTCGAGCGCGGCCGCCTCGTCCGCTTCGAAGAGTCGACGCGCGCCGGCGAGCGGGTCTACGCGCTCAGCGCGGCCATGCCGGACGCGGCCAGCGTCGGCGAGATGGACGACGACCGGCTCGCGCTCGTGAGCCAGGAGGCCTACTTCCGCGAGCTCGCCGAGCGCGACCGCGCCCTCTACGGCCGGATGCAGCACGAGCAGGACCTCGAGACGCGCGTCGACGCCCTCGCGGAGCAGGTCCGCCGGACGGCCGCCGGGGCGGAGCACACGCGCCTCCGCGGCGAGCTCCGCGACCGCCTCCACGAGCTGTTCGCGCTCAAGCAGTCGCTCCGCCGCGAGGAGGTCGACCGCGCGCAGGCCGAGCTCGATGCCGTCCGCAGCCAGCTCGACACGCGCGACGCGCAGCACGAGGCCATCGTCGAGCGCCGCCTCCACGGCCTCTGCGGGGACTGACGCGCCGGGTGAAACGGAACGCCGCGGGTGAAATCCGCTAACCGGCCAGTGCCGCGCCAACCGGTTCGTTTGATAGCACGCTCGGGAGCGTGCCTGAGCGGTTCGGAACGGCTGTTTCAGACTCCGGGATGTGCCGCGATGCCTTTCTCCCCGTTCTGGCACGATCTTGATGCGTCCCGGCGTCCCGTCCAGACGCACCGTCGCCCTCGCGCTTCAGCCATGCCCGGATTGCTCCGCCTCGCGCCCGTCGTGCTGTTGCTCGCCGCCGCGCTGCCAACTGCCGCCCGCCCCGCCTCGCACGCCCTCGCCGCCGTCAGCAGCGTCGTGTTCGAGACACAGGGCGAGGCGCTCGTCGTCCGCGTCCACGCCTCGGCGCGCGTGCAGGCGTTCTCGGCCGAGCGCCGCGGGCGGACGGTCACGCTGACGCTGATGGGCGCCGCGCTCGCGCCGTCGATGGACCGAGGCCGCGCCGCGCTGCCCGTCCGCGACTACCGCGTCGAGACCTCCGGCGACCGCGTCGTGCTGACGTTCGACGCGCCCGACTGCCCGGACCCGCAGGTCGCGCAGGACGCGGCGGACGTGCTGCTGACCTTCGCCGCGCCGCGCAACACTGCGGGCTGGGGCGGAGGCGGCTGGGGCGCCCGCCGCGCGCCCGAGGAGCGCCGCGCCGAGGCGCCGCCGGTCCGGACGGCCCGCGTCGAGACGCCGCGCCCGGCTCCCGCTCGCCCCGCGCCCGCCCGCGCCGTGACGCCTCGCGTCGCGACGCCGGCCGTGCAGGCGCCCGCCGAGACCGCCGCACGCCGCGCTCCGACGCGCCGCACCCGCCGCGACGCGGCGCCCGCTCCGGCTGCCCAGGCTGCGCCGTCGAGCGCCCCGCCGAGCGCCTCGGCGTGGCAGACGGCCCCGCCCGCCATCGTGCCGTACACGCCCGAGGCGACCGCCGTCTACGTCGCCAACGGCAACAACTGGCGGCTGGACACCATCGTCCTCGACGCCGGCCACGGCGGCCACGACGTCGGCGCGACCTACAACGGCGTCCGTGAGAAAGACGTGACGCTCGGCATCGTGCTCGCCCTCGGGCCGATGCTCGAGCGCGAGCTCGGCCTGCGCGTCGTGTACACGCGCCGCGACGACCACTTCGAGGAGCTCCGCGAGCGCGGCCGCATCGCCAACCGCTCGGGCGGCAAGCTGTTCGTGTCGGTCCACGCCAACGCCGCCGGCGCGGCGTCGGCCTCGGGCACGGAGACCTACTTCCTCGCGCCCCACCGCTCCACCAGCGCGCACGAGGTGATGGAGCGCGAGAACTCGGTGATCCAGCTGGAGTCCGCGCCGGACCTCTACGCGCAGTACACGCAGCAGGGCGACATCCTGCAGGCGATGACGATGAGCGCGTACCAGGAGGAGAGCCAGGCGCTCGCGCGCCTCGTCGAGGGCCGCCTGACGGGCCAGGGCCGCCGCAGCCGCGGCGTCAAGCAGGCGGGCTTCCTCGTGCTGTGGGCCGCCTCGATGCCCGCCGTCCTCATCGAGACGGGCTTCGTCTCGAACCCCGACGAGGCGCGCATGCTCGCGAGCCCGGCGGGCCAGCAGCAGACGGCGCGGGCCATCTTCGAGGCGATCTCGGCCTACCGCGACCAGTACGAGCGCGGCCTGCGCCTCGCCGCGGCGGGCTGAGGTTTGGGGTGTGGGGGACGAGGCACCGCGGTTTGTTTCGACGTTTCCGTCCTCAGCCCTCCGCGACTTGCCGTCCTCTTCTCCGCGGCGCGGCGCCTCGGGCGCTACTCTTGGGGGATTCCCCACGACCGCCGCATGACCTCGTTCGACTCCCTCGGCCTCGCCCCGTCCGTCCTCAAAGGCGTCCAGGACGCCGGCTACACCACGCCGACGCCCGTCCAGGCCGCGACGCTGCCGCTCGCGCTCGACGGCATCGACGTCGTCGGCGTCGCGCAGACCGGGACCGGCAAGACGGCCGCCTTCGTGCTCCCGATCCTCGACTACCTCGTCAAGGAGCCGACGCGGGGCCGGCGCGTGCCGCGCGCGCTCGTCGTCACGCCGACGCGCGAGCTCGCGATCCAGGTCGAGCAGGCCGTCCAAGCCTACGGCGCCAACACGCCGCTCCGCTCCGCGACGATCTACGGCGGTGTCGGCAAGGGCGGCCAGCGCGAGGCGCTCCGCAAAGGCTGCGACATCCTCGTCGCCACGCCCGGCCGCCTGCTGGACCTGATGAGCGAGGGCATCATCGACCTGTCCCACATCGACGTGCTCGTGCTCGACGAGGCGGACCGCATGTTCGACATGGGCTTCCTCAAGGACGTCAAGCGGATCGTGGCCGCCGTCCCCGTGAAGCGGCAGACGATGCTCTTCTCGGCGACGATGCCGGCCGAGATCCAGCAGCTCGCGAAGTCGGTCCTGTACCGCCCCGAGACGGTCGAGATCGGCAACCGCCGCGACCCCGCCGCGACCGTCACGCAGCGCGCCGTCCGCGTCGCGGAGCACGACAAGCAGGCCCTGCTGCACCACATCCTGAACGTCGAGCCCGTCGAGAAGACGATCGTGTTCTCGCGGACGAAGTACCGCGCGGACAAGATCACGAAGCTCCTCGACCGCGCGGGCCACGCGGCCGTCGCCCTGCACTCGAACCGCAGCCAGGGCCAGCGCCAGCGCGCCATCCAGGGCTTCGAGGCCGGCGACTTCCGCGTCCTCGTCGCGACGGACCTCGCCGGCCGCGGCATCGACCTCGACAGCGTCACGCACGTCATCAACTTCGACACGCCGCACATCGCCGAGGACTACATCCACCGCATCGGCCGCACGGGCCGCGCCGAGGCGACCGGCGACGCCATCTCGTTCGTCTCGCCGGACGAGGCGCCGAACCTGCGGACCATCGAGAAGCACACGGGCCAGGCCATCGAGGAGGCGCGCTACGACGACTTCACGCCGACGCAGAAGGACCCGGCCGAGCCGGTAGACCGGCGCTACGAGCTGGGCTCGGGGCCGCCGAAGGCGCGTGCGCCGCGCGGCGCCAAGAAGCAAGGCGGCTACGCGCAGGGCGGCAACACCGGCGGCCGCGGCAAGCAGGGCGGCGGGTCCGGCGGCCGCCGCCAGCGCTAGGTGCACGGCGCGCTCCTGCGCGTCTACGCGGCGCTCCTCGCCGCAGCGGGCCTCGCGGCGCTCTTCGCGCCCGAGGTCGCGGGGACGACGGAGCCCGTCGCCGTCCAGGTCGTCGGCGCCGCGCTGCTCGGCTTCGCGGCGCTCACGTGGACGGCGCGCGGCCTGGTGCTCGGCGGCATCTACGGCCGCGCCGTCGTCGTGGGCAGCCAGACGTTCGCGTTCATCGCCAGTCTCGTGCTCGGCCGGAGCCTGATCGAGGCGCCGAGCGTCGCGGGAGGCGTGCTGTTCGGGATCGTCGCGTTCGGCGCCGTCCTGTTCACCGTGCTGATGATGGGGGCGCCTCGAGATGCCTGACCGAGGCGCTTCGGTGGATCCTGCCCGACCCGCGCAGATCCCCAGGTAGGGACGGCTCGCCGAGCCGTCTGCTGCTCGCTCGAGGCGCCGCGTCGCGCCTCGGCGGTCTCCCCGCGGCGCGCTCGGCGAGCGCGCCCTACAGAGGCCACCGCCTCGGTCGGGCCGGCACGCTGAGCCGTCCACGCTCATCGCGCATGCGTCTTCCCCAGATCGCGCAGGCTGTCCCTGAGCGGCGCCCCGGCCGGGTCAGGCGCCAGAACGGGCAGGAAAGGTGAGCAGCAGGTGAGCAGCCGATGGGCTTGC
Organism: Rhodothermales bacterium; assembly: GCA_038243565.1. GTDB lineage: Bacteria > Bacteroidota > Rhodothermia > Rhodothermales > Rubricoccaceae > DASVSE01. Next base: position 4,506 of record JBBSQZ010000012.1, on the reverse strand, counting down.
GGCTTAATCGCCTGGTTCGTTTGTTGGAAGTCCACAGTCCCTTCAAAAGGCCCCATGCCACTCCCCCAGTCACTCAAGACCGCCTTTGCCGGCGGCGCACTGACGGCGCTGCTCCTCGGCGGCGCGTTCCTCGCCCCGCCGCCCTCCGAGGCGTCCAGCCACCGCGAGGCGCCGCTCATCGCGGACGACCCGCTCGCCGACAACACCGACGTCTACGCCTTCCGCTCGCCCGACAACCCGTCGACCGTCACCCTCGTCGCCAACTACATCCCGTTCCAGCTCCCCGAGGGCGGCCCGAACTACAACCACTTCGGCGAGGACGTCCGCTACGAGATCCACGTCAAGAACCAGACGTCCGTCGGCGCGCTCGGCACGGCGACCGACGACATCACGTACCGCTTCACGTTCACGCGCGTCAACGAGGACCCGTCGACGTTCTTCCTCATCCGCCTCGGAAAGGAGAACCTCAACACGACGTACAAGCTCGAGAAGAAGGTCGGGCAGGGCGGCTTCCAGACGATCATCGCCGCCGGCGCGACGCCGCCGCCGAACGTCGGGCCGCGCTCGATCAACTCCGCCGCCGGCCTCAACACGGACTACGAGACGCTCACGACGAACGCCATCACGACGGCCTCGACCGGCGAGAAGGTCTTCGCCGGCCCGCGCGACGATCCCTTCTTCGTCGACCTCGGCGGCGTGTTCGACCTCGGCGGCATCCGCGACCAGTACGGCGATGTGACCAACCCGGACAACGCCCGCGATGGCGTCGCCGGCCTGAACGTCCACTCGCTGGTGCTCCAGATCCCGATCACGAGCCTCCAGAAGAACGGCCAGAACGCGCCGGCCAACATCCTCGACGGCGACTACGTCATCGGCGTGTGGGCCTCGGCGAGCCGCCCGCAGATCACGACGCTCTCGACCGACGGCACCAAGCCGACCTACTCGAACAACTACGTGCAGGTGTCGCGCCTCGGCATGCCCCTCACCAACGAGGCCATCATCCCGATCGGCGAGAAGGACCGCTGGAACTACACGTCGCCGTACAGCGCCGCTGAGCAGACCTTCGCGCAGTACTTCGTCAACCCGGAGCTCGCGCTCTACATGGGCGGCGGCCAGTTCGCCGCGGCCGTGCCGGGCCTCTCGAACGACCTGCGCGTCCAGCAGAACACGTACCCGGCCCTGAACCTCGACGGTGACGGCAACCCGGCCAACGCCGGCTCGGGCCTCAACTTCACGAACGGCAACGACGGCGCCTTCGCGCTGCTGCCGCTCATCCAGAGCGGCGCGATCGACATCACCGGGACGGCCTTCGCCGTGCCGACGCGGCCGACGCAGCCGGGCGTCCCGACGGCGCTCATCGGCGACAACGAGCCGCGGCGGCTGGACATCCTGCCGATCTTCTACTTCGGCGTGCCCAACCTGGCGCCGTACCAGCTCGTGACGGGCAAGACGGCCGGCCCGCTCTCGCCCGGCAAGCCGTTCATCAACAACTTCCTGCCGCTCACGAGCGTCCCGAACGACGGCCTCTACGGCGGCGACATGCTGCGCCTGAACATGGCCGTCCCGCCGACGCCCCGCGGGACGATGGAGTACACGGACTGGGCGCGCCTCGGGCTCATCCGCGCCGCGGCCATCGGCATCACGGCGCCGCCGTTCAACACGACGACCAACCTCGAGTTCATCCCGCACATGGACGGCTTCCCGAACGGGCGCCGCCTCGAGGATGACATCACGGTCATCGAGCTCCAGGCCGTCGGCGGCCTCGTGCTCGCAGCCGTGGGCCTGCCGTTCGACGACGCCACGGCGGCGAACTACTCGGACTTCGGCTCGCCGTTCCTCTTCGACGAGCTCGCGTTCCTCGCCGGCCCGGTCAAGAACGACGTGGCGCTGCGGACGAGCTTCCCGTACCTCGCCAACCCGTTCAACGGCTACAGCTACGTGAAGCAGCTCACGGCGACGGCGCCGACGGCCAACTTCCCGAACGCGGCCGGGCTCGGTATCGGCGCGCCGCAGGCGTTCATCCTGGACCAGAGCTTCCCGAACCCGGCGCGCGGCGCGTCCACGATCCGCTTCCAGACGGCGACGGACGCCCGCGACGTGACGCTGGCCGTCTACGACGTCCAGGGCCGGCTCGTGCAGACGCTCGCCTCGGGGCCGATGACGGCCGGGACGCACGAGGCGCGCTGGAACGCCTCGGGCGTCGCCTCGGGCACCTACGTCTACCGCCTCACGGTGGACGGCACGATGGTCGCCGCGCGCCGCGCGACGGTCGTCCGCTGACGGTGGCCGGATGACACGACCGGCCGGGCGGCGGGGGACGGACCTCTGCCACCCGGCCGGTTTTTCGGTGCCGGCCGGTTGCGGTGCCATTTGGAGAGATGGGCACGGCACGCGGTGCCCCTACGGGTGCCGATCTGCTGGCGTGTTGCTGGCCCTGTCTGTTTTGCCGCTGGCTGCGGCCTGATGTTCCTTTCTACTGTTCCCTTTCTGATGTCTGCCAAAACCGTTCGCCTCGCCACGCTCGGCGTCGTCGCCATCGCCGCCGTCGCCGCGTTCGGCATCTGGAAATCCCGCGCCGTCATCGCCGATCTCCCCCAGGACCGCGCGCAGATCAGCCCCTCCGCCGAGTTCGTCGATGCCGAGAAGGCAGCGGACTACTACCGCGCCGTGCTCCGCCGCGACCCCGAGGCCGTCGAGCCGCGCATCCGCCTCGCGCAGGTGTTGCTCCAGCTCGCGGGCCAGACCGGGCAGGAGGGCAAGTACGTCCCCGAGGCACGCCGCCTCCTCGATGAGGCCATCGCCCGCGACTCGACCAGCTACTACGCGCTGACGCTCCAGGCGAGCCTGCTCAACGTCCTGCACCGCTTCGAGGGCGCCCGCGACCTCTCCGAGCGGCTCATCGCGCGCTACCCGGACCACGCCTTCACGCACGGCACGCTCGTCGACGCGCTCGTCGAGCTCGGCGAGTACGACGAGGCCGAGCGCGTCTCGGACCGGATGCAGGCCATCCGGCCGGGCCTGCCGGCCTACGCCCGCGCGAGCTACCTCCGCGAGCTCCACGGCGACACGCCGGGCGCCATCGAGGCGATGCGCCTCGCCGCCGACGCCGAGCCCTTCGGCCGCTTGGGCCGCGCGTGGGCGCTGCTCAACCTCGGCAACCTCTACCTCAGCCAGGCGAAGCCCGACACCGCCGCCTTCCTCTACACCGGCATCCTCGAGGAGCGCCCGACGTTCGCGCCGGCCGTCGCCGCACTCGGCCACGTCGCCCTCGTGAAGGGCGACGCCGGGGGCGCGATCGCGAAGCTCGAGGAGGCCCGCGCGATGCGCCCCTCCGAGGCGACCGACGAGCTGCTCGTCCGTGCCTACACCCTGGCTGGCGACGCAGGCAAGGCCCGCGCTGCGTCGGACCGCGTCCTCGCCGCGCTCCATGCCGCCCGCGAGATGGGCGAGATCGTGGACATGGAGGAGGCGGACTTCCTCGCGGACCACGACCGCGAGCTGCCGCGCGCGCTCGAGCTCGCGACGGCACAGATCCGCCGCCGCCCGGGGCACCTCCACGCGAACGAGACGTACGCGTGGGCGCTGTTCAAGAACAACCGCGCGGCCGAGGCCGTCCCGTTCATCGAGCGCGCGATGCGCCTCGGGACAGGCGACGCGATGGTGCACTACCGCGCCGGCCACATCTACGCCGCCGCCGGCCGGGCGGCCGACGCGGCCCGGCAGTACCGCCTCGCGCTCGACGGCCACGTCGGCGTCGAGAGCGCCGAGGCGGCGGCCGACGCGCGGCGGCTCCTCGCCTCGGCCCGGCCCTCGGCCTGACCCGACGTGCCGCGCCCGCCCCGTCGAACATCGTCCGGTCGCCGCGTCCCGTTCGGGCGCAGCGTCGCCGTGGCCGTGCTCGTCGGGTACGCGGTCGCGCTCGGCGGGACGTCGTCGGGCCACGGCCTGCGCCTCGCCGTCCACCTGTTCACCGAGCACCACGAGGCGACGCATCATCACGGCCACGAGCGTCCCGTCGCATTTACAGCCCCCCTACTGGGAGCACACGGCGCGAGCCGGGCGGGGGGCCGTGTCTGGGGTCAGCAAGCTGCCTCGGACGGGCGCGGAGGAACGGCCCCCCGGCAGCAGGGGCGGCTAGCTCCGCGCCGGGGGACTGTTGGTCTGTACGCTGAACGTCTGGCAGCGCATAACCACGACGAGGCGCGCCACGAATACGAGGCGCACAGTGACCACGGCGGGGCGGAGGAGGGCGTCCATTCACATCACGGGCGGGTGCACTCGCACCGCGAGGCGCCGCCGGCACCGGCCCTGGTGAGCATCGAGCTCGACAAGCACTGCGTCTTTCCCGGCCCGCACGTCTGCGCGCCGGACGAGGCGCGCCGGTTGGACTGGCCGGTCCGGGCCGCGACGCCCGCGCCGGTCGTGTTGGCAGTCGAGGTGAGACCGCCGCAGATCGCGGCGTGATCCGTCCGCAGCGGCTCCTCGAGCCGCGCGGACTCCTGGTTT